>JBKGXZ010000201.1:0-2526 GCA_046546355.1 Desulfohalobiaceae bacterium | reverse complement strand
ATTACTTGGTGTTTATGACCCAGCAGTCTCAAATCAGAATCCTGCCCGAAAACCTGCAGAACCAAATCGCTGCTGGTGAGGTCGTGGAACGGCCTGCCTCTGTGCTCAAGGAGCTTTTGGAGAACAGCCTGGACGCCGGGGCCAGCAGCATCCAGGCCTGGATCGAGCAGGGCGGGCAGAGCCTGATCCTGGTCCAGGACAACGGCTGGGGATTGCCCAGGCAGGAAATCTCCCTGGCCCTGTGCAGGCATGCCACCAGCAAGATCCAGGAATCCGGGGATCTGGCCCGGATCAGCAGCTTCGGCTTCAGGGGCGAGGCCCTGCCCAGCATCGCCTCAGTCTCCAGGCTGAGCATTTCTTCCATCCAGCCCGGGGAGCAGGAAGGCTTCAAAGTCCAGGCTGATTTCGGCGAGATAAGCGAGGAGACCCCTGTCCCCCTGCGGCAGGGCACCAGAGTAGAGGTCCGGGACCTGTTCCTGAACACCCCGGCCAGGCTGAAGTTCCTGAAGACCAGAGCCACAGAGGCCAGGAAATGCCAAGAGATCCTGCAGCAGTACGCCCTGGTCCATTGGGACAAAGAGCTCAGGCTCTATTTCCAGGACCGGCTGAACCTGGAGTTCCTGCCAGCAGAAAACCTGATGCAGCGCCTGCAATGCATCTGGCCCGAGCAGATAACCCAGGGCCTGCAGCCGGTGGAGCACGGTGAACAGGGACTCAGGATAAGCGGGCTGGTGGGAGGGCCTGAGAACGCCCAGGCCAAGCCAGGCAGGATCCACTTCTATGTGAATCAAAGGCCGGTGCAGTCCAGGCTGCTGCAAAGCGCCCTGAAGCAGGCCTACCAGGGCAGGCTGCTGGCCAGGGAGCACCCCCAGGCGGTGCTCTTCCTGGAGCTGGACCCGGAGCTTGTGGATGTGAATGTCCACCCGGCCAAGCTGGAGGTCAGATTCCGGGATGAGCAAAGCGTGTTCAGACTGCTGTACCGGGCTGTTGCCAGGGCCCTGGATCAGGCCCAGACAGAGCATTTCCCTGCAGGCCGCCCCCAGCCCGAAGCTGGGCAGGATCCCGGCCGCAAATACAAATTCAAGACCTTTGAGGAATTCCTGGACCATTCCTGGCAGGAGGACCAAGGGGTCTTCTCCACGGAAAAGCAGGAACCGGACATCCAGGCCCAGATCCTGCCCGGGCAAAGCCCTGGCAGCAGCCCAGAGGAAGCCCACAGACAATCCGCGCCCCAGCCCCAGACCAGCCCTGAGCTGCAGGGTCACGCTTATCTGGGCCAGCTAGACAGGACCTATCTTTTACTCCTGGAACAGGAAAGGACCCTGCTCTGCCTGGACCAGCACGCCATGCACGAAAGGGTGCTCTTCAACTCCTTCAGGCAGGGAGCCCGGAGCTCTTCCTGCCGCAGACTGGCCCCTGCCCTGGAGCTTAGCCTGCACCAGCAGGAAAGAGCTCCCTTGGAGCAGGCGGCCATGAGCCTGCGCCGGATGGGCTTTGCCTTCTCCAGACCTGACAGGAACAAACTCCTCCTGGAGGCTGTGCCTGACTTCATGTCCCCCCAGGAAGGCAAATCCTTTCTGCGCCAGGTGCTGCAGGAAAGGCTCGAATCCCTGGACGGCCTGTGGACCGCCCTGGCCTGCAGACAGGCTGTAAAAGCCGGAGAGCTGCTGAGTCCTGAGGAGGCCTGTCAGCTGATCCAGGCCTGGCTAAAATGCGAAAGCCGGTCCTATTGCCCCCACGGCAGGCCGGTGATGATAGCCCTGGGCAGCAAGGACCTGGCTGGGATGTTCAAGAGGAGCTAAAAGCCATTAGAACCTAGAACAAAGGAGCAAGACATGGATCCCGGCGACCTGATCCCTGCAGCAGAAGCCCTGCCTGTACCCTGGGGCTGGCTCTACTTCTTCTTGCTGCTGACCTTTATCCTGCACCTCTTGTTGATGAATATCATGCTGGGCAGCGGGATCATAGCCCTGGTCAATCAGCTCAGAGCCGGCTCCAGGCCCGCTCAGGCCATGAGCAAGGACATCTCGGTGCAGCTGCCATTTGCAATCGCCTTTACCGTCAATCTGGGCGTAGCTCCTTTGCTCTTCCTGCAGGTCCTGTACGGCCAGTTCATGTACACCAGCAGCGTGCTCATGGCTGCCTACTGGCTGAGCGTGGTGGGCCTGGTCATCCTGGCCTACGTCTGCGCCTATGTCTACGATTTCAAGTTCGAGGCCCTGGGTCAGGCCAGGACCCTTTTCCTGGCCCTGGCCGTGACCTGCCTGCTACTGACCGGCTTCTTTTTCACCAACAACATGACATTGATGCTCTCCCCGGAGCGCTGGAGCGCCTACTTCCAGGACAAATCCGGCACCATCCTCAACCTGGGTGATCCCACCCTGATACCCAGATATCTGCATTTCCTGCTGGCCTCTATGGCAGTAGCTGGGTTGTTCCAGGCCCTTATCTGGCAACGCAAGCAGAAAAAGGGCCTGCCAGAGGCCCAGGCCAATGTGCAGCAGGGGCTGAAGTGGTTTAGCTACT
>JBKGXZ010000200.1:0-2604 GCA_046546355.1 Desulfohalobiaceae bacterium | reverse complement strand
TTACCCACGGTGTCAAGTGTGTGCTATGCTCAGGGCTCAGGCAGGTCTCACCCGGCAGCTGAGCCCTCTGAGCCTGGGCGTGCCAAACTCAGAACCCAGTTCACTGCCCGAGGTAAGCAGGTTGTAGTTGGATTCAGCCCAAAGGTAGAGCTCCTGGCTGCCCTGCTCCGGAAACCACCAGCCAGAATCCGCCAGGACCACTCCAGGCAGCAGGCCTGGATCCAGGCTGGCCTTTTGGCTTATCCTGGCTTGAGGGGTCTCGATCAGGATCCAGGCCTGATCTTCGATGCCCCACTCTTGGGCTGTTTCCGGATGCATACGGGCCAGGGGCTCTGGGTGCCTTTCTCTTAGCTCCTGCACCCAGCGATGGCCGGAATGCAAATAATAAGGGCTCTTGGCTGTGCTGAGCAGCAAGGGATAATCCTCATCCTGCCGCCCTTTCGCCCCAGGGGTAGGCAATTCAGTCACGCCCAGCTTGCTGGCTTTGGACAGGCTAAGCTCCACCTTGCCGCTGGGGGTAGCAAAACCCGATTCCTTGTACTTGGCAAATCCAGACTCGGCTTTCAGCACCCCCTGGGCAGCGAACTGGGAATAGCTGAGGCCGCTGGGGGCCAGGAGCTCCTGCAGCAGATCCTGCACTTGCTCTGGCCAGTGTGCCCTGTCTGTCAGCCTTCTGCCCAGCTGGTTCACAATCCACAAATCAGATCTGCACTCCCCCGGCGGGTCCACTACTTGGGGCCTGGCCAGGATGTAGCCGTGCCCCAGCCCGAAGTGGCCGATATCATCAAATTCTGGATTGATTGCTGCCGGGAGCACAATATCCGCCAGCTCGCTGCTGGGGGTGGGGAATATCTCGGATACAGCCAGAAAATCCAGCTGCTGCAGGGCCTGGTATGTCCAATTGCTGTCAGCCCAGCTCAGCATAGGATTGGTGCTTTGCATATATGCCCCGCGCACCTGATAGGGCAGTCCTTCTGTGATTGATCTGCGAAAAAACGCCGGGGGTACAGTGGCCATTCCAGGCAGGGTCTGCCCGGCATGCAGGGCCTGATCCTTTTTTCCGGGCAAAAGATCCAGGCGCACAAAATCCTTGAGCTTGGCCACCTGAGGATCCCTGCCCCAAATATTGCCCCCGGGTTGATCAAGATTGCCGCAGACGGCCATCAGGCAGACCAGGGCCCTGATGCAGGCAAAGTTGTCAGGGCTTTGCTCCAGGGCATTGCCCCAGCCCAGGACTGCCGGAGCTGCCCTGGCATACATGCGCGCTGCCTCAATTATCCGCTCTTCCGGGACCTTGGTGATCTCCTGCACCCTGTGCAGGGGATAGTTGCGGCAGTGCTCCTGCAGCTGTTCAAAGCCCACAGTCCACTCCTGCACAAACTCCTGGTCAAACAAGCTTTCCTGCAGAATGACCCCCAGCATGCCCAGGGCCAACTCAGCATCTGTACCTGGTCTGGGCTGCAGGAACAGGTCCGCCCTGCCAGCCAATTCAGTGCGCCTGGGGTCGATGACCAACAACCGCGCCCCGTCCTGCAGGCGTCCAAGGACCTGCTTGCAGATACACCCCTCCTCATTGGTGTGCAAAGGATTGCTGCCCCAGAGCAGTATCAGATCTGTAGAGTGCCGATAATCAGGTACGGGATAGAATCCGCAGCTCAGCCTGCCGCTGAGCTCCCTGGGCATGTGACATACATCCTGGGCTCCAACCATATTGGGCGTGCCAAAGGTATTGGCCAGCCTGATCAGGGCAAAATGGTCCAGCCCCTTGGGCATGCCACTGCAAAAGGCCACACTCCTGGCCCCGTGCCTGTCCTTTATGCTTTGCAGATTTTCGGAAATCATCTCCAGGGCCTTTTCCCAGGAGACCCTCTCCCATCTGCCCTGGCCCCTGGCTCCCAACCTGCGGCGGGGATAGAGCAGCCTGTCTGGATGATAGAGCCTCTGGGGCAGGGATCTGCCTTTGGCGCAGATATAGCCCTGGTTCAAATAGCCTTCAGGGTCCCCTTTGACCTTGACTACCCTGCCTTCTCTGACTCCTACCAGAAGGCTGCATCCGCCCTGATCCATTCTGCCGCAGTGGGTCCGGTGCCACTGGATGTCCTGCTGCATGGTTTGTGCTCCTGGGCTGCATTTTGCGGCTTATACAATTCTGGTTGACAAAATGTCCTAAATATGAGTTTCTAAAATGAGTAAAACTCCAAAAGGCTCTGTATGTCAAACATACAAAACCTGCAACTCCAAGGAGGTCCTTATGCCCGACAGCACCTACAAGATCATCGAATTGGTAGGCACCAGCACAGAGTCATGGGAACAGGCCACCAGAAACGCCATCCAGAAGGCAAGCGAATCTCTGCACGACATGCGCATTGCCGAGGTGGTGCAACAGGATGTAACTGTTGAAGACGGCAAGATACAAAGATTCCGTACCAGATTAAGCATTTCCTTTAAGTATCAGAAGTAGTCAAGCTTATCCTTTATTCCGCCCTCCTGCCGCCCCTCCCTGCTGCAGCAGCGCACCAGGGAGGGGCAGCCCAAAATCCCAGCTGCCTGCCGCCAGCTCAAACAAAGCTGGACCTTCCCGGGGAACCCTGGGCCTTGACTACC
>JBKGXZ010000199.1:0-2658 GCA_046546355.1 Desulfohalobiaceae bacterium | reverse complement strand
CAGACCTCCCATCTTGTCGCCACAATCGTGCTGTCCGTATCAATCCCAGCCAGATTCTGCAGCTTAAGCCGAAGCTTTTTTGTTAGGTACAAAATTGTATCCTTTTTGCCTTAGGATTGTTATTGACTATGCTATTGAAAAAAATGGATATCTTTGAAGATTGTTTTGCTATCCCGCGCGAGTCTCTTTACAGCCCTGCAAGAGGCAACAAAAATGTATCAATTGGGCCAGTGTTAAGCGTGCACATTCGGCTCTTTTCTGGGCATGGGCTGCTGTTTGTCAGCAATAACGGGAAGCTAGGCCCTAGGCTATGGTTTTGGCAGGTTAATTGCAAAGACATGAGCAAGGCATTTGAAGCTTGGGAACAAAGAGCATTGAGGCCAAAAGGTGCCCGGGCTGAATAAGAGCTAAACCAGAAAATAAGTCGCAAGGAGGCAGACTATGACCCCGAAAGAAGTAGTGGATTATGCTAAGCAAAAAGGGGCCAGGATGGTGGATTTCAGGTTTTTGGATTTCCCGGGCATCTGGCAGCACTTCAGCGTGCCCATCAGCGAGTTCGACGAGTCCTCTTTTGAGGACGGCTTCGGATTCGATGGTTCCAGCATCCGGGGCTGGATGCCCATAAACGCCAGCGACATGCTGGTTATCCCAGATCCTGACACTGCAATGATGGATCCCTTCAGCAAGACTCCCACCCTGACCCTGATCTGCAACATTGTGGATCCCATGACCAAGGAGAAGTACGATCGAGACCCCAGGTACATTGCCCAGAAGGCGGAGAGCTATCTGCAGTTCACAGGCATTGGGGACCAGGTCTTCATAGGACCTGAGGCGGAATTTTTCATCTTTGACGATATCCGTTACGATTCTGCTTCGAATTTCGGTTTCTACTACATCGACTCCGTGGAAGGCATCTGGAATACAGGTCGGGAGGAAGGCCCCAATCTGGGCTACAAACCCAGGCACAAGGAAGGTTACTTCCCGGTGCCGCCCACCGACTCCTTTCAGGAGATGCGCAACGAGATGGTGCGCTACATGGAGGACATAGGCATCAGGGTGGAGTGCCAGCACCATGAGGTGGCCACTGCCGGACAGGCGGAGATCGACATGCGCTTTTCGCCCTTGGTGCAGATGGGAGATCAGCTGATGTGGTTCAAGTATATTATCAAGAATGTGGGCCGCGGCCACAACCGCAGCGTGACCTTTATGCCCAAGCCAATTTTCGGGGATAACGGCTCAGGCATGCATACCCACATCAGCATCTGGAACAAGGGCGAGCCCCTATTTGCCGGGGACAAGTACGCAGGCCTGAGTGAATCAGCTATGCATGCAATAGGCGGGATCCTCAAGCATTCTGCATCCTTGTGCGCCCTGACCAATCCCACGACGAACTCTTACAAGCGACTGGTTCCAGGATATGAAGCCCCGGTAAACCTGGCCTACTCCAGCCGCAACCGTAGCGCTGCCCTGCGGATACCCATGTACTCCAATTCCCCCAAGGCCAAGCGCATCGAGGTCCGCTTCCCGGATCCATCCTGCAACGGCTACATGGCCTTCAGTGCCATACTCATGGCGGCCTTGGACGGCATAGAGAACAGGATAGATCCAGGTGAGCCCCTGGATAAAGACATTTACTCCCTGAGTCCTGAGGAGTTGCAGGGAGTGCCTTCCACCCCGGGTTCCCTGGAGGAGGCCCTGGATGCCTTGGAGAAGGACCACGAGTATCTGCTCAAAGGGGATGTGTTTACCGAGGACGTGATCAGTTCCTGGATTGCATACAAGAGGGAAAGCGAGGTGGATCCCATCCGTCTGCGGCCGCATCCCTATGAGTTCATGCTCTATTACGATATCTAGGTCCAACTAATGCAAACATACAGGCTAAGTCCCTGGCCATAGCAGGGAAAAGCGGCCCGGTGGCTACCAGGAGTCAGCCATCGGGCCTGCCTGTCAGCAGGGAACAGGAATGTGCAGATGAAAGCTAGCATCCGAGGGCCTGAAGCTTGCGAATAGATCCAGAGCAATTAGCCAGGATAAGCTCCTGCTCAGCCTACCTGGCCACCCTGCTCAGACAGGAGGGCCATTACAACTGGCTGGTGCAGGAGAAGAGACTGCTGCGCAGCTATCCTCTGGTGGAACTGTTCCGAGAGCTGCTGGACAGAGCAGTGGCTTGCTCTGCTTTCCAGGATCTGGCCCTGCTGTTTCGGGATTTCAAGCAAAAGCATTTTTTGCGCATAGCAGGCAGGGAATGCCTGGGCTGGGCAGGATTCAGGGAGACTACCCAGCAGCTGAGCGACCTGGCGGCAGTCTGTCTGCAGGCCGGGCTGGAAATACTCTGCAGGCGACCGGAATTGTGGCTGCAGCCCCAGGAGGCCGCGGACTGGGAGGACAGGGATTCAGGCAGCCTGGCTGTGCTGGGCCTGGGCAAGCTGGGTGGATACGAGCTGAACTATGTCTCTGATGTGGACCTGTTTTTCCTGCGCGGCGATATGCCAGGCCAAGAACTGGAATCCAGCCGTCTGAAGCCGCTGCAGAGCAAGCTCTGCCAAAGCCTGACCAGTCTGCTTGGGGATCAGGTACATGCAGACAGGGTCTTCAAGGTGGACCTGCGTCTGCGGCCCGGGGGCAGGGAAGGGGAGCTGGTCTGCAGTCTGGAGTCCG
>JBKGXZ010000198.1:0-2678 GCA_046546355.1 Desulfohalobiaceae bacterium | reverse complement strand
ACCCCCAGGCCCATTTCGAGCTGGTCTGCGAGAACTGGTAGCTTATTGCAGAGCCAAGATGCCCCTCCCTGCAAAATGGCGTCCCTGCCTTCCAGGGGCGCCATTTTTTGGACCATTTGACATTCCCTTTGATATCAATACATGATATGAGTCTTAGACAATAAGGAAAGTAGGGGACATCCGGCACTCACTTTGATTTACTAAACAAGCTGGCTGAAGACACATACTATCCCTGGTGAGTGCCGGAAGAGCCAGTCCCCGTGCCACATGCAAGGCGCTAAACAAATAAAAGATTGAGAACATCAAGGTTATCCTAAATCCTGGAGGAAACTATGCAACCGATTCAGATCAAACCTAATGTGTATTGGGTAGGTGTGGTGGACTGGAATCTCAGGGATTTCCACGGCTATTCCCAGACCAAGCAGGGCAGCTCCTATAATGCCTACTTGATTCTAGACGATAAGATCACCCTGTTTGACACTGTCACCACTGCCTACCAGGAGGAGTTCCTGCACAGCCTGTCCCAAATAGTCGATCCCCAGCAAATAGACTACCTGGTGATCAACCATGCCGAGCCGGACCATGCCGGAAGCCTGCCCTACATTGTGGAGCATACCAGGCCAGAGAGGATGTTTTGCTCCAAGATGGGTCAGAAGTTCATCCAGGGCAGATTCAATACCCAGGGCTGGCCCCTGGAAACAGTAAACAGTGAGCAGGTGCTCAGCCTGGGCAGCAAAAGCGTCCAGTTCTTGGAGACCAGGATGCTGCACTGGCCGGACAGCATGGTTTCCTATATCCCTGAGGACAAGCTGCTCATCTCCCAGGATGCCTTTGGCCAGAACATAGCCAGCACTAAGGTTCTGGATCAGGAGCAGGACTGGCCTAGTTTAAAGCAGGAAATGGCCACCTATTTTGCAAATATCATCCTGCCCTACTCCTCAAATGTTTTTAAAAGCCTGCAGAAGATCCAGGAGCTGGGCTGGGAGATCGATATGATCGCCCCGGACCATGGCCTGGTGCTGCAGAAGTATGTTGCAGACGCTGTCTCTGCCTACCAGGAGTTCGCTGCCCAGAAGCCCAAGGCCAAGGCAGTGATCTTCTATGACACCATGTGGAAGAGCACGGAAACCATGGCCCGGACCCTGGCCTCTGCCCTGGGAGACCAGGGCCTGGAGGTCAAGCTTTTTCATCTCAAGAGATGGCACCACTCAGAGGTCATGGCCCAGGTCTGGGACGCCGCTGCCATCCTGGCCGGCTCTCCTACCCACAACAACGGCATCATGCCCCTGGTAGCGGACATGCTGACCTATATGCAAGGTTTGAAACCCCAAAACAAACTGGGCGCGGCCTTTGGCTCCTATGGCTGGAGCGGTGAATCCCCGCGAATCATCCAGGACTGGCTGCAGAAGATGGGCATGGAAACTGTGCTGGATCCAATTCGCATCCAGCATGTGCCAGGAGAGCGGGATCTGCTCGATGTGAGCGAAAAGGCCCAAACTCTGGCCCAGAGCATTTGGGCCAGGGTACAGGCGTAGCTTTATTGAGCCTGCTGAAGCATGAGCCGAATAAGCCGCACGGAATTCACCTCATACGCGGAAAGCGTGCCCCGGGTCCTGGAGGAGCTGCAGGCGCAGCAGGCCCTGGCAGGGCAAAAGAAGGTCCTTTTAAAGCCCAATCTGATAAATGACTCCGCCTTTCCGGTTACCACGCATCGGGATTTTTGCGCTGCGGTCATAGACTATGTCCAGGCCTGCTGCAACTGCGAGCTGATTATTGCTGAAGGGTGTGGGGATCCGGGCCTGGAGACCTGGCAGGTCTTCCAGGCCCTGGGCTATACCAGGCTCTGCAACACCTATGATGTACAGTTGCTGGATCTGAATCAGGAAGAGCTGCTGCGGCTGGAGAACCCGGACTGCAAGGTGCTGCCAGAGGCATATTTGCCTCAAATAGCTTTTGAGGCCTATATCATCTCCTTACCTGTGCTCAAGGCCCATTCCCTGGCCAGGATTACCGGGACCCTGAAGAACATGCTGGGCTTTGCCCCGCCCAGCTATTACAGCGGAAGGCACGGCAGCTGGAAGAAGGCCTTTTTCCATGGGCAGATGCAGGAGTCACTGCAGGATCTGAACAGCTACCTCTTGCCTGACCTGAGTCTGATGGATGCCAGCCTGGGGCTGGCCCAGCAGCACCTGGGGGGACCGACCTGCAGCCCTAAGGTAAACCAGATCCTGGGCTCCTATGACGCTTATGCCCTGGACCAGGAGGCTGCCAGACTGCTGGGCCTGAAGCCGGAGAGCATCAAGCATCTCTGGCCATTAGCTTAAGCATGCGGTCTATTGTTTTGGCCAGGCTGCGCAGCCCGGTCTGGTCCTCCTCTATGCCCTGGGCACCCTTGTCCCTGGACCACAACGTCCCGCCCAGATTGGCCCCAAAGGCCCCGCCGCTCACCGGCAGCATCTTGTTTATGAGGTAGAAGTCGTGCAGGCAGCCCAGCACCTTCTCCTGCCCTCCATGCCTGTCTCCGCCCACTGCCAGGCCTGCCCCGATCTTACCTGCGAACATATCCTTATCCAAGGCCAACAGGGCCCGGGTCCGATCCAGGACAGCCTTGAGCTGGGCACTGATATGCCCGTGGTAGCAAGGACTGCCCAAAAGCCAGAGATCCGCGCTTTGCATCT
>JBKGXZ010000197.1:0-2767 GCA_046546355.1 Desulfohalobiaceae bacterium | reverse complement strand
CGCAGATTCGGCTGCCTGGTTTGCATCAGCGGGGCTCAGGATTATGTACTGGGCTCTGACAGGGAATATATCCTGAACAATGGGGATGAGCTGATGGGCAAGGTCACCGCCATGGGCTGCGTAGCCAGCAGCCTGGTGGCGGCATTCGCCGGGGTGCAGAAGGATCTGCAGCTGGCTGCAACTGCAGGCCTGGCGGCCACCGGCATAGCAGGGGAGCTGGCTGCTGCTGGGGTTAGGGGTCCGGGCAGCCTGCAGCAGAACTTCCTGGATCAGCTCTACCACTTGGGGCCGCAAGGCATGCAGGGCCTGGATATCCAAATAGCTAATGAGCTCCTAGACGAAAGTCGGTGATCATAACGGCAATAAAAGGGGTTGTGTGCTGAAGACAAGTTTCCCCTTTATTTATCCTTATCGGCTTTGTCTCCAGGCTATCCTTCAGAAAAAGCGCTTCTTGTACAAATTTTAGCATGCTTATGCATGTTCAATCCAATCAATTCCGACTCTCCTGAAAAACCGCTGTTTTTCTTTGCATAGGGAATAATCTTTTACCTGAAGAAAGGATCTCTGTGCTGGTCAACTTGAACAAGCCCTGGATCAATAGCGGCACCTGTGTTAGAGAGGAAAGCCGAGTCAGCATTCAATAGCTTTTTGGCATACAAAAAAAAGATACAAATGGAGCAAGACATGTATTCTGAGAGTCAACTGCAAAGCAAGTGCGCACAAAACAGCAGCTATGTCCTGGATGACGAACTGGCCAGGATTGTGAATGTCTCAATGGCCTTGGAGATGCCCTTGTTGCTCAAAGGTGAGCCAGGCACTGGCAAGACCATGCTGGCCCATGCTATAGCCCAGGCCCTGGGTATGGGCTTAATTGTGCTCAATGTGAAATCCAATATGAAACTGGTGGAGGCCCTGTACCAGTACGACACCCTGACCAGGCTCAATGACAGCAGGTTCGGGGATTCCAGCCGGGATGTGAGCAGGATCGAGGATTATATCAAGATGGGCAAGATCGGGCAGGCTTTTGTGGCAGAGCAAAGGGTGGTCTTGCTCATAGACGAGATAGACAAGGCTGACAGCGACTTCCAGGACGACATGCTGGATGTTCTGGACCAGATGGAGTTCGACATCATAGAGATAGACAAGACAGTGAAAGCCAGGCACAGGCCGGTGATCATCATCACCTCCAACGCCAAGAAGGATCTCTCCGAACCTTTCCTGGGCCGTTGCAACTTCCATCATATCGCTTTCCCGGATTCTGAAATGATGCGCAGTATTGTTCAGACCCATTTCCCCAATCTCAGCCAGGATCTTTTGCAAAATGCTGTGGATGCTTTTTACAGGCTGCGGGAGCTGCCTTCAATCGAAAAAAAGCCAGCCACCAGGGAGTTGATTAACTGGATCAGGGCCTTGCATAACGAGCCTGACTTCCAGCCCAAGCGTTTGAAAAAGGGCGATATTCCCTACCTGGGAGTCCTGTTCAAGAAAAGCAGCGATCTCGAGGTGGCTCAAAAGCGCTGCGGCAGGCTTTAAGCAGCCGGAGCAATTACTATGTTTGTGGATTTTTTTTATCTGCTGCGTGAGTCCGGGGTCAGTGTCAGCCCTACTGCCTTTTTGCGCCTGCAAAAGGCCTTGAGCTTGGGTTTGGTCAATTCCCTAGAGGAATTCTATACTGCAGCCAGGTGCATCCTGATCAAGAGCGAGAGACAGTTTGACCTCTATGACCAGGCGTTTGCCCACTATTTTCAAGGCGGCGAGCCGCCTGACCTGGAGGGCCTGGAGCTGAGCCAGCAGATGCAGGACATGCTCAGGCAGTGGTTGGGTGAGGACCCTGAGGGCCTGGCCCAGGCTTTGGATTTGGATCCGGAGCAGGTGGCTTCCATGAGTGCCCAGGAGCTTTTGGAATACTTCCAAAAGCGCCTGCAGGAACAGGAAGGGGAACACCACGGGGGCAACAAGTGGATAGGCACCAGGGGCACTTCGCCTACTGGCCATTCAGGATATCATCCGGGCGGAATGCGCGTGGGCGGGGCCTCCAGGAATAAGTCCGCCTTGAAGGTAGCTATGGATAGGAGGTACCAGGACTACAGCGATAACCAGCCCCTGACCAAGGCCAGGGTGGGCGAGGCCTTAAAGAGCCTGAGGAATCTGGTTCCTGCTGGTCCCAAGGATGTTCTGAATATCGAAGAGACCATCAGGCAGACCATGAAAAATGCCGGCGAGCTGGAGCTGGTCTACGAGCGGGGCCTTAAGGACAAGCTGAAGCTGGTCCTGGCCATAGACAATGGCGGCTGGTCCATGGATCCATACGTGCAGGTGGTCAGAGTACTTTTTGCCTATGCCAGGGCCCAGTTCAAGGATATCAAGACCTTTTATTTCCACAACACCATTTACGACTTCCTCTGGGAAGATCCACCCAGACGGCATAAGCCCTACAGGGTGGATGATCTGGTCCGCCTGGATCCGGAGACCAGGTTTATCCTCGTAGGCGACGCGAGCATGGCCCCTTATGAGCTTATGGCTGCTGACGGCTCCATCCATGTGGAGGAAAAGTCCGGGCTTCCCAGCCTGGAGAGGCTGCGCTTCATAGCCCAGACCTTTCCTTATTCTGTGTGGCTGAATCCAGTGCCCAAGAGATACTGGGACTATACCAGGACCATAGCTATGATCAGACAGATCTTCCCTATGTTCGAGCTCACTGTCTCTGGACTGGAGCAGGCTGTGCAGTATCTCAGGGGC
Organism: Desulfohalobiaceae bacterium; assembly: GCA_046546355.1. Lineage (GTDB taxonomy): Bacteria > Desulfobacterota > Desulfovibrionia > Desulfovibrionales > Desulfothermaceae > CAZBUB01. The sequence continues at coordinate 28 of JBKGXZ010000197.1, read as the reverse complement.
AGGCCGGGCTAGAAATAGGGGCTGAACA
>JBKGXZ010000196.1:0-2819 GCA_046546355.1 Desulfohalobiaceae bacterium | reverse complement strand
TCAGGGACAACAGGCAGGAGTACTGCCGGCGGGAACCAGAGTTCGCTGCCCTGTACCAGAATCCCAGGTCCAGGCTGGCCACGGCCCCTGAGCTGGTGCAGGCCATGCAGGATTCAGGAGTGCAAAAGAGCGTGGTCTTTGGCTTCCCCTGGCGGGATCCGGAGACCACCCGTCTGCACAACGACTATGTCCTGCAGGCCGCCCGGCAATACCCCCAGCAATTGATCCCGTTTTGCTGCCTGGATCCCTTGCAGCAAGGCGCAAAGCAGGAAGCAGAGCGCTGTCTGCAGCTGGGGGCCAAAGGCATCGGGGAGCTGGCCTTCTACCACCAGGATCTGGGGCAGGAGCTGGGTCAAAAAATGCAGCCTGTGCTGGAGCTGGCCCGGGAGGCAGGCCTGCCTGTGCTTCTGCACACCAACGAGCCTGTGGGCCACAACTACCCGGGCAAGAGTCCCATGACCCTGGCCGGCCTCTACGCGCTGCTGCGCTCCAGCCCTGAGACCACCTGGATCCTGGCCCACCTGGGTGGAGGGCTGCCTTTTTTCGGCTACCTGAAAAAGGAAGTGCCTGAGACTTTGCGCGACTGCTGGCTGGACACCGCTGCCATGCCATTTTTGTACCGGCCCCAGGTATTGCCGGTCCTGGCCCGGGCCATGGGCCCTGAGAAACTGCTCTTGGGCACTGATTTTCCTCTGCTGAGGCCAAACAGGTATTTCAAGGAGTTTGCCGAGTCCGGCTTGGAGGATAGGGAGCTGGAGATGCTCCTGGGCGGGAACGCCGCAGCCCTGCTGGGGCTGAGTCAAAGTTAAGCATATTACCTTTGTATCCGCTCATTAAGCCACTTTTTCAATGAGCCGGGACTCCCTGCGGATCTATGGCCGGCTAGAATACCAGAAACTGTTAAGTCCTCGTCCAGCTCGGGCCAATGAATGTATTCACCGTCTCCAATTATTTGATAATTACTTCTTTCTTCCGGGGTCCCATACCACAAGCGTGGATACCACATTAAGGGAACTATGATTGTACGGCCGTCTGTAAGATCGATTTGTAGCGAATCATCACTGACAAAGATATTTTGAGCCCGTGCTCCCTGTTTTTCAGCGGCTAAAGAACTCATTCCATTTCTCCATGAAAAATTGCTGATTTTCGCTGACCAGCTTTGCAAAGGGCGAGCTCCGCTCTTAATGCAAGGGGCGAGCGCCGCTCGCCCCTCCTATCTATTCCCCACCTTCTATATCCGGATAAACCAGGGCACTGGCAAATGTCCACTGGATAAGGGCTTGTTATGATGCTGCAAAATTACCCAGAAACTACCCCTTGCCATCTATGATATCCAAGGCCTCCTGCCTTTGCACATCCATGATGTAGGGGATGCCGGTCACTTTGGCTGCCTCCTCGCTCAAGGCGGCCAATTCATTCCTGGAGATGCGGTCCACGCGCCATTTCCTGGCCCCGGCCATCAGCTGCTGCAGGCCTACCCGCAGCTTCTCGCTGGCGCTGTAGATACCTATCGCGCCCAGGGGCATCTGGTCCACATCAGAGCCGAACTGATCCCGCAGCTCCTCGTAGCAGACAAAGATCTCCTCCTTGCTGCTGCCGAACTTGGACACGGTAGCCGGCAATCCGCCGTCCTCACCCTGCAGCCAGTGCCCGATATTCTTGCCCACCATGCCCGGGATCATCAGGGCCCTGCCCATGCAGACCGCTTTGCAGTAGGGCGCACCTAAGGCTAAGGCCTTAAATATATGGTCCTCAGAGGAAAAGCCGCCGGCAAAGGCGATATCCGGGACCCACTGGCCCTGCCTGGCCAGCCTGCGGCACAGATCATAGGCCATGGAGTGCAGATAAAGGGCAGGCACGCCCCATTCAGCCATCATCCTCCAAGGGCTCATCCCGGTTCCGCCTGGAGCACCGTCAATGGTCAACAGATCCAGCTTGGCCTCGGAGCACCAGCGAATGGCCATGGCCAGTTCCCGCATGCCGTAGGCCCCGGTCTTCAGGGTCACCCGCTTGGCCCCCAGCTTGCGCAGCCTCTCCACTTCAGCCATGAAGCCTTCCCTGCTCACAAAGCCCAGCCTGGAGTGACGTTCGAACTCCTTAATGGAGCCAGCTTTAAAAGCGGCCTGATTGGCTTCTGACTCCGGATCCGGGGTCACGATATAGCCCCTTTTCTTCAGCTCCAGGGCCCGGTCCAGGCTGTTGACCTTGATCTCCCCGCCTATGGACTTCGCGCCCTGGCCCCACTTCAGCTCCAGGGTCTCAGCCCCGAGCTTGTCGATCACGTATTCAGCCACGCCCAGCTTGGTATCCTCCACATTGAGCTGGACCAGAATATCCCCGTAGCCTTGGTGGAAGCGGCGGTACTCCTCGATCCTGCGTCGCATGTCCGGGGAATCCTCCACCAGGCCGTGGCTGCCCAGTTTCAGCTGCGGATCGATACCGCAGACATTCTCCCCGCAGACCAGGCTGATGCCGCTGATGGCAGCGCCGATCGCGAAGTGCTCCCAGTTGTTCTTGGCAATGTCTGTGCTGCCTAAAGCGCCTGTAAACATGGGCACCTTCATCTTGATAGGATCCTGGCCTCCGAAGGCGGTCTTGGTGTCCACCACAGGGAAGGTGGCCTGGTCCGGATCCTGGGCGATGCCCTCAGCGCCCAGGGCGTAGCCCATGATATTCAAATGGGAGTAATCCACAGGGTAGTCTTTGTCCGCCCCTGCGGTGACCTTGCCGAAGGGCTTGGGATAAAGCAGCTCCCTGCTCCTGAAAGTGGCGCTGAACAGATCGCAGTTGCCTTTGCAGCCGTCCACGCATCTGGAGCA
>JBKGXZ010000195.1:0-2820 GCA_046546355.1 Desulfohalobiaceae bacterium | reverse complement strand
GATTCCGGTTTTGGATCATGTCCAGGATGACGACCTTTCGCCGGAATGACGGAGCTGCGATCGAAAGTTACTGTTGTAAAAATAATGAGAACAAGGAAAAGCAACCTCAAAATTATGCACATTTTTTTACTGGCCACAGAGCTCTCCCCTTTGGTCAATGTCGGAGGCATTGCCCAATATATGCATGGCCTGGCTAGCGCCCTGCAGCAAACGGGCCACCAGGTAAGCGCGGCCCTGCCTGCCTACGCATTTCTGCAGCCAGAACAGGCGCAGTGCCTGCAGCCCAGACTGCAGATCCCCCTGGGGTCCGGCTTTTCAGATGTCTGCCCGGTTTACAGAAAAGAGCTCAGGCTGCAGGAAGACCTGCCTGCCCTGCCTGTTTTCCTGCTGGGGCAGGACCGGCATTTGCAATCCTGCACCAGGCCTGGGGATATTTATGCCTGGCCCGGGCCTGAGCCCTGGATCAGATTCTGCAGGGCAGTCCAGAGCTTTTTGCAGCAAGATATCATCAGTCCGGACATAGTGCACTGCCAGGACGCACACACCGCTATGCTGCCCTTTTTTCGCAGCCAGATGCCTTTAGGGGAAGCAGACCAGTCCTATCCAGTGCTGCTCACAGTACACAACCTGCTGTACCAGGCCCAGGCTGAGCCTGGCATCCTGGATTATGCCGGCATTCCCAGGCAGCTGTTCCATCCCGAGCTGCTGGAATTCTTCGGCCGGGCCAACTGCCTCAAGGCAGGGCTGTTGTCTGCAGAAGCCGTGAACACAGTCAGCCCCAGCTACGCCAAGGAAATCACAGAGAGTGAAGACGTTGGCTTCGGCCTGGCTGGTGTCTTCAGCAAGCTGGACTCCCAGGGCAAGCTCAAGGGTATCTTAAACGGGGTCAGCCGGGATTATTGGCTGCGCCACGCTGCCCTGGAGGCCAAGCCCTGGAGCGCAGAAGAAATGCTGCAGGCCAAAGAAGCTGCGAGACATGAATGCTTTCCTGCCTGGGGCTGGCAGCAGGAGCAAAGACCTATCCTGGGCTTCAGGGGCCGCCTGGATCACCAGAAGGGCCTGGACCTGATTGTTGCAGCCCTGCCCTGGATTCTGGACAAGGCCCGCCTGATCCTGGTCACCTGGGGAGACCCTGGGGCCAGCCCAGAGCTGCGCCGCACCTGGAGCCTGCTGCAGGAAAACGCTGCCCAGCATCCGGACAGCCTGCTGCTGAACCCTGCAGGCTTGAGCCAACCAGAGGAAAGCGCCAGGCACTATCTGCTTTGCGATTTTATGCTCCTGCCCTCCAGATACGAGCCCTGCGGCCTGGTACAGATGGAGTGCCAAGTCCTGGGAGCCCTGCCCATAGCCAGACAAACCGGCGGCCTGGCGGATACAGTTTTCGAAACCCGGGTAGAGGGCTGCCCCTCTCCCAACGGCTTTGTCTTTCAGGATCTGCAGCCCCAGAGCCTGATTGCTGCTGTGCACAGGGCCCTGGATTCCTTTGCCAGCCGCAAGGAGCATCAACAGCGCCTGCAGAACTGCCTGGAGCAAAGAAACGACTGGCGAGACAGGATTCCTGCATACGAAAGCCTCTATAGCCTGGCTATGCAGAATCAGCAGTAGTTTTTTGACCAATACAAGGGCAAGCTTATGCGCATATCCATCTTGAGCAAGGAATACCCCCCTTACGTCTACGGCGGAGCAGGGGTGCACGTGCAGTACCTGGTCCGGGAGCTGGCTGCGCTGGCCCGGGATCAGCACCAGCTGGAAGTGCTCTGTTTCGGGGACCAGGACCTCCAGGAAGGCAGCCTGCGAGTACGCGGGATACAGGCGGAATACGATTTCCCGAAAGTGGACCCCAGACACCCCAAGGTCTTCCAGCCCCTGCTGCACAACCTGGTCATGGCAGGCAGGATCCAGCCACCGGATGTGATCCATTGCCACACCTGGTACACCCATTTCGCAGGCTGCCTGATCAAGGAGCTCTTCCAGGCCCCTTTGATTCTGACCACCCATTCCCTCGAGCCCCACCGGCCCTGGAAGCAGGATCAGCTGGGCAGCGGCTATCATCTCAGCACCTGGCTGGAAAAAACCGCATTCCAGCATGCAGATAGGGTAGTCGCTGTTTCCAAAGCCATGCAGGCGGATGTCCAGTATCTTTACCAGGTGCCTGCGGACAGAATCCGCATCATCCCCAACGGCATAGACCCCCAGGAGTACCAGCCTGCTCAGGACTTGGAGCTGCTTCGCAGATACGGCCTGGATCCAGAGCAGCCCTATATCATTTTTGTAGGCCGCATCACCAGGCAAAAGGGCATCCTGCACCTGGTCAGGTCTATACCTCATCTGGAAAAAGGCGCACAGATCCTGCTTTGCGCCTCCAGCCCGGACACCCCTGAGCTGGGAGAGCAAATGCGGGACATGCTGGACAAGGCCAGGCAGCAGAGCTCGAACCCCATAATCTGGGTCCAGGACTCTGTACCCAGGCAGGATATAGTCCCCCTCTATTCCCAGGCAGCTGCCTTTGTCTGCCCTTCTATCTACGAGCCTTTTGGCATCGTGAACCTGGAGGCTATGTCCTGCGGCACGCCTGTGGTAGCCTCCAAGGTAGGTGGCATCCCTGAAATCCTGGATCATGGCCGCGACGGCTACCTGGTGCCCCTTGAGCCTGTTTCCCAGAGCGACGCTGAACCAAAAAATCCTGAAGACTTCTCCCAGGCCTTGGCCAGGGAAATCAACAAGATCCTGCAGGACCCTGAGCAAGCCAGACAAATGGGCCAGGCAGCCAGGGAAAAGGTCCTGGCCAGGTACAGCTGGCAGGCCATCGCCAGGCAGACC
>JBKGXZ010000194.1:0-2823 GCA_046546355.1 Desulfohalobiaceae bacterium | reverse complement strand
GAGCGCATAAAAGCGGGCAAATCGTCGGGCTTACGGCTGGTGACCAGCTTGCCGTCCACCACCACTTCCTGATCCGTCCACTTTGCTCCAGCATGGATCAGATCGTCCTTAATGGCAAAGAAAGACGTCACTTCTCTACCCTGCAGGACCCCGGCAGAGGCCAGCATCCAGCCTGCATGGCAGATGGCTGCCACCACCTTGTCCTTTTGCAGCATATCCCGGACCAGATCCACCATATCCTGGTGCCTGCGCATATGATCCGGAGCATAGCCTCCAGGGATGACCAGGACATCGAAGCTGTCCGCGTCAGCCTGGGCCGCGGACATTGTGCTGCTGGCCTTGGTCCCGGATTTGCCGGTGTAGGTCCTGCCTGCCTCAGGCCCCACCACCTGGACCTCCAGCCCAGCCTCCTGCAGCCTGTAATAAGGATAAATGAATTCGTAGTCGTTATACATTTCCTCGATCATAACCATGGCTTTTTTAGCCTGCATAGCAAAACCTCCTTGTATACTGAATAAGATATTGTTTATTATAGTAAGCAGTTACAGTACTTTTTCATCATTTGTCAATCCAACTTACAAATGATGAACATTCCTCAGTCGCTGGAGTTTTATAAGCTTTGTCAATCCTGCTCAACCCTGCTGCAGGCCAGCAGGATTTCCAGTGCGGGTGTTCCAGGGAACATGTCCAGGGCAATAATACCATAGGGCTTATATCCCTGTTTGCCCCACTGGCGTATCGACTGGGGCAAAAGGTCCGCATTGCAGTGGATGTGCAGCACTTTCCCCGGCCCCCTGCGGGCCAGGGCAGGTATGACGCCCTCCTCAGGACCCTGCCTGGGCGGATCCAGAAGGATCGATTCCCTCCCCTGCCACGGGGCAGGGAGCCAGCGCTCCAGGTTCCCCGAGGTGATCCGAACCGCCCGGAAACGAGTCCTCTTGCCTGCGGGATGCAACCGCTTGTTCGCCGTGGCCGCGTCAATGGAAGGAGCCTCCGCATCCAGGCCCATGACCTGTCCGTACTCTGAAGCCAAATAGTGGCTGAACAACCCGTAGCCACAGTAGAGATCCAGGAGCCTCTCTTCCTGACTGGGCTGGAGCAGAGCCTTGGCCTCCTCCAGCATCAGGGGCACAATGGACTGGTTGACCTGGGAAAATGAGGTGGGATGGAACAAAAAGCGACGGCCGTGGTGTTCCACCATGAGCCGCTGTCTGCCGAAGAGCTGCTTGATTCTGGGCATGTCCGCAGGACGGCTGGCCTCCAGATAGTAGGCAGAGCTGCTGGGGTCTGGATAGACAAAGGCCGCCACAATAGGCTCCTCCATGTCCTGCAGGTGCCCGGCCAGGAGCTTGAGCTTTCTCACCAGGGGACTGTTCATGGTGTTCACGTTGAAGATCACCGCCTGCTCCGCATAGCTCCCCCGAATGATGAGATAGTTCAAATGCTTTGCGACTATACGATAGGCAGCTTCGCTGATCTTGGCCCGCAGGAAGCGGTAGATGCGGGCGTGGGATTCTGGCTCCAGAGGAGAGGCCAGAAAGGGCTGCTTCAGCTTGGATGGGTTTTGCCCGGCCAGATGAAGGAACAGGGCTCCCCGCCTCCAGGCAGCCCTGCGGGTGGACGTGGTCCGGTACTGACGCGGCAAGGGGGAGGCCCGCACGGTCTCCGGAACGCCAGGCAGACGATGACGTTGCCAGAAGGTCTGCAGGGCCCTGTTCTTCAGTTCCAGCTCCTGCATGTACTCCAGATGGGCCAGGGTCGCTCCCTGCCAAGTGGTATTTGCAGGGGGCTTCTTGCTAGAGCCCGGGGCCAGGGAGAGTAGGAGTTGCTCAAACCCCTCGCCCTCTGGATCGTTGCCCCCGGCCTGCTTCTCTAGCCGCGACTTTCCTGATCCTGACTGTTTGGCCTTTCGTGCCACCAACGCAACCTCACGTGTGGTCTTATTTGCGCCAGGGGCTGCTTTGCGCGGAAGCCTGTCAATCAAGTGCAACACCCAGGGAGTGCAGACAAAATTCCTCCCTGAGCTGGGCTTGCGCCCAGCCGCCCCTTTTTTGCTCGCACTTTCCTAGTCTTAGTGCTTTTGCAGCCTTTTGTCCACGAGCCTCACCTGATCTAACAACAGGAAAAATTCCTATTCTTCGCCGTTTTCTCAGCAGATTTGGTTAAGCATGGCAAACACTTGATTCCGTGGGTTAGGGGAAATAACTATCATACCCTAAATGGGTATAAAGAAGCATGGAAAAACTTCAACCCGCAACGCTAAGGGCGAGCGCCGCTCGCCCTTACTTGCCCTCTGAGAGGCTCACATATAGCTTCTGCTCTTTTACTCATAATACCTCCTCGACTTAATCTCCTCAAAGCCAAAACAGGCTCTTCTATGATTTAATATGATAGAAGATTTTAGGGTAGGTGTGGCGAAGGTCAATTTTTTAGCAAAAATTGGCATTAGTTAATTCCTTGCAGGGCTACCCAGCTTTTCCTTGCCTCAAAGGCTACCCTGGTTTATTCTGCCTGTATGACGACTAGAAAAGAGCAAACCCCACACGAAGGCTTGTTCCTGAAGATCTTCCAGAATCTGGATAACGCCAGGCACTTCCTGAAGCAGCATATCTCCGAGGACATCCAGAAGCGCCTTGACCTGGATACCCTGCGGCTGGAACATACGACCTATGTGGATGAGAAGCTGAAAAAACACTACTCGGACCTGGTTTTCAGCGTACAATTGATTGGCCATGAAAGCCAATTCGCCAGGATCTATCTGCTCTTTGAACATAAAAGTTCTCCGGATCCCCTGACAGGCGTACAGATCCTCAAGTACATGGC
>JBKGXZ010000193.1:0-2830 GCA_046546355.1 Desulfohalobiaceae bacterium | reverse complement strand
CCGTCCAGCAGCCAGCCTCTCTGGCCTTTTTCCTTCAAGGTCTGCAGGACCATGGGGATGGTGATGTCATCAGGTACCAGCTCTCCGCGGTCGATGTAGGCCTGGGCCTGCTTTCCCAGCTCTGTACCCTGCTTGATATGCTCCCTGAAGATGGCCCCGGACTCGATATGCTCCACATTATACTTGTCCTTGACCAGGGTGCCTTGGGTCCCTTTGCCGCTGCCGTTAGGTCCAAACATGAGGATGTTCATCCCTGCCTCCTCCTTTTAAGAAATTTTTCACAAAGTCTTAGACCGAACTTTGTGCACTGTCAATACAAAATCCGATTTTCATATGTTTTTGCCTTCCTGAGCTGCGCGTACAATCTGCAATAGCTCTTGGGCCTGCTGCCTTGGGGAGCTTGAGGCGCATATTGCTGAAACCACTGCTATGCCATCGGCTCCGGCCTGGATGACCTGGGCAGCATTGCTGCTGTCTATGCCTCCGATGCCCAGCAAAGTGCGGCTGCTGGCCTGCCTGATTCTAAGCAGGCCCTCCAGGCCCAGCTGCTGTTTGGCATCCTGCTTGGTCTGGGTGCCAAATACCGGGCCTACGCCCAGGTAATCCACAGGCAGCTGTTCTGCCTCCTGGCAGTGCTGTAATGTATTTACTGACAGGCCCAAAGCCAGCCGCTCTGCAGCCAGATGGCGTACATCGCTGACATGCATATCTTCCTGGCCCACGTGCAGCCCCTGCGCGCCTACAGCCAAGGCTACATCCAGGCGGTCGTTTATGAACAGGGGCACTCCCAAGGGCTGCAGCAGGGTCAGGGCCTGTCTGGCCAACTGCACAAACTCCCTGGTAGCGCAATGCTTTTCCCTGAGCTGCACTGCGGTTACTCCTCCCTGCACAGCCTCCTGGATCAGCTCCAAGAGATTCCTGCCTCGGCTGAGGGCCCTGTCCGTGACCAGATAGAGCGAATAGTCGAATTTCATATGGCCTGTATCCTGAGAACAGATTTCAATCTATTGTTTTTGTTGTCATTGTGCACGACCAGCAAAAAGGCTCGTGGAAATTTACTTTTTTTGGGTATGATCATGCAGCCTCTTTGTTTTGAATTTTCTCTGATTTGAATTTGTTTGGAATTTGTGGTTTGTGATTTGGAATTTCCGCGTCATTTCCAACTGTGGGTCAAATAATCCCAATCGTAATTCACGGAAAGATAGCCAGGGAGAAGCATACAACTTATGAGACGCGGTGCTGGTCCCAGGGCTGCCTGATCCAGATCAGACCGGCCTGCCTGCCGCAGACTCCCTGCCTGCGATAGGAGAAAAATTCCTGCTGCAGCTGGAAGGTGCAAAGGTCCAGGCTGAAGATGCTTTGTTCAGGCACTCCGGCCTGGAGCAGCTGATCCCGGGTCAGGCTCCAGAGGTCCATAGTCCTGGTCTCAGGCTGGAAGTAGGGCAGAAATTCCTGCCCCCATTCCTGCTCAAAATTCAGGAACTGGCTGTTCCAGGGACCCAGGCTGGGACCGCGCACTGCCAGGATGTCATCCGGCCTCAAGGCATATGTTCTGCAGAACTGCTGCACCCATTGGCCTGGAGCCCCTGCCCGGTTAGCCCGCCAGCCCACGTGCAGGGCAGCTATATATTTGCCTGAGCAGTGGGCCAGGAGCAGGGGCTGACAATCCGCAGTCTGGATCATCAGGGCCAGGCCCTGGAGCTCAGCAGTCATAGCGTCTGCTTGCTGAACAGGCCCAGGCTGAGTATGCTGCTCCTGGATGCAGACCATCTTGCTGGAGTGGATCTGCTGCAGGCAGCAAAGGCTCTGCACATCGAGCTGGGCCTGCAGGCAGTCTCTGTTGCGCTGCACATTTCGCTCTTGATCCCCTACAGAATAGGAGAGATTGTTCCAGGCGTATGGCCCCTGGCTTACGCCTCCTTTGCGGGTGGTGAATGCGCAGCCCACCTCGGGCAGGCCCGGGAACTGGAAACTGATTACGTGATTTTCTGACATACAGAGTCCAAGCTAGGATAAAGGAGTCGATCGCAGTGTATACCTTGTATTCTTGGAATGTAAACGGATTTCGGGCGGTGGTCAAAAAGGGCTTTTGGGACTGGCTTGATTCCTGCGCAGGGGATGTGATCTGCCTGCAGGAGATAAAAACCAGACCGGAGCAGCTCAGCTCCAAGGAACTGGAGGTCCAGGGCTATAAGCAGATCTGGAACCCAGCCCGGGTCAAGAAGGGCTATTCCGGAGTGGCTGCATTTTGCGCTCAGGAGCCCCTGGACTATAGCTTCGGACTGCCGGAGCAGGATATGAATCAGGAGGGCAGATTGATCCTGATGGAGTACGAGCAGTTCTACCTGTTCAATGTCTACTTCCCCAATGGACAGATGAGCCAGGAAAGACTGGATTACAAGATGCGCTATTATGACATCTTCCTGGAATATGCCCAGGAGCTGCGCAGGCGAAAGCCCATAGTGGTTTGCGGGGATTTCAATACCGCGCACAAGGAAATCGATCTCAAGAATCCCAAGGCAAACTCGGACAGATCAGGTTTTTTGCCCCAGGAGAGGGCCTGGCTGGATAAGTTCATAGCCCACGGCTATCTAGACACTTTCAGGCTCTTTAACCAGGAGCCAGGGAACTATACCTGGTGGACATACAGATTCGGGGCCAGGGCCAGGAACGCGGGCTGGCGTATAGACTACTTCTTTGTCTCCCAGGAGCTAAAGCCCTATGTACAGCAGGCCTGGATTGAATCCGAAGTCTATGGCTCGGATCATTGCCCTGTTGGCTTGAAGCTGGATCTGTAGTTTGCTTAAGGCTGGAATCAGCAATATCGATT
>JBKGXZ010000192.1:0-2835 GCA_046546355.1 Desulfohalobiaceae bacterium | reverse complement strand
GGAGCAGGCTTCCATATTCGTCTTTTGGTTATCCTTCTCAGTTTATTGGGAGCGAGGACTTTAAATATTAAGCAAGATCAGACAGCTATGATTCCCCTCCTTCGCAAGGAGGGGTAAGGGGTGGTTGAATGATGACCTCTTCCTTATCCCACGGTGTCAAGTGTGGGTAAAGGCCAGCCTGGCCAGGGAGGGGAATCAGAATTCGATGCTCATGCTTTTGATCCAGGTTCTGATATTCAGGAGTTACTCCCTCTTATTCCCCTCCCCGGCACTCACTTGGTGGAGCAATAATGCTTGCTCTAGGTGACCAAGCAAGTGAGTGCCGGGGAGGGGCTAGGGAGGGTCGTGATGCGGACCCTTTCCTTACCCCCCGTTTACCTGGCTAAATAGACCATAGGTCTATGGCAAAGCTGTATTTAGCTGGGTGTCAGGTGTGGGTAAAGGCCAGCTGGCCAAGGGGTTAGGGGAGGGTCGTCATGGGGCCAACTTCCATATGTGGAGCAAATATGATCAGTGACGACAAATTCAGCCGTTTGGTGGTGGTTTCCAATCGGCTGCCCATTGTGCTGCAGAAGACAGAATCCAGCTGGAAGGTAAAGCCAGGCTCCGGGGGGCTGGTCACGGCTCTGGCCCCGGTGCTGGCCAGAAACGGCGGGCTGTGGCTGGGCTGGCCAGGTTCAGCAGGGCAGCAGGAAGATGTGCTCCAGCCCATGCAGGAGTTCGCAGAAGAGCAGGGTTATGGGCTGCATCCGGTGCCTTTGGACCAGGAGGATGTGCAGGGCTACTACTACGGCTTTTCCAATGAGGTGCTCTGGCCCCTTCTGCACGGGTTGCATTCCCGCTGCAACTTCGAGCCCTACTACTGGGAGAAGTACCAGAAGGTGAACAACATCTTCGCCCAGAATATTTTGCAGGCCACCTCTGAGGATGACTATGTCTGGGTGCACGATTACCACCTGATGTGCGTGGCCCGGGAGATAAACAGGCTGGGTCAGCACCGCAAGTGCGGTTTCTTTCTGCACATCCCCTTCCCCGGACCGGAGATCTTCCTCAAGCTGCCCTGGAGGCGTGAGATCCTGCGGGCTCTGCTGGACTTTGACCTGTTGGGCTTTCAGACCAGGGAGGATATGCTCAATTTTGTGGATTGCCTGGAGTGCCTTTGTTCCCAGATCTACCACGAGCAGTCGGACAGCATGTTCAGTGTGCAGTGCGGTCCGCACCAGGTCAAGGTGGGCTGCTTCCCTATCAGCATCGACTTTGACGAGTTTGAGCATAGCGCAGTCAGCAAGGAGGTTTTCAGGCGCAGCGAAGACCTGAATCTCATGCATCCGGAGCAGAAGATAATCCTGGGGGTGGACCGTCTGGACTATACCAAGGGCATCCCCCAGAGACTGGAAGCCATACGCAGGACCCTGCTGAATTTTCCAGACCTGCAGGGCAGGATTGCCCTGGTGCAGGTGGTGGTGCCCAGCAGGGAGGAGGTGCATGAATACCAGCTCCTCAAGGAGCATATCGAACGGCTGGTAGGGGAGATCAACGGCCAGTTCACGGAGCCGGGCTGGATTCCTATCCATTATCTGTACCGCAGCCTGTCCAGGCAGGAGCTGGTCTCCTTCTATCTGGCCTCGGACATGGCTTTGATTACTCCGCTCAGGGACGGCATGAACCTGGTGGCCAAGGAGTACTGCGTCTGCAACCACCAGGAGAATGGGGTGCTTATCCTGAGCGAGTTCGCAGGGGCAGCTGCCCAGCTTTACAGGGACGCTGTTCTGGTGAACCCTTATGATGTCAACGGCGTGGCAGAGGCCATCCGCAGGGGCTACTACATGCACGCCTCAGAGCGCCAGGCCAGGATGCAGGGCCTGCGGAGCATCATCAAGGAGTACGACATCCACTTCTGGCTGACCTCCTTCATGGAAGCCGCATTCGAGGGCCAGGCCAAACCCTGCCCCCACGGCGGCTTCAATACCTACATGTCCAAGATCGACCAGCTGTAAAAAACTAAAGTTTCAGCAGGTCCCCCTTTGTCCCGGCTGCATGGACTTCAGCCCGGCGGAGGCTGCCCTCGTACGCGCAGGCCTTGCAAAATTTCTAGCCCGAATATTGACAACAATGCCCTTGCCTTGTAGCTTATCATAAATAGTTTGCAATGAAATTGTAATCTCAGAAATAATTCTCTATTTTTTCAACTGATCCCTTACCGTCCGGAAAGTATTAATTTCCGGTTGAAAAAATTAAAATTGGCCTGCAAAAGCAGATGCCTGATAAGGAGGTGATAGCGCATCAAGTCAAGCATTGCAGCCGCAGGATTTTAGAGGGGCAGGGTAGTTATGGCACCAAAACAGGAGGAGTTTGGAGATGAAAAGATTGGTGATGCTTGCGGTATGTTTTTGGCTTCTGGCAGGCAGCGCCTGGGCCGGGAATGTGGACACCTACGGGATCGGCTCCAAGGCCACCGCGATGGGAGGGGCTTTTTCAGCATACGCGGACGACCCATTTGCTGTCTATTACAATCCGGCAGGCCTGAGTCAAGCGGAGAGGCCCATGGCTTCAGCCGGATTGATGGTTGTCGATCCCAACCTTAAGGCGAAAGGATATCGGGTTGAGGACCCGGAGTATGGGAACCTGGGACCCACAAGCTTTAGTGACGACTCTCCTCATCTGTATGCCCCGCATTTAGGCTTTTCCATGCCTGTGAACCGCAAATGGTCAGTGGGCATGGCAGCTTATGCGCCTTTCGGGCTGCATCTGGAGTGGGATAAAAATAACTCCAATAATCCCAGCGAATATCCAGGGGCCTATAATTCTTACGAATCCTGGTATCAGCGCATGGTG
>JBKGXZ010000191.1:0-2846 GCA_046546355.1 Desulfohalobiaceae bacterium | reverse complement strand
GCGAGCGGCGCTCGCCCTTCTATTGCGAACGGCGCTCGCCCTTTACGTTGCGGATTGAAGTTTTCCATGCTTCGTTGTGCCCATACTCAGAGCATGGGGGTTATTTCTAACACTCTTGTTGGCTGGGCTGGGACTCAGCCTGCAGGACTAAACATAAGGTTCCAGCTCCTGAACAGCATCAAACAGGTAGTAATCCACCAATCTGCACATCATGTGTCCGGCAGCAATATGTATCTCCTGCACCAAAGGCGTCTCCCTGGCTGGGGCCTGGAGCAGAAAATCGCATCTGTCCTGCATCTGTCCTGCATCCATCCCGGTGAGCCCCACGCAGATCAGGCCCTTTTCCGTGCAGCAGCTCAAGGCCTGCAAAACATTAGCGCTCTTGCCCGAGGTAGAGAAAGCCAGCAGAATATCTTTTTCCCTGGCCAAGGCCTTGATCTGTTTGCTGAATATCTGCTCGAAGGAGTCATCGTTGCCTATAGCGGTTAATACCGAGGTATCTGTAGTCAAGGCCAAGGCAGGCAAAGGAGGTCTGTCCATCTGGAAACGATTCACAAACTCGGCTGCCAGGTGCTGGGCGTCAGCAGCGCTGCCTCCGTTTCCGCAGAGCAGGACCTTGCCTCCATGCACCAGGCTGATGGCAATGCTCCTGGAAATCTGCAGCAGCTGGTCCTTGTTGACTGCAAAAAACTCCCTGCGTAAATTAATGCCCTGCTCTGCATAATCCTGCACAATACGAAGAGCATTATCTGTCATAGCTGTAATCCTTTCTTGGCCCCGGAATCTTAATATGCTATATCCGCTTCTTCCCAATATGATCCACTTGCGGTATCCTGCAGAGCAAACCCAGCTGGGCCGAGCCTTGGCCCTGGATAGAGCCCATGCATAAGCACCCTTTTTTCGACCAGGACCCTGAATACTCCTGTCTGACCCTGGTGGGCATGCCAGGATCCGGCAAAAGCACTTTAGCCAAGCATCTGGCCCAGGAGCTGGGCTGGGCCTTTGTGGACACTGACCTGCTCCTGCAGGCCTGGTTCGGCCTGCCTTTGCAGGAGTTGCGCGAGAAGCTGGGAAACGCCTATTTTCTGCAGGCAGAGGAGCAAATTGTGCTCAGACTCTGGCTGCAGAGATGCATAATCGCCACCGGAGGCAGCGTCATCTATAGCCAGCAGGCCATACAAAAGTTGCAAGATATAGGACAAATAATCTATTTGCAAGCTGGATACCCCACTATCGCCCACAGAGTTTCCCAACACCCCCAGCGGGGCCTGGTCCTTAAGCCTGACCAGAGCCTAGAGGACATCTATCTGGAGCGCACCCCCAAATACCTGGCAGCTGCAGATCTGGCACTGTCCACGGAAGACTACAGCCTCCAGCAATGCGTCGCCATTATCAAGGATTGGATGCATGTCAACCAGCTTCAGACCTGAACAGCAAAAGATCCTGGACAGACTGGCCGAGCTCTATTCAGAGATGGAACAGGCCTATAACGCAGTTGCAGCACAGATTGGGCTAAGCTGCCAGGCATGCAGTCAAAACTGCTGCACCAGCTACTTCCAGCACCACACCTATCTGGAATGGGCCTATCTCTGGCGCGGGCTGCAGCAGTGCTCCAAACAGGCCAGGCAGACTTTCCAGGTAAGGGCCAGGGAATATGTCCAGAAAAGCAGGGAGCTTCTGCACCAGGGTCTGCAGCCCAACATCATGTGCCCCCTGAATGAGCAAGGCTGGTGCAGTCTTTACCCATACAGGCTTATGATTTGCAGGCTGCATGGTGTGCCCAATCAGGTGCTGATGCCCAACCGGGAGCTCAAGCGCTTCCCTGGCTGTCAGCAAAGCCAAAGGCTCACTGCCGGCCTGCAGGATCCCCCGGTTCTGGATCGAACAGGACTTTATACCTCCTTGGCAAATCTGGAAAAGGGGCTTTTAGGCACAGTCCGAAACAAATTGCCCAGAGTCAAGCTGACCCTGGCGGAAATGATCTGCCAGGGTCGACCCAGGATATAACCCTAGCCTCATTTTCGGAGTCAGACATGCATCTATTCCAGGCCCCCCAACTCAATGTCAGGATCGTGGCCTGCCTGTTCCTGGGCCTGCTTCTGCTCAGCTCTGCCTGCAGCCACAAGAGTGTACGGCATTTGAACAAACAGATCTGGCTCCCTGACACAGAACAAAGCCTGCAAATGCAATACATGCGCTTTGAATATCAAGCCCACAAGGGAAAAAACGGCATCAGGGTCCAGGGTGAAGCACAGCCCATAAAGGCCAGCCTGCCTGAATGGGCTGCCTGGTCCAGAGACATCTGGCTGGGTGCATATCTCTGCGACAAGGAAGGTCTGGTCCTGGCTAAGGACCTGAAGATGCTGCCTGCCCAGGAAATCAGCCAAAACCAGGGCTTTAGTTTCGAGTTCCAGCTTGAGCCCAAGGATATAGGCACTGCCGGGCCAGTGTTCATAACCTTTGGATACCGCCTGGTGCTGACCGCGAAACAGTCTGAAATCCTAGACCGGGAAGCAGAGGAAAAAATCTTCTTTGCCAGTGAATCCGCTTTGGACAGATTCTAGCCGTCCTGCTGCAGTTGCAGGGCTTACTTGTATCTAAATACGATCCTGCCCCGGGTCAGGTCGTAGGGGGAAAGCTCCACCTTGACCTTGTCCCCTGGCAGGATGCGGATATAATGCTTGCGCATCTTGCCTGAGATATGTCCCAACACTTCGTGCCCATTCTCCAGCTCCACCCTAAACATGGCATTGGGCAGAGCTTCCACCACCACTCCCATGACCTCAATTGATTCCTCTTTGGCCATAAACTCCCTTTAGTCTTGCTTCCTGCATCGTTGTTCACCA
>JBKGXZ010000190.1:0-2853 GCA_046546355.1 Desulfohalobiaceae bacterium | reverse complement strand
GGCTCGTGCAAAGGGATGAGGATATCAGCCCGCTTTTTGACATCCAGCAAAATATCGTAGGCCTGGTAGGTATTGACCACTGTGCCCGGGGGGATGACCTCCATCTCCATGGCTGTGATCTGGGCCGGAGGAAACAGGTTTTCCTCAATTACGCAAAATCCAGTGATCGCAGCCAGGCCTTTTGCAGTCTGGATCATGACCGTCAGCCCGCCAGGGGTATGCGCCGGGGTGTGCAGCACACTGATCCCGGGCAGGATTTCCTGGCCGTCCTCTACCTCTTCTATCTGTCCGTTCTCCTCCACATCCTCGATAAAATCCTCCAGGTATCGGTAGTCCAGGGGATGGGGATTGTGCACGCTCTCCAGCTCCTGACTGTGGCAGTAGAACCTGGCATTGGAACACTTGGAGTCGTTCTCGCAGTGGTCGTTATGCAGATGGGTGTGGATGACCACATCTATGTCCTCGGGCCTTAGGCCGAACCTGGCCAGCCCCTGTTCCAAGGTGACTATCCTGCCGCCTACGGCGTTTTGCCTGGCCTCGGATTGGATAGGCTGCATCTCCCCGGTATCCACCAGGATCTGTTTGTCTCCCCCCTGAATATACCAGGAATAGATTGGGATGGTATATTCCTGGCCATAATCATGCTGATAGGTCATCATGCCCTTGTCAAAGAGCTTGCTGCCCACTACCAGGGGATAAATACGATAAGTCTGCATGCTGAGCTCCTTTTTTTGCCGTCCACTCGGCCATCTAGCTTTGTCTACTGAATGAATATTCTACCTCTTCCCCACCTGCCCTGGCAAGGAGCAGATCTTGCAGTTTTGCTGCCAAGGGCCTTGATCCAGATCCCTATTCAGAGTAGCCTGCTCGGCATGCAGAAATCGGTGCTGATCGATACAGACCCTGGTGTGGACGATGCCCTGGCCCTGCTCCTGGCCCTGAGCTGCCAGGAGCTGCAGGTCAAGGCCATTACCACGGTCTGCGGCAATGTTCCAGTAGAAAAGGCCACCTCAAATCTGCTGCGCGTCCTGGAGCTGCTGCCTGGCCCTTACCCTGTCCTGGCCCAGGGCGCAGAGCAGCCCCTGGAGAGGGAACCCTTTTTTTCCGCGCACGTGCACGGCACTGACGGCCTGGGCGCAGTGGGGGCAGAGCAGGGCCAGACGGCGAGCATCCCGGAATCCTTGTCCAAAGACACTGCCGCAGAGGAAATCCTGCGTCAAACCTGGAATTCATCAGAACCCTTGACCCTGATCAGCCTGGGCCCGCTGACCAATATTGCCCTGGCCCTGAATCAGGATCCCGATCTGAAAAACAGGGTCCAGGAACTGATCCTCATGGGCGGGGCCTATACTGTGCCTGGAAACATCACCCCTGCTGCAGAGTTCAATATCTATGTGGATCCGGAAGCCGCAGACCTGGTCTTTCGCTCCGGGATGCCTATTACCGCTGTGGGCCTGGATGTGACCAGGCAGGTCAGACTGAGCAGAGAAAGCCTGCAGGCTTGGGTCCAGGCCCAGGATACGCCCCTTAGACGCAGCATCCAGGATTGGAGCAGGCACGGCCTGGAGTTTATGCAGGATCTGACAGGAGAGGCCTCTATGCCCCTGCACGACCCCCTGGCTGTGCTGGCCTGCATGCGTCCCGAGCTGCTCGGCACAGAGCCCATGCACGTGCAGGTGGAGACCAGGGGGGAGCTCACCCGGGGCATGACCTTGCCGGATCTTCGGCCTGTGCTGGAGAAGTGGAAACCAGAACCCAACCTCAGGGTCTGCACCAGGGTGGACAGGGAAAAGGCCCTGCAGCTGTTCCTGGAGTCTCTAGCATGAAGAGTGTCATAGTCCTGGGCAGCGCGAATACTGACCTTAATGTCCGGGTCCCCAGGCTGCCTGGACCTGGAGAGACTTTGCAGGGCTCCGGGTTCCAGACCCATTTCGGGGGCAAGGGTGCCAACCAGGCCCTGGCTGCCCTGTACTGCGGGGCAAAAACCTTGTTTCTGGCCAGGATCGGCAAAGATCACTACGGCCAGGCCCTGGCCAGACATCTGCAGCAGGCCGGGCTGCCTGCAGAAGGCTTGATGAGGGACCAGAGTCAGCCTGCAGGCCTGGCCTTCATCCTGGTGGACAATCAGGGCCGCAACCAGATCGTAGTGGTCCCTGGCAGCAATCACAATCTCTCCCCTGCTGATGTAGAGTCCTGTGCCCAGTGGTTTACTGCCGGCGACATCCTGCTTGTGCAGCTGGAGATACCCCTGCAGACTGTAGCCGCAGGCCTTAAGCTGGCCAAATCCAGGGGATTGATCACCATCCTGGATCCAGCTCCTTTCCAGCCCCTGCCTGCAGAAATGCTGGGACATGCTGATATTGTGACCCCCAACCAGCAGGAGGCTGCAGCCCTGGCTGGCACAGATCCGGATGACCTCCAGGCCACGGAAAAAGCCCTCCAGGCTCTGCTGTCACAGGATCAGACCCTGATCCTGACCCTGGGCGGGGATGGAGCCCTGATGCTTGGCAAATCTGGCAGGGAGCACGTCCCAGCCTTCCAGATCCAGGCCAGGGATACCGTGGCTGCAGGAGACGCTTTTAATGGGGCTTTGGCTGCAGCCTTGGCCAGGGGCCGCAGTCTAGCCCAGGCTATGCGCCTGGCTGGTGCTGCCGGGGCCTTGTGCTCCACTAGATCCGGGGCCCAGGCAGCCCTGCCAGCTCAGGCAGAGGTGGAGGAACTGGCTGGGATGAGCTTTGCCCAAGGCTGAATGGGAGCTGTATCGTTCAGGGATGTGTAAAAATCGATTACGATTACGACCACGACAACGATAGCGAGGGGAAAGGACCTTTGCAAAATTCAAAATCGTTGTCG
>JBKGXZ010000189.1:0-2875 GCA_046546355.1 Desulfohalobiaceae bacterium | reverse complement strand
CCCAGACCATCAACAGGGCCATAGGCATGTTTGATCTGAGCGAGGAGCGCCTGATCCGGGGCAGGCTGGCGGAGAGCCTGAAGTACGTGGTCTCCCAGAGGCTGATGCCCGGATTGAACCAGGGCAGGATCGCGGCATTCGAGATCCTGGTCAACAACATCCGTGTCAGGGAGCTGATCCTGAAGGGCGAGGACGGGGAAAAGAACTTTTACAATGTGCTTTCCACCAGCTCCAGCTACGGCATGATCACCTTTGACGACTACCTGGCCAATCTGTTCGAGCAACAGGAGATCAGCCAGGAGGTGGCCATGCTGCATGCTTCGGACAAGGCCAGACTGGGGCAGATGATAGACAAGATCCGGGCTGCCAGAGGCGAGGAGGTCAGCGACATCCAGGAGCTGCAGCTGGATCTGGACTATGAGAACCGGGTAAGGGGCAATGGATAGGACGCGGTATGCAACTTCATTGTGAGCATTGCGGCAGAGATTTTGATCTGCCCCAGGAAAAGCTGCCTGCCGGGGATCGGTTCAGCTTTACCTGCCCGGCCTGCAAGGGCAGGAATCAAGTGGATCTGACAAATCCAGGGGCCAGCACAAAAGAGCCTTTAGAGCAGCAGGAGCAGCTCCAGCCCGGTAAGGTGGAGCCTGACCTGTTTCCTCCAGGTGCCTGGACAGCCTTTTGCTTTGTCCAGGACAGTGCCTGGCGTGAGGCCTTGCAGGATATACTGCAGACCTGGGGCTATTACCAGAGCACTGCCCAGGATCCCGAGGAGGCTCTGCAGAAGCTGCGTCTGAACTCCTATAACCTGATAGCCATCCAGGACCAGGGTCAGACAGAGCAACTGCTGCACGAGATAGGCACCTGGCCGGGGTCAGTGCGCAGGGAGATCCATGTCCTGCTGCTGGGCCAGGCCGGGAGTAGCTTTGATCCTGGCCTGGCCTTCAGCCGGGGGGTCAACTCCTACCTCAACCTGGAGGATAAAGACCGGGCCAGGGAGCTGCTAGACCAGGCCCGGGAGGATTTCCGGCATTTTATCCAGCCCTGGGAAATGGCCAGACACAGCCAGGAGCAGTCCAGGGGCGGGGCTGAGGATGATCAGGTACAGGCTTAGGCTGGAGGCAAGGCTCAGATCCTGCCTGCTGACCATCCTGGATTTGGAAGGTGAGCTGCAGCAGGCTGGCTGGAGGGGCTTCATGCAGCTGGAGCTGGCGTACTTGCGGCGGGTTTTGTCCAGGCTGGGGAGCCTGCCCCTGCAGGAGCAGGAGGTGCAGCAGGTGGAGCAGGCCACGCGCAGCCTACTGCTGGAGCTTCAAGGCCTGCATGTTTCCAGTTCCGGGCAGGGAGCCTGTTAGTGGGCTGATGAGATCAGTGGATGGGATCCTTTGTATCGACCATGATTACGACCACGGCCACGATAGGGAAAGGCAAGGCATATCGTAATCGGAGTCCTTTTCGAGGTCGCAATCGATCCTGATGACCTCAACCGCATAAACGGCACAGCAGGAACATGTTGAGCAAACTGGGTTTTTTCCTTTTACTAGGCCTTAATCTGTTCCTGGTGTATAGCTTTTTCCTGGGAGAGCAAAGTCTGCAGGACTATCAGCAAAGGCGGGAGCTGAAAAGTGAGCTGCAGCAGGAGCTGCAGAAAACGCAGCAGGAAAACAAGCAGCTCAGCAGCAAGATTCGCCTGCTGCAAAGCGATTCCCTGTACCTGGAGAAGGTGGTACGCAGCGAGCTGCATTTTGTTCAGGATCAGGAGATCCTGTATGTGATCTCTGATCTGGAACAAAAGAGTGCAGCAGAGCCTTAAAACCGGGAAGTTCTAGGCATGCAAGACAAGATCAAATTCTATGAGGAGATCCTGGCTCTGGAGCCAGGATCCAAGCTGTTTTATCCCTTGGCCAGGCTCTATCTGGAAGATCAGGAGCTGGAGAAGGCCAGGCAGACCCTGACCTCGGGCCTGGAGAAGCACCCGGAGTTTCTGCAGTCCAGGCTGCTTTTGCTGGAGGTGCTCTCTGCCCTGGACAAGCAGCAGGAGCTCGAGCAGCATCTGGGTCGGATCTGGTCCCAGCTGGGTCAGAGCCAGGAGTTCTGGCGGCTTTCAGCTGATCTTTACCGCAGGCAGGGGGATCCGGATCTGGCAGTGGCTGTAAGCTATCTGGGGCGGGCCCTGCAGGGGGACAGCCCGGGCTGGGTACAGCTTTTACAGCAGGCCCTGCAGCAGGATCAGCCCACAGCCCCTGCATCCCCTGCCCAGGTTGAGCCGGAACCAGATTCAATGGAGGTCCAGGACAGCCCTGCTCAGGCTGCGGAGGATCTTAGTGCAGCACAGGAACAAAGCTCTGAAGTAGAGCAGGACCAGGACCAGGCTGGACCACAGGAGGAGCAGGCAGAAGAGTCCCCGAGTCAGGAGGAGCAATACAAGACACCCACCATGGCCGAGATCCTGGCAGAGCAGGGGGATTTGCAGGGTGCCCTGGACATCTATTCCTGGCTTCTGGAGCAGACCGAATCCGGGCAGCGGCGGGAGCAGCTTCAGTCCAGGATGCAGGAGCTGCAGCAACAGATCCAGGCGAAGACAGGCTCAGGGGCAGAGGATCCCCGGCAAGGGGCTGAGGCGGAGCCGGAAGATCAGGAAGAGTCCGGGCAGGAGCTGGCTGAATCCGGGCAAGAAGAGTCCCAGCCAGAGGATCATGCCTCGGCATCCAAGCAAACCGCGCTGATAAACAGGCTGCAAAAGCTGGCCAGCAGGTTGGAGGCCAGGGGGCAGGACACGGAATAGGGCGCTAGAGCTGCGGATAAAATCAGATGTATCGATAGCGATTTGCCCTGTCTTCCCCTCGCTGTCGTTGTCGTGGTCGTAATCGTAATCGAT
>JBKGXZ010000188.1:0-2875 GCA_046546355.1 Desulfohalobiaceae bacterium | reverse complement strand
GGACAAAACACTGTGCCCCTGCCTGCAACCTTTGCGCCCTGGAGCATCGAGCCGCACTTCTTGCAGGACTGCCCCTTGCGGCCATAGACCAGGAAGCCATCCTGATAGCTTCCGGCCTGGCCCAGGGAATTCACGTAATCGCTGAAAGATGACCCTCTGCAATTGATGGCCTTGAGCAGCACCTCCTGCAGGGCTTGATGCAGGGCGCCAAGTTGCGGCTGCTGCAGATCGCAGGCAGCGCAAGCCGGATGGATGCCTGCCAGATACAGGGCCTCGTCCGCATAGATATTGCCTATTCCGGCAATAAATCGTTGATCCAGAAGCAAGGACTTGATCCTTGCTCTTTTGCCAGAGAACAAAGCTTGAAATTCCTGCCTGCCTATTTGCAGAGGCTCAGGCCCTAAACTGGCATAAAAGGGCCAGCTGTCAAGATCACATCGCGCAAGCAGCCTGCAGTAGCCGAATTTGCGCTTGTCCTGAAAGATAAGATCCTGGCCGCTGGAAAGACTAATTATCAGTCTGGTATGCTTTTCTGGATTTGTAGCTGCCTCAAGCAGGAGCCTGCCTGTCATGCGCAAATGAAAAGCCAGGAGCAGTTCCTGTCCCAGCTCCAAAAAAAGCAGCTTCCCCCTGCGGGAGACCCCTGTAATCTGCTCATTTGACAACTGAGATAAGGCTGGGCCTGCAAAGCCTTTTGCGCTGCCTGGATTCAAAATATCCCAGGCTACTATCCTCTGTCCGCATAAAGGCTTTTGCAACCCCCTGGCAATGGTTTCCACCTCTGGTAGCTCAGGCAAAGTATCTCCTTGAAGCAGCTCAGACTCAATTCTTGCTTAATTTGGTCTTTGGCTGCTGCGCTTTAAGCTCCATGCAGCACAGAAGCCTTTTATTCCTTGCCCAGGATAAAGTCTTCTGTTTTCTGCCAGGCCTGATCATCCACGAATTGCTGGGGAGGATGCTTCATGAAAAATGAAGAAGGGCCAATCAGCGGGCCGCTCTGTCCCCTGTCCAGAGCCAATTTCAGGCAGCGGATAGCATCAATGCCGCAGCCAGCTGAATTCGGAGAATCCTCGACAGAAAGCCTTAGTTCCAAATCCATGCCCACATCCCCGAAAAGCTTGCCCTCCATGCGGATAAAGGCCACTTTGTTGTCCTGCTGCCAGGACACGTAATCGCTGGGGCCCACATGGATATCGTCGTCCAATAGTCTATGCCCGGCTACAGCCTGAATGGCTTCTGTTTTGGATTCCTTTTTTGAAGCAAGCCTGCTGCGGTTCAGCATATTCAAAAAATCAGTATTTCCCCCGGTATTCAGCTGATAGGTGCGCCGCAGAGGTACCCCCCGCCTGCGAAACAGGTCGGTGAGCACCCGATGCACTATGGTAGCACCCATCTGGGACTTAATATCGTCCCCGATCAGTGGCAGATCCCTGTCCTTGAATCTCCTGGCCCAATCAGAATCGCTGGCTATAAATACCGGGATATTGTTGATCACCCCCAGACCCGCCTGCAAAGCACAGTGCACATAAAACTCCGTAGCCTGCTGGGAGCCCACCGGCAAATAATTGAGCAGCATCTCTGCTTTGCTGTCGCGCAGGATGCCCTGGACCTGATCCGCATCAAGCTCCGGCTCCTGGGCAGGAACAAATGTGTTCTGCTCCTGGTAGCCCTGCATATGCTCGGAAAAGCCGTCCAGGATCCTGCCCATGCGCACCTTAACCCCTTGATGGGGAATCTCGCTTTGAAAGGTTTGGGTGCAGTTAGGCGGAGCAAATATAGCCTCTGAAATATCCCGGCCCACTTTCCTGCTGTCTATATCAAAAGCAGCCACCACCTCGATGTCCTCTGGTCTGTAACCGCCTATCTCCCAGTGCATCAAGCCAATGGCCTCTTGCGCGTTCTTGTTGTGGTAGTAGTGGAATCCCTGAATCAATGCGCTGGCGCAATTGCCTATTCCGGCAATCGCCACCTTTATCTTGCCCATAAGTCCGCTCCTTTTGCTTAACCAAGTCAGATTCCAAGCAACCACTCACGATCTTCAGCTCGAGTTGACATCCAGGCCAGACTCTTACTAATGTTGCAATTAGGTCTGTGGGTGAAACGCAGAAAATCTCATTGAGCGCACAAGTCTTTTACAACAAGAACAAGAAACCCTCAAGCCTACAGGGAGGCAGCATGAGCGATCTTTTACAGGCCATCAAAAACCGCAGAACCATTCGCAAGTTCGAGGACAAGCCCCTGCAGGAAGAAACCCTGAACCAGGTTCTGGAGGCCGCCCGTTGGGCCCAGTCCTGGGCCAACACCCAGTGCTGGGAAATTGTGGTTGTTCAGGACCCTGAAATCAAGGAGAAACTGCAACAGACCCTGGCCAAGGGCAATCCGGCGGCCAAGGCCATGGTCCAGGCCCCGGCAGTGCTGGCCCTTTGCGCCAAGCTGGAAATCTCCGGATACTACAAGGAACAGGTGACCACTAAATACGGGGACTGGTTCATGTTCGACCTGGGCCTGGTGACCCAGAACATCTGCCTGGCTGCCCATGCCTTGGGTCTGGGCTCAGTGGTGGTCGGGCTGTTCGACCACGACCAGGGCGAAAAAATCCTCAAGGTGCCTGCCGGCTGTGCCCTGGTGTCTTATATCCCCATAGGCTATCCTGCCAAGGTCCCGGAAGCACCTAAGAGAAAGGAGCTTGGTGAATTCGTGCACTATGAGACTTTCTAGTGACTTGAGACATCTCCAGTGTCGCACATTATGCACCCTTCCCGGCACTCGCTTGCTTGTCACCTAGAGCAAGAACTATTGCCCTGCCAAGTGAGTGCTGGTCTTTACCCACACTTGACACCGTGGGATAAGGAAGAGGTCATCATTCAACCACCCC
>JBKGXZ010000187.1:0-2895 GCA_046546355.1 Desulfohalobiaceae bacterium | reverse complement strand
ATAAAGCCCAGGGATTTTAAGTCCCTTGCGTCTACCAGGTTCCGCCACCCGGGCTCGCGCAGTAATGTAAACCCTGATGGAAGCCAAGTCAATTTGTTTAGCGTTGCGGTCTTTTGGGTCTCATTGCACATTAAAAGCCAGGATTCAGCAAACAACAGCTGATTTGCTGCTGATATGCAACGGATAATCATGTACTCTGCAGCTTTTCCTGCAAGTAGCTGAAGCCTTGAGAGATATAATATCTGCGCATATCCTCCTCCAGGATGGAGCCAAGCTTGACTTTAAAGTCGGCCTGCTTAAACTTGCCAAGTTTGTTTTGGAATCTCTGCAAGGATTGATGCTCTAAAGGCGGCAATTTTATTCCCCGGCGCAACAGGAACTCGATATCAAAACAATCCCTTATCTCCTCTCGGTCCAGGAACGCTGCCACTTTGTTGGCCATGCTTTGCTCTAATGTAAGGGTTTTAAGCAATACCTGCCTGGTACTAAATCTGGAAAAGGCGATCTTTTCCTGGAAATCCCAGGTTTTAGTCCCTTTGCGGATCTCTATTTTCAGACGCTTTGGATAATGGGGGGATCTGAGCTCCAAGAGCATGGTATAATGCTTGTTTTGGGCATCAGTTATCTCGTACTCTTTTTGCAGCAGGTTGCGGGTTCTGGAAAAAAAGTCCTGTTCCTGTACTTCCCTGACAAACCAGAAGTCCAGGTCCACTGAATAGCGCTTAAGCTCATGGCACAGCCTGAGCATGGTGCCTCCGCCAAAGACAAGGGGCTCCAGCAGCCTGAAGCTACTCAGCCAATCCAGAACCTCGATCTCGAAAATTTCATGCTGCCTTAATAAATCCATACTTATCCAAAAGCTTTCTGGTTCTGAATGGAAATCTTTCGCTCAAGGCCAGCAGACACTCTGGGTCCAGCTTGCTGGCTTCCACAGCGGACATGTCCAGGGAATACCGCCCGAGAGAGACAAGATACAATGCGTCCAGAAGGGCCTTTTCCGGCTTGGCAATAAAGAAATCCTTTTGTCTCTGGAATCCAAAGTAGAGATCCTCGGATATTTTGGTATATTTGAAAACTGTTCCTTGGACCTCTATCTCCTTGGTCCTTTTCAGAGCCACTGATTCCAGAAAATCCCTTTGCAGCTGCGTGCTCAGGCCGAAATACTCCAGGGCGGTTAAAAGAGAGATATATGAAGGCACCTGGACAATATTGGCGATTTGAAACATTTCCTCAAAGCTGGCAGTCTTCCATCTCTGCCTTAACATGTATAGATTCTTCCTGATGCGAACCAATAGCCCTTGCCGCACATATCTGCTGGCTGCCACCCGGGCAGAGTCCTTGGTTATGCCCAGGACCCTGGCCAGCTCTTCATGACCGAAATACAGCTTCTGGATTTGATAAAGTTGGCTTAGCTTCATGAAATATAGTAGATTAACAGTTTTGTTTATTATATATACTTGAGATTTGATGACAAGCAAAAAATAACTTTCATGTCGAGATGAAAACCCAACCAAGCAAGGAAAACTATGGGTTGTGAGCTATGAGTTATCGGGTCATTTTCTGAGTCCTGATAACCGTTAACCGATAACTGTTTTGTATACAAAGGAAGCAGAAATTGCAGATCCTCAACAGCAAGCAGGAGCCCAGGATGCTGGTCCTGGGCCTGGATGGCCTCTCCTTGCAGCTGGCCAGGACCCTTTGCAGGCACAGGGAGCTGCCCGGGCTGGAATATATCCTGAAGGCCGGGGCCAGCAGCATGCAGCCAGAGCTGCCGGAGCTCTCGCCTGTGAACTGGACCTCGTTTGCTACCGCTGCCGGGCCGGAAGAGCATGGTATATTCGGCTTCACCAGCCTGGATCCCGCCAGCTACCAGCTTCGGATAGCTGATTCCTCCCAGGTGCAAAGCCCCACCATCTTTGACCTGCTCGGGGAAAAGCACTTGCAGAGCCGGGTCATCAACCTGCCCAACACCTACCCTGCCCGGCCCATTCCGGGCATGCTCATCTCCGGATTCGTGGCCCTGGATCTGGAACAGGCCGTGTACCCCAAATTTCTGTTGCCCAGACTGCACCAAGAAGGCTACAAGCTGGATGCTGACACGAACCAGGGAGCTCAGGATCCTGACTTCCTCCTGGGCGAGCTAAGGGCCTGCCTGGCCTCCAGGCAAAAGGCCCTGGATATGCTCTGGCCGGATCTGGCCTGGAACCTGTTCGTGTTCGTGCTCACCGAGCTGGACCGCCTGGGGCATTTTCTGTACCCAGCCCTGGAAGACCAGCAGCATCCCTGGCACCAGCCCTGCATGGAGCTGATCCAGGACTGGGACAGGATCATCTGCGAGGCCTTGAACCGCTACCAGGAACTGCCAGAGCCCAAGCGGCTCCTGGTTTTGGCAGACCACGGCTTTGTGCGGCTCAAAACCGAGGTGGACATCAACACCTGGCTCAAGCAGCAGGGTTTCCTCAGGCTCACAGGCAGGCCAAACACGGAGTGGGACAGCAGCCTGATCTCGCCTGAAAGCAGGGCCTTTGCCCTGGATCCGGGCCGGATCTATGTCCAGGATAGTGCGCGCTTTAGCCGGGGCAGGGTGCGCCAGGAGGACAAACAAGGCCTGCTGCAAGATATCAGAGCCGGGCTGCAGAACTTGTCCTGGCAGGGAGAGCCGGTGTTGAGCCAAGTCCTGACAGGCGAGGAGCTCTACCCTGGCTGCAGCCTGCCAGGCAGGCCTGATCTCATCTTAGTGCCCAGGCCTGGCTTCGACCTCAAGGCCAAGTTCGATCGGGATCAGATTTTCGGCTTCTATGGCAGATACGGGGTGCACGATCCCGGGGACGCGCTTTTCCTGGACAGCCAGGGGACAGCGGCAAAAAGGGTCAGGGATGCGGGCGTGAAGGCGCT
>JBKGXZ010000186.1:0-2916 GCA_046546355.1 Desulfohalobiaceae bacterium | reverse complement strand
GGCAGGGCCATGCCGCTGATGATCTCCAGGCTGCGGTCCACTAGAATCGGCATACCCAGGCCTGCCAGGGAAAAGCAGATGCCTGCCAGGGCGGAAATAATAACTGGATTGAGCAGCACCTGGGAAATAATCTGCCTGGGCTTTCTGCTGCCCTGCCCCCTGCTCAGCTGCAGGACCAGGACAGAGAGCATGTTCTGCAGCAGCATCAAAAACCCCGCCAATAAGCTGGCCTGGATCAGGCCCTCCTGACCCAGGGCATAATAACAGACCGCCAGCCCGATATAGCCCAGGTTGCCATGGTAGGCGCACTGTACAAAGGTGCCCTTCTCCTGGGCAGGAATCCGCAGCAGCCTGACCAAGGCAAGCAAAAGCAAAAAGATCACGCCAACAGGAATCAGGACAGCAGCTAAGGCCTCTGGCTGGAAGTGCTCCTGCCAGGAGGCAGAGGCCACTTTCTGAAAGATCATGGCTGGAATGGCCAGATAAAAGACCAGACGGTTCAAAGGCCCCAGAATCTCCTGGGGCAGGAAGGCATACCTGCGCAAGAGCATCCCGGTCAGGATGACCACAAATATGGGCAGGATAGTGTTTACTATTTGCAAAACCTGAAAACTCCGCTATCTTACCTGCAGTTCAAAACCAGCAGGAGGCAGCATGCAGTTCAGCTTCACCCCCATAGGCACCCTGCACACCCAGGCCCAGGAGATCCCTAGACATTGGAGTGTCTCCCAGGTGCAGGGAGAGCTTGATATCGATCCGGCTTATGCCCAGGGACTGCGAGATATTTCCCCAGGCCAGCATATTGTGGTCATTTTTGTCTTTGACCGCAGTCAGCCCTTTGTGCTGCGCAACCTGGTACAAAAGCCACCCCACAAGGACCAGGAGCTGGGGGTATTTTCCACCTGCTCCCCCAGGCGGCCTAACCCCATCGGCATGTCTGTGCTCCAGGTGCTGGAAATGCAGGACTGCACAATAAAGGTCCAGGGTGTGGACATGCTGGACAGGACACCGATCCTGGATATCAAGCCCTATATTCCACTCCAGGAGACCAAGGCACAGTAGGCGCTGGGCTGCGCCAACCCCTGCAAAGGGACAATCAGGCCTTCTACCAGCTGCGGTGCACCGGGGCAAGTCCCGGAAAAGCTCTTGACTGTTGCTGATAGCCGATTGTAGTTTCCAGTACTTGCCCTGCACAGCAGCTGCAGGGAACTAAGCTCTGCGGAGGAAGAAATATGCAGATCAAGACCAGCGATCTTCCAGGGGTGGGCAAGCGCTACTCCTTCAGCACTGCCCAGGGGGACAAGATGGTGATCATCCTGCACCATTCCGGGCACAGGGAGCTGTTCCACTTTTGCGAAGATGACCAGGACGAGCCTGACTTCAGCATGAACCTGAATGATGAGGAAGCCAGGCAGCTCGGGACCCTTTTGCTGGGAGTCGATTACCAGCCAGTGGCTGATGACCGCATGGAGCTCTTGCTCAAGAACGTGCGCATTGAATGGATCAAGGTCAAGCCTAAGAGCTCCCTGGCCCAGCAAAAGATCATCGACTCCCAGATCAGGACTAGGACCGGGACTACCGTGATCGGCATCCAAAGGGGGGAGAGGATGATCGGCAGCCCGGACATCGAAGAAGTCATCCAATCCGGTGATGTGCTGATGGCTATCGGCAACCGGGAGCAGATCAAAAAACTGGAAGCCCTTTGCAAAGGTTAAGCAAGCAAGAAGGCTCATACCTTGGAAAATATTCCTTTCCTACTTCTGGCCGGCTTTATTCTCTGCGCTTTTTTTCTGGTCAGCTTCACCTCTGAGAAGCTGCGCCTGCCCTCGGTGCTGATCTATATCGTCCTGGGCCTGGCTGTATCCTCCTATTTCATGGACAGCCACGCCATCCATACCGTAGCCGAGATAGGCATTGTACTGCTGTTCTTCATCCTGGGCCTGGAATTTCCTATGGCCAGGATGCTGGATATCGCCAAGAGGGTCTGGCCTGCTGGATTCATGGATGTGATTCTGAATCTGGGCGGGGCGATGCTCATCGGAATGGTCTTTGGCCTGGACTTCATCTCCGCCTTTATCCTGGGCTCTGTGGCTTATGCCACCAGCTCCTCCATTTCAGCCAAGATGCTGGAGGAAAAAAAGCGGCTGGCCAACCCTGAGGCGGAGTTCATCCTGGCCCTGCTGATATTCGAGGATCTGGTGGCCCCTATTCTGGTCTCCTTCATAGCCGGCATCCAGGGCGGCCAGGAAATCACAGCCCCTTTCATGCTCCTGCTGCTGGGCAAAATCCTGCTCCTGCTCCTAGGGGCTATTATCATAGGCCATTTCGGCTTCAAGAAGCTGGACCAGTTCGTGGCCAAGCATATCCAAAAGGATTTCATGCCTCTCTTGGCAGTAGGTATCGCCCTGGGCTACGCAGGCCTGGCCATCCAGCTGGGCCTCTCCGAGGTCCTGGGGGCCTTTCTGGCAGGCGTGATGCTGTCAGAGACAGGGCGTTCTTCAGAGTTGGAGCACCTCTTGGTGCCCATCAGGAATCTGACCCTGCCCTTCTTCTTCTTCTGGTTCGGGACCACCATCGATCTGGGCCAAGGGGTGCCTTTTGTGGGTATGCTGCTGGCTGTTCTGGTATGGGCCGTGCTGGGCAAAATCTGCACTGCCTACTGGGGGGGCAGGCTCTTTGGCCTGACCAGGAAAGTTTCCTGCCGGGCTGCCTTCTCCATGGTGCACAGGGGGGAATTCTCAGCCATCATTGCCAGCCTGGCTGCGCCCCAGCTGCGCATCTTCAGCGGCATCTACATCCTGTTCACAGCATTCATAGGAGTAGCGCTGTTTAACAAGGCCCCGGCCATAGCCAACTGGTACCAGGAGAACTGGTGCAAAAAATGCGCCCAGGAGGAGGCTGAGGCCAGGTAGCAGG
>JBKGXZ010000185.1:0-2928 GCA_046546355.1 Desulfohalobiaceae bacterium | reverse complement strand
CCTTTACTCCTGCTCCAGGCCCATGGCCCTGGCCAGGACCTGGATGGTATGCTTGACCTGGATCCCAGGGGCAAAATGGTGCAATCCTTCCCTGAGCTGGAGCATGCAGGCAGGGCAGCCGGTTGCCACCAGCTCTGCCTGAACCTCTTGGATGACTTCTAGCTTGCGGTGCCTGATCCGCTTGGACATTTCCCTGTGTGTGAGCCCGTAAGTTCCGCCCAGCCCGCAGCAACGGTCAGCATCCCGCATTTCCAGAAATTTTTCTCCGCAGCAGAGCTCAAGCAGCTGCCGCGGCTCCTGGGAGATGCCCTGTCCCCTTTTGAGGTGACAGGGGTCGTGGTAGGTGGTCCTGTCCAGGATGGGCGAGGTGATCTTTGCGGCAATCCTGTCCAGGCCGATAACCTGTACCAGGTATTCAGAGATGTCGAAGGTCCTGGAGGCCAGGTCCCTGGCTGGGCCTGCCAGCTGGGCATCTGCAGCCAGAAGCTCTGGGTAGACCTTCTTGAGCATGTACCCCCCTGAGGAGCAGCAGACCAGGACCTTGAGCTCCGGATCCTGCTGCAGCAGGGCCTGCAGATTGCTCCTGGCCAGGGAAATAAAGGTCTCACTGTCCCCAGCAGCTTCCACCGGGGCTCCGCAGCAGCCCTGGGCAGCAGGGATGATCAGGCTGACTCCCAGGGAGCCCAGGACCTTGAGCACTGCTTCCCCGATCTCTGGGAAGATATAGTTAGTGGAGCATCCAGTAAAGAAGATCGCCTTTTGCACAGCCTCTGGGGCTTGGACATGCTCTGGGTGTCTTTGCCGAAAGGGCCTTAGGGTCAGTCTAGGCAGGATCTGATCCGCCTGCACCCCAGGCAGGGGAAACCGTCTGCGCAGCCCGCTGCTTTGCGGCACGCGCCTCAAGAGCAGGGATTGCAGCAGGGAACCGCCCTGGAGGAGATAATTCAGCCGGCGTTGCCCGCCTTTCAGCAGGGCGTGTGCACTCCGCCTGGACCTGGGCAGCCCCCTGGTCTCCACCAGGGCCTGCCTGGCCTGGACAATGAGCCGATCCACCCGCACAGAGCTGCTGCAGCTCTCCACGCAGGCCAGACAGAGCAGGCAGTTGTTCAAGATCTGGTCATAATTGCTGCTATAGGGCAAAGAGCCCTCTGTAGCAGCCTCAAGCAGAGACAGCTTGCCCCGGGCCACATCTGTTTCCCGCCTGGTTTCTGCGTAAATGGGGCAAACGCCCTGGCAGGCCCCGCATTTGACGCATTTTTGCAGCTCTGCCCGGAGCTCTTCCAGGCTGGGGGCTGCAGCTGTATTTTTTGAGCCCATGCATTTAACCTGCAGGGGGGAATATTTTGCCTGGATTCAGGATGTTATTGGGATCAATGGCCTGCTTTATGCTCTGCATCAGCTGCAGAACCGCCGGCTCCAGGTTCATGTGCAGGTAGTCCCTTTTGCTGGTGCCTATGCCATGTTCCCCGGAGATCCTGCCCCCTAGCTCCACGGTTTTCCTGAAGATGGCCTCCACAGCCCAGTAGGCCTGATCCAGGGGCTCCTGCTTGGGCAGTACATTGACGTGGATGTTCCCGTCCCCGGCATGGCCAAAGTTTACCACCAGGACTCCTGCCTGCCTGGAGATGTCCTCGATGGCCTGGATCATCTCCGGCAGGCTGGCCCTGGGCACGACTATATCCTCATTGATCTTGGTGATGGCCTGATGATGGGCCAGGGAGGCGGAAACCGAGCGCCTGGCCTTCCACAGCTCCTCCTGCTCTGAGCGGTCTGAGGCTATGCGCACGGACATGGCGCCCATGGACTCGCAGGCTTCCTTGACCCTGAGGATGTTGTTCTCAATTTGCTCCCGGTCCCCGTCCAGCTCAATCAGCATAAAGGCCCCGGCTCCCTCAGGCAGGCCCAGGTCCAGGTACTGCTTCACCGACCAGATGGCGTTTTTGTCCAAAAATTCCATGGTGGTGGGCACGATCTTCCTGCGCACTATCTCAGAGACGCTCCTTCCGGCTGCCAGGATCGAGGGAAAGACTGCGGTCAGGGTCTTTTTGGCCTCCGGCAGGGGCAGCAGCTTGAGGATAGCCTTGCTGACGACCCCCAGGGTGCCTTCGCTGCCCACAAAGAGCTGGGTCAGGTTGTAGCCCACCACATCCTTGAGGCACTTGGAGCCGGTGTGCACTATTTGCCCGTTGGGCAGCACCACCTCCAGCCCCAGGACATAATCTTTGGTCACCCCGTACTTCACAGCCCGCATTCCCCCGGAGTTCTCGGCAATGTTGCCGCCGATGGTGGAAAAGCTCATGCTGGCTGGATCAGGGGGATAGAACAGCCCGTAGCTTTCCGCTTCGTGCTGCAGCTCAGAGGTGACCACTCCGGGCTCCACCACAGCCACCAGGTTTTCTGTATCCAATTCCAGGATCCTGTTCAAGCCGCTCAAGACCAGGGCCAGGCCGCCCTGGACCGGGATGCTGCCTCCGGTCATCCCGCTGCCTGCTCCCCGGGGGACTATGGGGATATGCTGCTGGTTGGCCAGCTCCAGGACCTGGGAGATCTGCTCCACTGTGGTCGGAAAGAGGACAGCCTCTGGCAGGGACTTCTTTTGGGTAGCATCATAAGCATAGGCAATGCGCTCTTCAGGAGAATCAGCAAAGCCTTCTTCTCCTAAAATGTCCAGCAACTGCTTCCTGATTCGGCTGTCCATATTCCTGTCCTGAGCTCAATACAGATCGGCATGCCTGGCTTTTTTCTCTAGCCTCATGCCTATTGCTTTGACCTGTTTTGCTTCCTGAGCAATATTATGCCTCCATCCGCGACCAGCCCGCCGCCCAGCCCAGCCTCCACTGCCAGCACCACGCCGAATACCACAGGGGTCTGCTGAAAGGTGATCGGTCCACCTATTTGTCCCACAGAGGCTTCGCCAGTGGCTATCTG
>JBKGXZ010000184.1:0-2932 GCA_046546355.1 Desulfohalobiaceae bacterium | reverse complement strand
TTTTTCAAGGTTCTTCTATTCTATGAGCTGTTAGCTTCTGGAGTAGGGGCGAAAAATTTTTCGCCCCTCCCTCTGCAGGGAATCTCTGAGAAGAACTGAGGTTTAAATCAGGCAAAACAAAAAGGTGATGCTTCCGTCGTGATGCGGAATCAGCCTTAACCCTCCATCTCCTTGAGCTCCTCTGCCACGGATTCCATCTTGTCACTGGTCTGCTGCAGGCTCTGGGTCAGCTCTCGCAGGTCAGAGGCCTGCCTGGACATTTCAGCCACGGCCTGGGCTGACTGCTGCATGACATCCGCAGTTTCTGAAGAGATGCGGTTGATCTCCTCCACTGCCTTGTTGATCTCTTCACTGGCCGAGGACTGCTCTTCAGCAGAGGTGGCTATGGAGCGCACCTGGTCTGCTGTCTCCTGTACGGCCTGGATAATGCTCTGCAAGGCCTGGCCAGACTCCTGGGCCTGGGCAGTGCTCTGGTCCACCAGTTGTACCGTGCCTTCAGTATGTTCCAGGCCCGACTGGATTCCTTCCTGAATATCGTTCACCGCCTGGCCAACCTCCTTGGTGGCCTGCATGGTCTTTTCCGCGAGTTTGCGCACCTCGTCTGCGACCACGGCAAAGCCCTTGCCTGCCTCGCCTGCCCTGGCAGCTTCGATGGCTGCATTCAAGGCCAGGAGGTTGGTCTGGTCCGCAATATCCGAGATCACGTCCATGACCTGGCCAATGCTCTGGGCCCGGGCACCCAGATTGCCCATGTTCTCCCGCAGACCCTGACTCTTCTCCTGGACCTGGTTTATGGACTGCAGCATGGAGTCCACAGTCAGGCTGCCGCTCTTGGCAGTCTCCCTGGCCTGATCAGCGTGCTCTGCTGCACTGGAGGCGTTCTTGGCTACCTCCAGGACATTGGCGTTCATCTCTTCCATGGAGGTGGCTGTCTCTGAGACCCTTTGCTTTTGATTCTCGGCTCCCCTGCTGGCCTGCTCCACCTGGGAGGATAGCTCCTCTGCTGCAGTGGAAACCTGATCCGCGATCTGGTTTGCTTGACTAGACACCTGCTGAACCTGCTGATTGTGCTTTTCCAGTTGTTCAGCCTGGGCCTTGATCTGGGTCTGGTCCACAAACAGACAAAAGCCCCCGATCAGCTTCTGGTCCAGATCCAGCAAGGGAAAGGCATTGGCCAGGATTTGCAGGCTCTGTCCCTGTTTGTTCTGCAGTTGCAGCTCCTGATCCCTGTAGGTCTGATTTTCGCGCATTGCCCTTTGCACCAGGGGATCGCCGCCCTGTTGTCTGAAAAGCTCATTTATGCCCTGTCCCTGCCACCTGTCTGGGGAGCCTTCCAATCCCAGGAGGTTCAACAGCTCCTGGTTGATATGGGTGATATTCCCCTGAGCATCCACCATGCAGCAGGGCAAGACCAATCCCTGCTGTATGCCGTTCAGCAGGCCGATCTGCTGCTTGATGCTGGCCACCATGTCCTGCAGGGCCTGGATGGTACGGCCGATATCGTCCTGGGCCTGATACTGGAATTGGTAGTCATAGTTGCCCTGGGAAACCTCCCTGGCCTGGACTGCCATCTGCCTGATGGGCCAGGTCAGCCTGCGGCTGATGGGCAGGATGGTGGCCAGGACCAGTATCAGGGCCACCCCGCCGCTCAGGCCTGCTGCCTTTAAGGCCTGGATGTTCACGCCTTCTATCAGGGCATCTTCACTGATGGAAACCACAAAGGTGGTCTTCCAGGGCTTGAAGTTCATGAGCTGGGCGTACCTGGTCTGGCCCTGGTGCTCATATTTGACCAGGCCTTGGCCAGCTTCCTGGAGCTTCTTGCCAAAGGGCAGATCCTGTATGTTCTCCCCTTGTTTGGACTCCTGGGGATAGATCTGGATCTCTCCATTGTCGTCAAAGGCAAAGGCCTGGCCACTGCCCTCTATGTCCACACTGGAGATGTAGTTGCGCAGGTTTTCGTCGAATATGGGCCTGCCCACGTAAGCGGCCCCCACGATTTCGCTGCTGGGATTCTTAAGGGGGGCGTAGGCGGTCAGGTACCAGTCGTTCACCACATAAGCCCGGCCCTTGTAGACCTCGTCGTCCATGATGCTCTCATAGACCGGGCTGCCTTCTGGTATATAGGTGCCCACAGCTCGGTCGCCCTGTTCATTCTTGACATTGGTGGAGACACGCAGCAGCTTGCCGGGCAGGGCCTGGAAAATGGTGGCAGTGACCCCAGATAAGTCCTGGATCTTGTCTACCAGCTCCCAGTTCTCGGTCAACGGGGAATAGCCAGCCTTCAGCACCGGGATCTGAACGGTCTCGCTTGCCTCGGTCTCCTGGTTGGTGATGCGCATCTCGATTTCCTCAGAATCGTCCAGCTTGGGAGTGCCCCAGCTGTTGAGCTCGGTCTGCATGATTTCCAGGTCAGAGTCCAGCTTTTCCTGAGTCATGTTATGCTGCAGCTGCAGGGTGTGCTCTAACTGCCTGGCTGCGTCCTGCAGGGCGTGATGTCCGCTTTGGATGTGGCTCTGCTTGGACATCCAAAAGCTCACAGCGAACATCACCAGCAAGGCAGCAAGTACGATAAGGAAAGTGACCAAAATAAGCTTCCTTTGAAAGCTGACCTTCTCCAGCATGAGGTGATCCTTGTTGGTTTATAGGGTTATAAGCGCCAAATTTGAGCCTGGTGCCTCAGGTTTGCTTGAGTCTGCTCTGCCTAGGGTTATCGGTCCTATCCAGGCCAGACTTGAGAGCAAACAGGCCATAGAAAAAAAATGCCCCATGGGGCGCCTGCCTGTTGCGCAGGCTTATATAACCCCATGGGGAGCAAGTCAAGTTGCCGCTGGGCCTGGCCCAGGTCAGGCAAAGAGACCCAGGACCTGATAGACGCTCACAGCCAGGATAAAGGCCAGCACAGTATTGAAGCCCAGGGCAAAGAAGGCCCAGC
>JBKGXZ010000183.1:0-2957 GCA_046546355.1 Desulfohalobiaceae bacterium | reverse complement strand
TGCCTACTAGAAGCAGCAGCAGCCATGAGCTCAGGGACTGGACCAGGGAGTGCAGGAATTCTTCCATGTCTGGATATTGAAAAATTTTTTAGAATGGTTCAGAACTCTTGTTGCTCGAAAGCTAAACATGGAATCTAGAGCAATGACCGGTAATATGCAAACCAAGAAATGAGGAGGGCCGCGGGAGTGGACGCGGATGCTATAGTAGTCGGTTCCGGGCCAGCAGGGGCAGGAGCTGCCTTTTACCTGGCCAGGCAGGGCTTGAGGGTTTTGGTCCTGGAAAAGAAGAGGCTGCCCAGGTACAAGGCTTGCGCCGGGGCAGTGCCTCAGCAGGTCCTGGAGTACTTCCCCTTCTCCCTGCAGCAGGTTCTGGAGCAGGAGATCCGCCAGGCCACATTTGCCTACGGCTCCAAGCAGGTCAGCCACTTTTTGGCCCCGCAGCAACTGCACATGGTCATGCGGGACAGGTTCGACTTCTTTTTGCTCGAGGCATCAGGTGCAGAGGTCTGGGAGGGCTGTAGCCTGCTCAGGGCCAAAGTGGACAGGAATGTGGTCCGGGTCTTCCTGGACAATGGCCGCAGTCTGAGCGCCAGATACCTGCTGGGCGCTGACGGGGCGAATTCCAGGGTGGCCAGGAGCCTGGGCCTGAGACAGGCCTCCAGGCCGGGCATCGCTCTGGAGGCTGAAGCTGAGACCGGGCCTGAGCTGCTGCAGAGCTTCGATTCCAGGATCCTGCTGGCCTTTGGCACTGTATCCCAGGGCTACTGCTGGGTCTTCCCCAAACAGGGACATCTGTCCGTAGGCGTAGGGGATATGCAGGGCCAGGCCCGGGGGCTGAGAAGGGTGCTGACCCAGGAGATGTTCAAATACGGTATCAGGCTGCAGGGCACCAAGATAAGGGCTAGGCACCTGCCCACCCCGGTGCCCGGGGAGACTCTGCAGCAGGGCCCGGCTTTTCTTCTCGGGGATGCTGCTGGGCTGGTTGATCCCTTGACAGGGGAAGGCATTAGGCACGCGGTGCAAAGCGCCCGTCTGGCTTCAGAGCTGATCCTGACAGGCAAGCATCATGAATATTCCGCGCGAGTGCAGCAGGAGATAAGCGGGGATCTGGCCTGGGCCCGCAGACTAGCGACAATGTTTTACCGTTGCCAGGGTCTGGGTTTTGAGACTCTGCTGCGGAACAGACTGCTATTCCAAGACCAGATGCGCATAATAAATGGTCACCTGACCTACAAGAAGGCCCTGTTCAAGCTGCCTGGCTATTTTTGCGCCAGGAACAAAAAAGCAACCCTCAATATTTAAAGCCGCCAGCTTATGCCTTCCAGATGTTTTCGCTTGGTATGCTCGGATTTTGAGGCAGAATTGGTAGAGGAGCTCCTCTGGCAGGAGGGCTACCGCTTCCGCAAGCTGCAGGGCATCCCCTGGGCCAGGGAGCTCCTGGCCCAGCCTAAGGCCTTGGGCTCTTCCCTGGCAGCAGAGTTCGGCCTGATCTATATCCAGGACAAGTCTTCCCTGCTGCCTCCTTGGTGCCTGTCTCCCGCCCTTGGCTCCAGGATACTGGATCTTTGCGCCAGTCCAGGGAGCAAGTCAGGGTATCTGGCTCAGCTGGCGGGAGTAAGGGGGCTGGTCCTGGCAAATGAGCCCTGGGGGCGCAGGTCAGAGCTTTTGCGCAGGAACATGGCCCGTTTGAATCTGCCCCAAGTGGTCTGCTGCACCTGGCAGGCCCAGGAGCTGCCCCTGCCAGGGGAAGCGTGGTCAAACATACTGCTGGATGTGCCCTGCAGCGGCTGGGGCACGGCTGAAAAGCATCCCCGGGTTCTAAAGCTCTGGCAGGGCAAAAGGCTGAATCCCCTGCTCAAGCTGCAGCAGGAGCTGTTGACAGCTGCAGACAGGTTGCTGGCCCCTGGAGGCAGCTTGCTGTATAGCACCTGCACCACCAACAGGCAGGAGAATGAGGAACAGGTGCAGTGGGCTGAGGACAATCTGGGCCTTGTGCCTGAAAACCTGTTCCAGCCCCCGGGCTTTGTCCTGGAAGAGCAGCAGGAGTCTATGGGCTGTTTGCGCGTAGACGGCTCCAGGTCTGGTGGGCAGTCCTTTTTCCTGGCCCGGCTTAAAAAGCCTGCCGCTGCCCAGGCCGGGCTGGAAGCAGCTGGGGTAGCAGGGATCCAGGAATCTGATGCCGCCTGCGAGCTGGATCCCGGGCTGCAGGACTTCCCCGGGTCTTTGAGCAGGCTGCCCCAGGGCAGGATCAGGCTGCAAGGGGAGAGGATCTTATTCCAGCCCAGGCAGGCCAGCCTGCAGGTCCCAAGCCAGGCCGCAGGGCAGGGGCTTTATCTGGGCCGCAAGATGGGTTCCGGGATCAGGCTCTGGCCCAGGGCCAGGCTGCTCGTGCCGAATATCCAGCAGCTGGAGGAAACAGAGGCCTGGCAGACAGAAGACACAAGTGATCTGCACAGGCTGCTGTCAGGCCAGAGCCTGCCCAGCGGAAGCAGCAAGCGACAACTGCCTTTGTATTGGCGGGATCTGGCCTTGGGCTGGCTGACGATCAAAGGCGGCAGGGCGCTGTGGTCAGATAAAGGTTGAAAGACCTGCTGCTTTTCTTCTGGAAAAGGTTTCGGAACAGGGTACAAGGGCGAGTGAGCAGCAGGGGCGAATAATCATTCGCCCTCTTGGGCCAGGCAGGAGCCTGGCGATCCCGGATTGTCAAGCCAGCGATTTGGGCTGAATTTAGCTTATGAGAAATCAGCAAAAACCTATGGTTATAATTGGCTTCTGCCCTGGCTCCTGCCTGGGAACAGCGGCTGCTGAGGTCCCTGCCACCTCCTTGGAGTACGTCAGCTGTCTCTGCACAACTGCCTAGCCTTTGGACTTGGAGTTGGAGTTGCTGATCTCCTGCACCTTTTGATTATAAAAGGCAATGACTTCCCTGCGCCTGAGCATGCCCAGGAGCTTCTTGG
>JBKGXZ010000182.1:0-2965 GCA_046546355.1 Desulfohalobiaceae bacterium | reverse complement strand
GCCCTGCCAATACCCCTGATTGTGTCTGCACTCCCAGCCAGGCAGGGCAAAGTTGGATATCTCATACTGCTGCAGACCCTGCTCCTGCAAAAGCTCTCCCCCTTGCAGGAACATCTTTTCTTGCTCTGCCTCAGCAGGCAGCTGAAGGCCCAGGCCGTTCATTTTTTCCTGCAAAGTATTGTCTGGCTCTAAGCTCAGGCAGTAGCAGGACATATGCTGTGGTGCAAGCTCCAGGGCCTGACGCAGCTCGCTTAACCAGTGGGAGGTGCTTTGTTCAGGCAGCCCCCAGAGCAGGTCCAGATTCAGGCTTGCAAACCCTGCCCTGCGAATCAGCTTTGCGGCCCGCAGGGCCTGATCCCTGGTATGCACCCGACCCAGAAGAGCAAGAAAATCATCATCCAGGCTCTGGATGCCTAAACTGAGGCGGTTCACCCCCAGAGTGTTCCAGGCCTTGAGCTTTTCCAAATCCTGGCAGGAGTCAGGATTGGCCTCCAGGCTGAATTCCAGATCCCAGGCCAAAGTGAACTCCTTGTGCAGGGCATTCAGGATGCTCTCCAGCTCCTGAGGCTTCAGCAGGCTGGGAGTTCCCCCGCCTAGATACAGGGTCTTTATTTCCAACCCTGGCTGCTGCCTGCCCTGCAGCCTGATTTCCTGCAGCAAAAGCTGCAGATACTCCTGTGCTCGTCCTTGTTGCCAAGGCCGGGAGTAGAAGCTGCAATATGCGCACTTGGCCCGGCAGAAAGGAAAATGGATATACAAAAGCATTAAAAAACTGAGGCAGCAAGTTACACTGCGTTCATGTTATCCTGGAATTTGGAGCGCAAATCCCCCTGGAAGCGCTCCAGCTCGCTGTAGATGCAGCCGCAATACTGCTGCCGATACAGGCCCAGCTCCAGACTCAGCTCGATTCCCTTGTTCCAGCCTTTTCTAAAGTCCTGATACCAGAACTGCACCTTGCCAGTCCTGGACATATCCCTGGCCAGCTGGGTGACCTCCAGATGCTTTTGCTGCTTGCTGTACAAAAGGGTGCTGCTGAAATAATCGAATCTCCCCCTGCGGGCCAGATGCAGGGTGCGCTCCAGGCGCATCTGGTAGCAGATCAGACAGCGGCTCTGCTCCCGGAATACCACCTGGCGCAGATAATGGGCTGGATCATATTCCTGGTCCAGGTAGATAACCTTGATGCCCAGGTACTCTGCTGCCTGCTCCACTCCCTGCCTGCGGCGCAGGTATTCCTGCAGGGGATGGATGTTGGGGTTATAAAACAGCCCCATGACCTCCAGACCCTGCTTCTGCAGCTCCTTAACCGGATACAGAGCGCAGGAGCCGCAGCAAAGATGCATTAAGAGCCTTGTTCCGGGCATTTATCCGCCTGGGATATTTCCATCTGCAGGGTGGAGCCCTGGTTTGAGCTTATTGCTGGCTGCTCTGGATCAGGATCTGGACATTGAACTCCTGCTCCAGGCTGGCCAGCTTATCCCGCTTATGGTTAAGCATATACATGGCCAGCTCCGGATCCAGGTCTTGCTGCAGCACCTGCTGGGCCTTCTTGGTGTTCAGTTGCCTGAAGATCTCTTTTAGCACCTGAAGTGCCCGCCACTCCAGGCTGCGAACCCTGCCTGCGCCCTGACAGGCCGGACAATCCTCCAGGGTGGTGGAAAGCGCAGAAGAGCCCATTCTTTGCCTGACCATCTCCAGCAGACCGAACCTGGAGATCCTGCCCACAGTGGTCCTGGCCTTGTCTTCCTTGAGTGCTGTCTTCAGGGTTTTCTCCACCTCTTTAACGTTTTTGTTCTCTTTCATCTCGATAAAATCTATCACCACCTGGCCGCCCACATCCCGAAGCCGGAGTTGCTCCGCGATCTCCTGGGCTGCCTCCAGGTTGGTACGCAGGGCCATCTCCCGGAAATTGCTCTCCCCGGCTATCTTCCCGGAGTTAATATCCACGGCCATCAGGGCCTCTGTCTGATCAAAGACCAGCTCCCCGCCGCTGGGCAGGGTAACTTTGCGGTTGTAGACCGCATCCAGCTGCTTTTGCAGATTGAAACGCTCAAAAAGGGTCTTTTCCTGGCTGACATGTTTCTTGACCATCCGCTTCCGCCTGGGGAATACCAGGGCCGCAAAATCCTGGATCTGCTTGGCTGTTTCCGCATGGTCCACCCAGATCTCGCTCACGTCCGAAGTCAGATAGTCACGCACAGCCCTGAATGCCAGGTCCTTCTCCTCGTAGATCAGGGCCGGGGCCTTCTCCGAGATGCCATTCTTGCGGACTTCGTTCCACAGCCTTTTCAAGAACTGCAGGTCCCTGGAGAGGTTGGTCTTGTTTTGCTCCGCACTCACCGTGCGCAGGATCACTCCCACTCCGGGATCTAATTTAAGCTCCTCCACGATCTGCTTCAGTCTGGCCCTTTCCTTTTCGTCTTCAATCTTCCTGGAGATGGCCATCTGCTCCCTGCCCGGTGTGAGCACAAAATATCTGCCAGGCAGGGTCAAATAGGTCGTCAAAAAGGCCCCCTTGTTGCCTGTGGGCTCCTTGACCACCTGTACCAGAAGCTCCTGCCCAGCGCGCAGCGCCTTCTGCAGGGGAGGGAATTTATGGCTCCTCTCCGACTTGACCTGGACCTGATAGTATTCCGGATGTACCTCGTCTACCTGCAGAAAGCCGTTCTTGCCTGCCCCATAGTTGATAAACGCTGCCTGCAAAGCAGGATCGATATTGTGCACAAGACCCTTATAGATATTGCGCTTGGTCTTGGTCTGCTGCAGCATCTCCACATAGTATTCCTGAACCTTGCCGTCCTTGCTGAGCACCACTTCAATCTGTTCCGCAGGCAGCACACTGATAAACATTTTCCTGCGTCTCTTTACTGCCATAGGCACCTCGAATCGCAACTCATACCTGATAGTTCCTTTGTAATGTAAAAAAATTTTCCTGGCCCAAATCCTGTGTAGCTACTTTGCTCTC
>JBKGXZ010000181.1:0-2969 GCA_046546355.1 Desulfohalobiaceae bacterium | reverse complement strand
CACTGCAGTGTTGATCCGCCCGCCCAGCCTCTATTCCATCCTAATCTGCCCTGCGTCATATTTGGCAGCGAAGACTGCACCAGCACCTTTGAACATATTGGCAGTGGTCAGGATATGCTCCGCCACCTGGCTACGCAGGTCGGATCCCAAGGCATTGAAGAACTCCTGCATTTCCTGTTCTGACATGCCCTGCATCTGACTCCAGATCTGCTCCGGGTCATTCTTAGCCTGGGATTGCTGCTCCCGGGCCCTGCGCCAAAGCTCCTCAGCCTCCTGCAGCTTGGCCTGCAAAGCTTCACTGGTCTGCCGCACCAGCTCCTGCATCTGCTCCAGACTGCTGCATTCCTGCTCCAGATAGACTGGCTCCTGGTGACCTTCGGTCTTGAGGCCCAGCTTCAAGCTAAAGCTGCCATCCTGTTTTTCCAATTTCTTGAATACCCATTGGGCTTGCATTATTTACTCCTCCAGTTTTTTGGGCTAATCTCCGAACTCAGCATAGATCTTTAGAGTTAGCACTACAGCGAAACTTTCATTTATTGATCCGGCTCTAGCCCCATGATCCCGGATCCCGACCCGGGATCTAGTTCTTATCCTAGATTCCGGCTCTCCCCGGAATGACGGAAATACGGCAGAAGGTTTCGTTGTTAGCCTTGAGAAACAAATAAGGAGTCCTAGACATGTTTGTCAAACAGATGCTTATTGGAGACATGGCTGTATTCTGCTACATCCTGGGCTGCGAAGCTCAGAAGAAAGCAGCTGTTATAGATCCGGCAGGGAATGTGCCTGACATCATTCAGGTCCTGGAAGAGAACAAACTCCAGCCCGAGTATATTATCAATACCCATTTCCACTGGGACCATACCTGGGGCAACCAGGAGCTGCTGGATAAGACCCGCGCTCCCCTGCTCATGCA
This sequence comes from Desulfohalobiaceae bacterium, assembly GCA_046546355.1. Lineage (GTDB taxonomy): Bacteria > Desulfobacterota > Desulfovibrionia > Desulfovibrionales > Desulfothermaceae > CAZBUB01. Next base: position 2,056 of record JBKGXZ010000181.1, on the reverse strand, counting down.
TGAGGCGGACATCCCCCTTTACGGCAAGCATGTGGACTGGCCCCTGCAAGGCAACGAAGAACTCCCGCTGGGCCAGTACTCCCTGCAGATCATCCATACTCCTGGACATACCCCTGGAGGGATCAGCATCTATACCCAAGGCATGCTCTTCACTGGAGATAGCCTGTTTGCAGGAGATAGCGGCAGGACAGACCTGCCCTACTCCGACCGCCAAGCCCTGGGGGCCTCAATTCGCAAGCTCATGCAGCTGCCCGGTGACACAGTAGTTTATCCGGGCCACGACTACGGCCCCAGCCCAAACTCCAGCCTGGACCAGGAAAAAAAGCACAACGTCAATGCCCGGGAATACGGGTTCTTCCAGCCTTAAGAAAAGGAAAAAGATCAAAGGAGATCGATTACGACTACGACAACGATAGCGATGGAGGAACATCGACAAAAGGCAATCACTCGTCCTTTGTAATCGTGGTCGTGTTCGGAATCGTAATCGATCGTGATGCTGACAACCTTTAGCCAAGCAATCTATGCAAGAAGAACAAAAAGTACTGGTCACCGGAGCCACCGGGTACGTGGGCGGCAGGCTGATCCCCAGGCTGCTGCAGGCAGGCTACCAAGTCAGGGCAGTAGCCAGAAACCGGGCCAAGCTAGCCAGCAGGCCCTGGGCAGGGGACCCTAATCTAGAGCTCTTCCAGGCTGACGCCTTGGACTCGGAATCCATGCGCCGTGCCTGCCAGGGCTGCTTCGCAGCCTATTATCTGATCCACTCCATGCATCCCGGGAACAAGGATTTCGCAAATACAGACAGCAAGGCAGCAGAGATCATGGCCTGGGCTGCAGCCCAGAATTCCCTGCGGCAGATTATCTACCTGGGCGGACTAGGGGAGGAGACGGATCACTTAAGCCCTCACCTGCGCTCCAGGCTCCAGGTTGCCAAAACCCTGCAGGCAGGCCAGGTCCCGGTCACCTTCCTGCGCGCTGCTATAATCCTGGGCTCGGGCAGCGCCTCTTTTGAGATCCTGCGCTATCTCTGCGAAAGGCTCCCAGTTATGACCACCCCGGGCTGGATCCGCACCAGATGCCAGCCCATCTCCATTCGCAATGTGCTGGGCTATCTCCTGGGCAGCCTGGATCATCCCCAGTGCATTGGCCGCACCCTGGATATTGGCGGACCTGAAATCCTCACCTATGCCCGGCTCTTTGACGTTTATTGCAGGGTTGCCAGCCTAAGACGCAGGGTCCTGATCCCTCTGCCCATCTTAAGCCCCAAAATCAGCTCCTGGTGGGTGCATCTGGTAACTCCGGTTCCTGCTTCTATTGCCAGGCCTCTGGTGGAGGGCCTGCAAAACGAGGTGGTCTGCAAGGAAAACTCTATCCAGGAGATCATTCCCCAGCAGCTGCTCACTGCTGAGCAGGCCATCCAGACCGCCCTGCAGCGCCTCTCCCAGGAGCAAGTGGAGACCAGCTGGTCAGATGCAGGCGAGCTCAAGCCCCCGGAATGGTGCATGAGCGGAGATGCCCCTTATGCCGGAGGCACCATCATGGAATGCGGCTACAAAGTGGCTGTCCGGGCCTCGCCTGGGCAAGTCTTTAAGCCCATCTCCAGGATCGGGGGCAATACTGGCTGGTACTTCGGCAATTTCCTGTGGTATATCCGTGGGGAAATGGATCGGCTGGTAGGAGGCGTGGGCCTGCGCCGAGGCAGAAGACACCCGGAACAGATCCAGATAGGAGATGCCCTGGACTTCTGGCGGGTGATCCATATTGAAAGACCCTGGCTGCTCAGGCTCCTGGCTGAGATGAAAACCCCAGGGCAGGCCATTTTGGAGCTCAGGATCAATACTGTGCCCAGTCAGGATCCCCAGGCCCAGGAATGCGAGCTGGTGCTGCTGTCCCGCTTCCTGCCCAAAGGTCTCTGGGGCATCATCTACTGGTACCTGAACCTGCCCATGCACAAGCTGATCTTCAAGGGCATGGCCAAGAATATTGCCCAGGCAAGCCAAGGTGAGTTGATTCACCCGCCGTTACGCCATAATGAGCAAAGCAGCGTTTGCCTGATTCA
>JBKGXZ010000180.1:0-2987 GCA_046546355.1 Desulfohalobiaceae bacterium | reverse complement strand
GGATAATGTTTCTTAGACCTTATTTTTCAGTATATTATAAACCCACGGTGTCAAGTGTGTGCTATGCTCAGCCTTGAAAAGGGAGGGGAATCAGAGGTCACCCATTAAAGGTCCTAGGTCATGCACGTAAGGCCCGAATTTAAGTTCCCCTCCCTGGTCAGGGAGGGGCCAGGGGAGGGTCGTGATGCGGACGAAATCAGTTGTATCGATCCTGATGACAGCTACCGCTATTCCTTGCAGGAACACCATCCAAGGAGAGGGCTTATGAAAGTGGAACAGATATCTGTATTTTTGGAAAACAGGGCCGGCAGGCTGTCTGAGGTCACCAAGACCCTGAGCCAGGCCGGAATCAACATCAGGGCCCTGTCCCTGGCTGACACCTCAGATTTCGGCATCCTGCGCCTGATCGTCTCGGACAACGAAACTGCCAAGAAGGAGCTCAAGGCCCACGGTTTCACAGTGGGCAGGACCACAGTGGTCCCGGTCAAGGTCCAGGACCAGCCCGGCGGGTTGCACCATATCCTGGATACTCTCAGCCAGAACGGGATCAATGTGGAGTATATGTACGCTTTTGTGCAGCAAAGCGGCAAGGATGCGGTGCTGATCTTCCGCTTTGACCGTACAGACCAGGCCATAGAGATCCTGCAGGAGCACCAGGTCCAGGTCCTGACCGGGGAAGAGCTGTACAACATCTAGCTGTCCAGAACCCCAAGGCTGGTCTTTACTCACATTTGACACCGCTGGGTTAAAGAGTGTCAGCTAATTAGCTGGGATCATGCAACCCTCGCCTAACCCCTCCCGGGCCGGGGAGGAGTTAGGGGAGGGTCGTCATGGGGTCCCCTTCCTTACCCTCGGTTTACCTGGCTCAATAGAGCATAGGTCAACGGCAAAGCCGTGTTTCGCTGGGTGTCAAGTGTGTGCTATGCTCAGGACATATCCAGCCTGCCTGCCAGCATTCCGGCCCTGGCTCAGGTTCTTGCAGGGCTTGCTTCAAAAGGCTCAGAAACTCCTGGCGGGTCATATCCAGGGCTCCAAAGCCCTGCAGGTGCCTGGAGCTCTGCTGGCAGTCCAGGAAATAGAAGCCATGCTCAAAGAGCCTGCGGGCCAGACATACCAGAGCCACCTTGGAGGCCCCAGACACCCGGTGAAACATGGATTCTCCGAAAAAGGCCCTTCTCAGGGCCACTCCATAGATGCCTCCAGCCAGGAGGTCCTGGTCCCAGACCTCCAGGCTGTGGGCATACCCCAGCTGGTGCAGCCTGGTGTAAGCCTGAATCATGCTGGGCACGATCCAGGTTCCGGAGCTGCCCTTGCGCCTGACCTGGGCACAGCCCTGGATCACTGCCTGAAAATCCAGGTTCAGGCTGACCCTGAACCTGGACTGGGTCAACGTCCGCCTGAGCCGCCTGGGCACATGCAGCAGGCCAGGCAAGAGGACCATCCTGGGATCAGGTGACCACCACAGGATGGGGCTGTCATGGCTGAACCAGGGGAATATGCCCTTGGAGTAGGCAGAGATCAAGCGCTGCGGACTGAGGTCTCCGCCTATGGCCAGGAGCTCGTCCACGTCTTCCCGGGCTGGATCCGGAAAATCCATTGCTTGGTTGAAATCTGGAATATTCATGCCTCAGGGCCAATAGGGGCTAATTCAGGAATTGACCTGCTTCCTTCAAACCAGCAGGCTGAGATCATGAGCGTACCTAATATTCTTTGCAAATTTTGCCTTATTCTCACCTGTCTGGCAATGCTCCCGGCCCCAAGCCTGGGCCAGGAGCAGGGGTTGGACCCCCAAAAGTATCTGGAATTTCTTCAAAAAGACCCCCAAGCCGAAAAAAGGGTCTCCCAGTTCATCCTGGGCAGATCTTATCTGCTGGGCCTTTTCCACCAGCAGGACCAGAAGCAGGGCCTGGAGCTCCTGGAAGAAGCTGCTGAAAACGGATATGTCCCTGCCATGCTTTTTCTGGGCCAGACCTTTGAACAGGGCCTGGCCGGCCTGGAACGCGATTATGTCCGGGCCCAACAATGGTACTCCCAGGCTGCGGAGCAAGGCTCTGAGCCGGCCCAGCTGAAATTGGAAAATCTGCAGGCTGGGGGTTCCGAGCAAGCCTTCAGTCTGTTCGGGATAGTTCTGAACCAGGCTGACAGATTCGCAATGCGCTATGCCCTGCAGAAGCAAGGAGCCAGTCCCTTGCGTATGGACAAGGCCAGCAGCTGCGACCTGTATTTCAGCCATGGGCTCCTGCCAGGCTCGGATCAGCTCCAGGCCTGCTATACTGAGGATGGACACCTGGCCCATGTGGAATACCGCTTCCCTCCCAGCCCCCCTGAAGAGCAGGGTATCCTGCAGGATGTCCATCAGAAGCTAAACCGCGAATACGGAGAGCCTGAGGAGATTGTCCAGGAACAGGGAGTGCCCACAATCTACAGGTGGAAGCAGCATGGCGTACAAATAGAGTTCTGGCAGGAGGGGCAGAGCCAGACAGTCTTCCTGCGCTACAGCCTGCCGGAGAAGCAGAAACAGTTGACCCAGGAGATGGAGCAGGAAGCAGAGGCACAGCAGGAGCCTGAGATCGATCCGGAAAACCTTTAGATCCCTATGCAAAACTGGATCTCCAGCAATAGCTCTCTCTAAAAAGGGCGACCACCCCGCCAGCAGCGCCTTTGCGCAAGCAATGCGGGCAGGCCGATCGCCCTTCTGCCCGTGGTAAGATTGATATCATCAGTATCGACAGCGACTACGACAACGACCACGATTCCGATTTGCTCTGCCCTCCCCTCGCAGTCATTGTCTTTGTCGTAATCGTAATCGATATTTTGACCAATACAGAGGGCGAGCGGCGGTCGCCTGTTGCGCTGCGGGTTGAAGTTTTCCATGCTTCCTGGTGCCGCCAGGGCATGGAGGTTATGACCAGCTCAAACCACCTGCTCCACCTTGAGGCTGCGCAGTCGGTTCAGGGCAGCACAGATCTCCTGCTTCCTGGGCCTGG
>JBKGXZ010000179.1:0-2994 GCA_046546355.1 Desulfohalobiaceae bacterium | reverse complement strand
GTCGTGGTCGTAATCGTTATCGATATTTTGACCAATACAGGGCAGGGTCCTCTTGATGCGAGGTGTCCCATAAGCCAGGGCAATAGACATTACGTAGATCATAAGCCGCCTAGCTGCTTTCAGGTTCAGCAGCCTCCTGTTCCTTGAGCTTGCTGCGCTGGAAAAGCTCCTCCAGGCCAGCTGCGCTTTGGAGATGCAGGTCGTGCTGCTGGAAGGCGATCTTGATACCGTACTCCCTAAATATCTGGTCTATCTCGAACCTGAGGGCAGACTCCACGTCCCAGGCCTTATCAATGGTGGCAAAGAAATACAGGGTGAACACCAGGGAGCTGGGGCCGAAGTCCGCAAACCTGACAAAGGGCAGGGGCTTGTTCAGCACCTCTGGATGGGTCTCTGCGATATACTGCAGCAGGCGCTTGACTAGCTGGATGTCAGAGCCGAAAGCCACGCCCAAAGTGATGGTCCTGCGGATCGTTTTGTCCGCTAGAGTCCAGTTGGTGATCTGTTTTTCAATCAGCATTGAGTTGGGGAGCAAAATGGTGGACTTATCAAAGGTCTCCACCACTGTGGAGCGGATGTTCACCTCCTGGACCTCGGCCCAGAGGTCCTCCACCTGGATGATATCCCCGGGCTTGATGGCCCGGCCGAAGAGCAAAATCAGCCCGCTGATAAAGTTGTTGACTATGGACTGCATGCCAAAGCCGATGCCTACGCTCAAGCCACCGGCCACCACTGTCAGGCTGGTTAGATTTAATCCCAGAAAAGCCAGGGCCAAGACCAGATATACTGCCCAGACCACATAGGTGATCAAGGTCTTCAAGGTGGCTGTGGTGCCTGGATCCAGATGCTCCTTGTCCTCTGCCATGCTGTCCATGATGGAGCGCAGGATCACCAGGCTGGATCTGGCCAGATAGAAGCCGATCAGGACCAGAATCAGCCGGAACATGTTCACGGAGATCGCCCCCCAACCCAGATTCAGCCTGGTGATCTCCTGCAGGAACTGCACATCCCCCATATTTACGCTCAGCCAGATGACAGCCAGCAGCAGGGACAGGATCCAGAGCAGGGGCACCCCTGTGCCCTGGATCAGGCCCTGGCCCAGATAGCCCAGGTTGGAGTCCGGCAGCAGGGCGACTCTAGCTTTCAGGAGCTCGGCAGTCACAGCCCCTAACTGCAAGGAGAGGCCCAGGACAAAGATAAAGGAGCCCAGCAGCAGGGAAAGGTTTACCCAGCCTGTCAGTGCGGCCAATGTCAGGAGCAAAAGGGCAGCCAGTGCGAAGATGAGTATGCTGCGCTCCAAGCGCAGCTGTGCATTGGGGTAAGACCTGAGCAGCCAGAGCACACACAGTACCAGGACTGCGGGCCAGATCAGGATCAGCAGGCTGCTGGGCAGGTTCAGGCTCTGCAGGATAAGGGAGGCTGCAAACAGCCACCAAAGGGGAATCAAAGGGTTCAAGCCAGAGTAGCCCCCAGATTTGCCAAATAGCCTGAAGCGCCACAGCAGGAGAGACAAGCCTTGCAGGAGCAGGATCTGAATGATGGTCAACAGCAGCACCGACGGAAAGGCATTGGGCAGGAATACTGCCATTGCCCAAAGGCTAAGGGAGCAGCATATCAGGAGCAAGGGCAGAATAAATGGGCCTGCTGGCCCGGGCTGGGGCAGATTGGCACGTAGCTTTTTCATCACTGCGAGGGCCAAGACAGACAAAGCTATTGCCAGGCCCAGGCCATAGCCCAAGTACTTGAGCCAGGGCATCTGGCCAATAAAGAAGAAGTTGAAATATACAGGCAGTCCCTGCCGCCATTCCTGAAAATCCTGGAGCAGCCTCTGAAGGCTGAGATCTTTAATTGAGGTCTCCTGGGAGAAGAAATGCGATCTCCAGACTTGATCCAGTTCCTGCTGCAGGGAGGAATGCAAGGAAGAAATGCGCTGGGAGGTATTGCGGGCACTGTCTAGGATGGACTGGATTCTGAACTGCAGCTGGTCGTTTTTCTGCAGCAGGGAGTTGTAGGCCTCCAGCCTTTGCTCCTGATCCTGGCCTACTGCAAAGTGAGAATCCATCTGGATACGTTCCAAAAGCTCCTGCTTTAACTCCTGCAGCCTGGAGCGAGCCTTATCCAGCCTTTCCAGCTCCTGCTGTAGAGGAGCCATGCTCTGGGCATGTTCCTGCCTGAGGCGCTCCAGGAATTGCCTCAGGAATACCAGCTCCTTGAAGTTTGCCCCTACAAAGGCTTTCAGCCTCATGAGCCTGTTCAGCTTAGGCAGGAGCTTCTGCTCTTTGGACTGGAAGCTTTGCATCATGTCCGGCAGTTTTTCTTCTGCTGCTTCAATGACCTGCATCTGCTGCTTGAAGGTCTCGGCTTCGGCCTGCAGGATGGGCTCCAGGTCTTTCAGCTCGGACTCCTGGGCCAGCTCTTCCTGGGCCAGAAGGCCTTTTGAGGCAAACAGCACGGGGCAGACCAGGATAATAAGCAGTAGAAAACAGGGCCAATGTCGAAACCAATGGGACATGGTTCTTTTGTTTGCCTTTGGGGATTTGGGGTTTCTATGGCAGCTGGAAAAAGCAGCTTTAAATCTAAGCAAGAAATGCGCCAAAAGCAATATGGTTTCCAAGAGTGGTAATATCTTAATAAGTTATGTTGGAGACAAGGAAGGCATTGGGCTGAAGGTGCCCTGAATTTTCAAGCTGGGCTTGAATCCTCGCAAATCCGGCTTGAAAGCAGGCCTGAATGGATCGTAATAGCTCTGAAATCTAGGCAGATAGTGCTCCAAAGCAGGAGGGTCGAAGTTGTCCTTGCGGGGCTGTTTTTTTGCCTTTTTAAAACCTATTTGATGGAGATCAAAGAAATAGGGAATTCATGGGCCTAGTCTGGGCTCAATAACAAAGTACCCAACAGAACCAATAAACCAAGGAGCTTGAACATGTTTTGTTTTCAATGCCAAGAAACCGCCAAGAACGAGGGCTGCACTGTAAAGGGTATGTGCGGCAAGCC
>JBKGXZ010000178.1:0-3004 GCA_046546355.1 Desulfohalobiaceae bacterium | reverse complement strand
GGGCGAGCGCCGGTCGCCCTTTTTTTAGAGAGCTGTAATTATCTATCTTTTTGTTCCCTTTGCCTGGTCCTCCTGGTTAGCCCTTTAAGTCCCCCTGCAGTCTTTGCACCAGATAATGCACCAGCTCTGCGGTAAGTCCCCAGATTACAGCCTTTGGGGTCTGATAAACAAACACCCGATGTTCCATGCCTGGCCAGGGTTTTTCGTAGTGTTCCGGCAGACCCAGCTCCTGCACTGGCAGCTGGGCCTTGTTGCCGTCTGCATCAGTGTAGATGGGTTTGATCTCCAGTTTGAGATTGTAGACCCGGGGCTCGTTTTGCAAAAACCAGGATACCGGGAGCAAAAACAGGTCTTCCACTTCTCTTCTGTCAGGAGTAAGCTCCTCTAGGCCTTGAATGTCCAGCACAGCCAGGAAGCTGTCGATGGTAATGCCCCTGGGGGAGACAAAGGTGTCCAGATTGCCCTTGACTTTTATTTTCTCCGCGCTGATCCCCAGCTCTTCCCTGGCTTCCCGCAGGGCAGCCTGCAAGCAGCTTTGATCCTGCCCAGGCTCGAACTCCCCGCCAGGGAAGCTGATCTCTCCTCCCTGTCTGATGTGAGCCGCCCTTTTCTGGAAAAGGAAGTAGTATTCCTGGTCCTGTTCCACCAAGGGGATGAGCACTGCTGCATTGAAGTGCCTCTCCTTGTGCATCAGGCCAGGATGTTTGGGCAGGCTTTGGATTAGGGTCTGCAGTTGGGCTTGGTGCATGGGAAAGCTTGTGCTTGGAGTTTGGCCGGTCTTGATTTGAAGCTCTTGGAAAATGCGAATGTGTTTGTTTTTTATTCACTATAATCTGCGGCTCCAGTATGAGGGACGAAACATTTTTCGCCCCTACCTGCGCGGGTAAGCCCTGATAAGCATTGCCGTCAAAAGTCCAACTTCGCTGCAGTGTTAAAATGGCTACAGATGAAAAGTATGCTCAGGGCCGGGGAAGCTCCCTGACTCCACCTCCTGGCGGAAGCGTTGCACGGCCTGCTGTAGCTCCTGGCCCAGGCTGGCGTATTTCTTGACGAATTTGGGGGTGAACCTCTCGAATAGCCCAGCCAGGTCATGCAGGACCAGGACCTGGCCGTCGCAGCCCGGGCCTGCGCCGATGCCGATAGTAGGAATGGACACAGCCTGGGTTATCCTGTCCGCCACCTCCGCAGGGATAGCCTCCAGGACAATGCTGAAGCAGCCAGCTTCCTCCAAGGCCTGGGCGTCCTCTACCAGCCTTTTTGCTGCAGCAAAATCCCGGCCCTGGACTTTGAACCCACCCAGCTGGCCCGCACTTTGCGGGGTAAGTCCCAGATGGCCCTGTACAGGGATCCCGGCCTGCACAATGGCCCGGATCTGGGGCAGCACAGTGCTTCCGCCTTCCAGCTTCACCGCCTGGGCTCGGCCTTCCTGCAGGAATCTGCCTGCATTGCGAACTGCCTGCTCCACGCTGGCCTGGTAGGACATAAAGGGCATATCTCCAATGATAACGGAATATTGAACTGCCCTGCTGACCGCTCTGGTGTGATGCAGCATCTCCCACATGCCCACTCCCAGGGTGTCAGGCAGACCCAGGACCACCATGGCCAGGGAATCGCCCACCAGGATCATGTCTATTTGGCTTTGGTCCACATAATACGCTGTTGGATAGTCATAGGCAGTGAGCATACTCAGCTTGCGCTTGCCCTTGGCTGAGATGATTGCGGGGATGCTCATGGCATCAGGCATTTGGCGCCTCCTTTGCTTTACAGAAATCCTGGGCCACCCGCACCAGGTTGGCAAGGGTCTGATTTACAGTAACCGGGATACCCAGTTCCTGACCCAGGTTTACCAACGCGCCATTGATGGCCTCAATTTCCGTGGGTTTGCCCCGAAGCAGGTCCTGATGCATGGAGGAGATGTTCTGGGCTGTGGCTCGGGCTACCTGCAGCACCTGCTCCTGGATTGCCTCACCGTCCAGATCCAGTCCTTGGGCCTTGGACAGGGCCAGGCCTTCACGTACAGCATCCAGGGCCACTTCCTGGGCTGGTCTTGATTCAGCGATGACCCCATTGGGCACCCTGAGCACCGCAGTCAAGGCATTGATACCGGTATTGATCAAGAGCTTGTGCCAGAGCAGATCCTGAGTTCGATCCGTGGCTTTGGCTTGGAGTCCGGCCTGCTGGAAAATGTCCACTATACTCTGTACACGTTGTGCTGCCGGGCCCTGGATCTCGCCAATGCTGGTCTCACCGTCCCCGCCGTGCCTGATTTTGCCTGGCTGCAGATAGGTAACACCTTGAGCGGTGATGCCTGCCAGGATATTCTTCCGGGGCACTGCCTTGGCTATTTTTTCCCAGTTGCCTATGCCATTTTGCAAGGTCAAAAAAATGGTTTGCTGGCTGCAGGAGGGCAAAATGGTCTGCACAGCCTGCAGTGTGGAGTAGCTCTTGACCAGGACCAGCACCAGATCCGGGGCAGGGGAGATCTGCTCCGGCCTGTACCAGGCCTGGAGCTGATGCTTGCTGATGCCCTGATCCAGCTCGATAATCTCCAGCCCCCGGCTCTGGATGGCCTGCATGTGTTTTTGGTTGGTGCTAAACAGGGCGACCCGGGCTTGACTTTTTGCCAGTCTGGCTCCCAGCAGGCTGCCCAATGCCCCTGCGCCCAGGATCAAGATTTGCATTGCTGGTTTTCCTGTTAACAGTTGTCAGTTGTCAGTTTTGTATGCAAAACTAGATGTAGCAATAGCTTTCTCCAAAAAGGGCGACTGCCAGTCGCCCCTACAAGCTAAGGCCTTCATATAGGCCTGTTTTGGAGCGAGGTGCTGCTGCGATGCTAGTAGGGGCGAGCGGTGCTCGCCTTTTGCTTTGCGGGTTGAAATTTTCCATGCTTCGTTGTGTCCATTTAGGGCATGATAGTTATCTGATTCCATCCTGGTAACTGATACCCGGTAGCCAATTCGTTTCATAAAATTGCAGGAAAACATCCCAAAGTCAAACCTATCAA
>JBKGXZ010000177.1:0-3041 GCA_046546355.1 Desulfohalobiaceae bacterium | reverse complement strand
GTCTACATTGTGCTCTGTATCCAAAAGGCAGGTATTGGACCAGGAGACTCGAATCCTTTCTCCGTTCTTGTCCAGCCAGTCGTTTTGCAGCCGATTTGGGAACCTGCCGCAGCTCAGCTCCTGGAAAGTCTTCCTGGTGGGCTGCACATCTTCCTCAGGGATCAGGGTTTCCCAGAGAGTCCTGCCTTGCACCTCCTGGGCGCTGTAGCCGGTCAGTTTTTCGCAGGTGCGGTTAAAGCGCACAATTCTGCCCTGATCATCCAGGATCACAATCAAGGCCCCGGCATTGTCCAGGATGGCATTGCTGAACTCAGCTTCCCGTTTGGCCTGCTCTTCGCTTTGCCTGAGCTCTGCCTCCAGCTGTTCGCGCCTGGCCTGCATCAGCCTGTGCTCCTCCAGGTTGTGCAAGCGGCGCTCCAGCTCAGCCTGGGCCCTGCCCGAGCCCATAAACTCCTCAGGGGGCACGTAGTACATGTTCTGGTAGCAGGTGTTGCGCACTACTGCTATGGGATGCGTGGCCAGGACATCCAATAGGACCTCTGGCTCGAAGCGGCGCATGTCGTACTGGCAGAGCCCGATGGCCTTGTGGACGGGAAAGAACTGATTCAGTTTGGCTTCGTATTCCATGAGCCTGTCTGAGCCGGGCAGGCCGCGCAGGGCCCAGCTCATCTCCCCGGTGACCCTAAGGGCCTGATAGCCGTCATCTGCAGCCTGCTGCACCTCTTTGTACAACAGCTCCAGCATGCTGTCCGGGTCAAAGCTCCCGTTTCGCAGATAGGTCTCCTGGGAGCTGGAGATGCGCAATCTGTCGGCTTTTTGCGCCTGCTCAGGGTCCAAGCCCGCCTGCTGCAGGTATCCGATCACTGTTTCCGCGGTGCGGGCATCTACTATATAGATCACCCTGTGACCCTGCTGCAGACCGTCCCTGATAAAGGGCACCAGAACTTCCTGGTGCTCGGCTTCTGTCATGTACATGCAGCAGAGATGGTCCCCAGGGGCCAGGGCCAGGAGAGAGGAAATGTCTGACATTAAAGCTCCTTGGACTCCGAAAGATCCAGAAATCCGGCCAGGTCCTGCCAGCGGAAGGGCTTGGCCAAATAGCCGTCCATGCCGCCCTGGAGCATGGTTTCCCTGTCCCCCTGCATGGCATAGGCGGTCATGGCGATGATCCTGGGCGGAGAACTACCTTTTTCTGCGTATATGTCCTTGATATGCTTGGTGGTTTCCAAGCCGTCCATTTCCGGCATGCGTATATCCATGAGCACCAGGTCATGCTCCTGGCCGGATAAAATCTGCAGGGCCTGAGGGCCGCCTGCAGCCTCAGTCACTCTTTGGCCGTATTTTTTCAGCATGCTGCTGACAGTCAAACGGTTCAAACGATCATCATCCACCACCAGGATGCTGTGTCTGGGCAAAGCCTGCTCTTCTTGAGCCTCAACTTCCTGCAGTCCCTGCTGGGTTTCAGGCTGCTCCAAGCCGAGCTCCAGGGTAAAATAGACAGTAGTGCCTTGTCCTTCAGAGCTGCAGAGGCTGATGTTCCCGCCCATCAGCTCCACGAATTCCTTGACTATGCGCAGGCCCAGCCCGGTGCCGCCCTGACTGCTGGTCTGGGTGGCCCTGGCCTGGACAAAGGGATTAAAAATCTGGGCCAGATCCTGTTCCGCAATTCCGCTGCCTGTATCTGCTACAGTAACCAGGAGCCTGACCCGGTCCTTTGGGCTATGCAGATAATCTAGTCTGGCTCCCCCTTCAGGCAGGGCCATCTGCAAAGGGCTGACAGTTACAGTCACGCTGCCCTGAGTAGTGAACTTCACAGCATTGCCCACCAGATTGAACAGGACCTGTCTGATCCTGGCTGGATCGCCCAGGAGCCTTTGCGGTGTCTGGGGGTCCAACTCCATGACCAGCAGCAGTCCCTTTTGGTTGAACTGATAGATAAAGGAGCCGTAGACCTCGTTGAGCACATCCTGCAGATCAAAGCCCGATTCCGCAATGCTCATCTTCCCGGCCTCGATTTTGGCCAGGTCCAGGATGTCCGCCAGAATAGTATTCAGATTCTTGGAGGCCAGCTGGGCGTGCTGCACGTATTCCTGAACCTCCTGGTCCAGGTCGCACATCTGCATCAATTGCAGCATGCCCAGGATGCCGTTCAAGGGAGTCCGGATCTCATGGCTCATATTGGCCAAAAATTCTGACTTGGCTGTGTTGGCCGCCTCTGCCACGTTCTTGGCCTGCAGCAGATCCCTTTCTGTTTGCTTGAGCCGGGTGAAGTCCTGGAACAAAAGCAGGGCCTGCTGCCCTCCAGCAAAGCTTACTGTCTTGGCAGAGAGGGTGCTATGCTTCCTGCTGCCGTCAGCAAGCAGGGACTGTAGCTCCAGGTCTTGGAGAGCTCCAAAGGCATGCAAATCGCGCAGTAGCCTCTGCTGCTCATCTTCAGCACAGACTCCCAGCTGGCTCAAGGTGTTGTGCAGAGCAGACTCCCTGGAGACCATGAATTCCTGACAGAAATTGTCGTTGACCTGAGTCAGCCTGCAGCTTTCCAGCTCCATCAAGGCCACGCTCTGCAGGGAGTGCTCCACTACACCCTGCAGCTTGATATCCTCAAGATCTGCCTGGCCACTGGAAAGCTTAGCAGATAGCAGCTCCTGCTTGAGGCGGGCTACCTGTTGCTGCAGCTCTTCATAGGTTGGTTCCTGCATAGATCTACCCATTTTTTTCAGATAGTTACAGCTATGAAGCTTTTGGGGCTCAAGGGATTGGAAACCGGTAAGCTTTATTTCTATATATATTCATTGTAAGCCATACATAGGTATGGAGAGCTCTGCAAAGCTGATTGATAATTATTTTTAGCAAGGGTTAGCCGTTTTGACAATCTCAAGAATACCCAAATTTGCGGGCTGGGGCCAAAGAAGCGAGAGCAAAAAGTCCTTATGTACAAAATAATACTGTTAGATAAAAAACAAAATCTGGTTGCGAACGCAGGTAAAGTGACCTTTTGGATTTGCGGCAAAAAACGTTTTTTAAACCTCGGTAGCGCGGCA
>JBKGXZ010000176.1:0-3051 GCA_046546355.1 Desulfohalobiaceae bacterium | reverse complement strand
TGCCTGCGCAAGTAATAGCCTATAATTGTGTTACGCTGCTTCAAGTTCTGGGCCCGCTTGTCCAAAAAACCCTTCATGTACATGCCTGGAATGGCTACCAACAGCCCGGTCTGGGTAGTGATCAGGGCCTCGGAAATGCCCCCGGCCAGGGCCTTGGCATTTCCGGTGCCGAACATAGAAATCACGTCAAAGGTGATGAGCATCCCAATCACGGTGCCCAAAAGACCCAGGAGCGGAGCCACCGCAGCCAGGGACCCGATCAGGCTCAGATAGTCCTCCAGAGAACGATTGATACGCAGAACTGACTCATCCAAGATATAGCGGTCCACCTCAGGATCCCCTTTCCTGTTGCGCATGAACTCCGCCACCAGCAGGGACACCGCACCCCGGTACTGCTTGGGATCAGGCATCCGGTTTTCATGGATATGCTCCCAGGCGGTCCTGGAGCCCATGTTTTTGCGATGCAACCGCCTGAAGTACAAGACCCGGTTCACGATCAGCATCCACATCACCAGGCTGACCGCTGCCAGGGGCAGCATCACCACTCCACCGCTTTGGAAGTATTCCTCCATCTGGTACAATGCAGTCAGCAAGGTCTCAGTCATTCCTTATAGCCGTATCCATAATTGCGATTGGAGGACTTCAGGGGTCTGCCGGCGCGAAGAGTTGTAAGGCTGTGAGTCACTGCAACTTTGAAAACCTCCTAAGCCTGAAGTATTGGGGGGAACTCCTGTTCGCGCAGCTACAACCCAAGCCTGTGACTCTGAGCGCAGCAAAACCCCTGAAGGCCTACTCATGTTCAACATCCCTGCCCTTATGGGCCATGTTCACCAAGGCCACAGCCTTCTCCTCCATATCCTCAATTTTCTTTTCCACAGCCCGGCTCAGCCAGGTATGGGCCATGAGCATGGGAATGGCCACGGAAAGTCCCAGCATGGTGGTCACCAAGGCCTCGGAGATCCCTCCGGACATCATGCGCGGATCCCCTGTGCCGTGCAAGGTAATGACCTGGAAGGTGTTGATCATCCCGGTCACCGTGCCCAAGAGACCCAACAAAGGCGCTATCGCGGCCAGCATGCCCAAAGTGGACAAAAAGCGCTCCAGGGGAGGAATCTCCCTTAAAATAGCCTCCTGCAGGGAGTTCTCCATTTCCTCCCGGGACATGTGGCAGCAGCTGAGCCCGGCCTTGATCACCCTGGGCAGCGGCTTTCCTCCCTGTCCGTCACAGGCCTGCTGGCATTTATCCAGATTGCCGTCCTGCATAAGGGTCTCTACCGAGCTCATAAAACCCTCGGAGTCAAAGCGCTTGCGCAGCAGGAATACAATCCGCTCCAGGATAATGATCAGCCCTAGGCCCAGCAGGAACAAAATGGGCCAAACCAGGGGGCCGCCTTTGGAGATCTGCTCCCTGAGACTCAGCTCGTGGGTCAGCTGGCGCAGGGCCCCGCCCTTGGTGATATCCATGGGCACAGCCTGGCTTTCCCCGTCCATGTAGGAATCCAGGGAATTTTGCATCCGCCAGGAGGGCAGGCTGGACAGGGCAAACCGCTGCTCCCCGCCGGAGCCTGGGCTCAGAAACCCAGTCTCCTGGCTGTTCCTGTAGGCAGCAGTAAAATTGCCGATAAATAAAAGCTCTGCCTCTTGCTCCTGCCCGGAGCGATCCACGATACTGCCCTGCTCCAGACGCACCGTGCCTGAGCGCCGTATTTCCTGCTCCAGGATGTCCGCCATCATCCTGATCTGGTCCATCCCTGGGAAGTCATCCTCTTCAGCTATGCCCTCCAGGGCCTGGGCCTGCTCCTCATCCAGGGACGTTTGCAGGCTGTCCTGCACCAGATCCCTGACATCCTTGGCATTGGCCCGGATGCTCCCCTGCAGCTCATTGATCATGCTGTCAGTTTCCGCCAATTTCTGATCCAGGTCGTCTTCCTTTTCATCCAGGTTCTCTAGCTCTGGCTTCAAAGAGGCAATAGCATCCTCATATTCCTGGTTCTCTGCCTCCAACTCAGAGATAGCAGTTTCCAGGGACTCTCTGTCCTGCAGGATCTTTTGCCTGGCCTGCCTGGCCTCCTCTTCTGCAGCCTTCTTTTCCTGCCTGGCCTGCAGCAGCAGACGCTCTCTCTCCTGCCTGGCCTCGATCTGTACCTGACGCATATCTTGCTCAGCAGACACAGGGCTGGCTGCAAGTCCGCCCAACACCAGGAGTAAAGCTATACAGACTAACCTTTTCATTCTACCTCCAGCCTGCCCAAAGGCATTGTGAGCAGCTCCGCAGGCTGCCGCTCAGCTCCGATATCAATAGCCTTGCCAATAGCCCGATTGAATTTCACTGGCAGTTCCTGCCACTCTTCCTGGGCCACGTTGTACCAGCCGCTTTCCTGATTATCCCTGGTTTGATAGAACAGGCCCAGGCGGCCCAGACGGAAAATATCCGCCCTAATGCTGCGCCCTTCCACCTGGATGCTCTTTTGCTGCACCTCGATGGTCCTGCCGTACTCAGCCTCCACCAGAAAGGCCTCCATAATCCTGCGGTACTTCTCGCTGACCTTTTGTTCCGAATCCTGCATGAGCTCCTCCAGCCGCTGCAGGCGCTTCTCCCGCTCTGCCCGCAGGAAGGGCAGGTCTTTTTCCACCAGCTGCTCCAGGCTGGCCAGCCTGTTATCCAGAAAGGGCTCAATATCTTCGGCCACCTGTTCTATGTCCTGCAGTTGCTTCTCCTTGTCAGAGACCCGCTCCTTTGCGGTCTCAACCTGTTCCCTTAGCTCCCCATGCTGGTCCTTCAAGTCCTTGTTCTCCTCCTGCAAGCGGTCATAGCGGTCCACCATCTCCTGTCGTTCCTCTTGCCACTCTTCGCGTTCCTTTTGAGTCTGCTGGCGGATGTCCACCGCCTCCGAGACCGGCTTGCGCGCTCGCTCTCCAGTGTCTTGAGCTTTTTCCTGGGCCAGGACGCTGCAGGCCAGCAAAAGGCTGAAAATCACCCCTGTCATAAGACAGGGGGTAAACACTTTGGGCCTCATAGGATCCTCTCCTGTTTTTGGTTTTGCTGCAGGC
>JBKGXZ010000175.1:0-3070 GCA_046546355.1 Desulfohalobiaceae bacterium | reverse complement strand
AATGACATGGAACAAGCCCGAAAACAGGGAGGGGATATGAAAAAGATAGAAGCCGTGATTAAGCCTTTCAAGCTGGATGATGTCAAGGACAAGCTTACTGAGATGGGGATCAAGGGCATGAGCGTGACCGAGATGCGTGGCTTTGGCAGGCAGAAAGGACATACCGAGATATATCGGGGCGCGGAGTATGTGGTGGACTTTCTGCCCAAGCTCAAGCTGGAGCTGGTGGTAGATGACGAGATTGTGGACGATGTGCTGCAGGCTATTATCAGCGGGGCCCAGACCGGCAAGATAGGCGACGGTAAGATATTTGTCCTGCCTGTGGAAGAGATCGTGCGCATCAGAACTGGTGAGAGGGGCCAACAGGCTGTATAGGCAGCAGTTGTCTCAGGCCTTGAAATCCAACACACCGGTTTTTTTGATCCAAGAAAGCTGTACTCATCAGGCAAAAAGTATGGGATTCGCTGAAGCTATCCAGGCACTGCGCCAGGCCAGGAACAAGTTCCAGGACCAATGCTCCAGCTATGTGCCTGGAATCCAGGATGCCAGGGCTTACGGCCAGGAGATTGTCACAGGCTTCAGCAGGCTGGAGCCCAAGGATACAGGAATGCGGGACTGGGCCTTGCTGGGGGTGGGTGGCTTGGGCAGAGGGGAGCTCAGCTTTGCCTCTGATCTGGATGTTTTGATCTTGTACCGCAAGCAGCTCAGACAGGAGCTGCAGGGCTTTGTGCAGGATCTGGTCTGCAGCCTCTGGGATGCTGGCTTTGAGGTGGGACATGCAGTGCTCTCCCCATCCGGGCTGAACAAGCTGTGCTCCAGGGAGTTCACAGCCAGGACCTCCTATCTGGAGCCCTGCTTTTTGTTTGGAGACAGGGAGTTTTATTCGGACTGGCAAAACAAGAACCAAGAATCTGCAGGGCCTAGGCAGAAGAAGAAGTTTCTGCAGCAGGTGCAGGAGAGCAGGGCCCAGCGCAGCAAGCGCTATGCAGAGAGCATCTATCTCCTGGAGCCCCATCTCAAAGAGGGCCTGGGAGGACTAAGGGATCTGCATACCCTGCGCTGGCTGGGCTGGATTTTCCTGGATAGTCCCAGGCTGGAGGTAATGTGCAGCCAGGGCTGGATCACCTCCAGGGAGGTGAACTGGCTGCAGCAGGCCCAGGACTTTCTGTGGCGGGTCAGGCTGCAGCTGCATACTATCAGTAGGCGCAAGCAGGATCATCTGCTGCTGCAGGATCAGGAGCAGCTGGCTTTGCGGTTGGGCTTTGAGGCTGGGCAGGACATCGGTCACGGGGTGGAGGCCTTCATGCGCCATTATTACTGGCATACAGCCAGGGTGCGCAGGGTAACCAGCTTCCTCCTGGAGCGCCTGGCGTACGAGATAGGGCCAGAGCGCAGGAAGAACCAGAAATCCAAGGTCCTGCCCGGGCCTTTTGTCCTGCAGGGGGAGCTGATCTGGTTCCATGACCCGGAGCTTATCCGTTCCAATCCGGCCCTCTTAATGCGCTTTTTCGCGGAGGCAGCCAAGTATGGGGCTCACATCCAGCATGAAACCGGGCAAGTGATCCGGGAAAGTCTTTCCAGCCTGAGCCAGGATTGGCAAGGCCAGCCTGAGGTGGTGCAGGATTTCTTCTACATCCTGCAGCAGCCCCAGGCAGCCTTCCCGGTGCTGAAGATCATGCTGGAGACCGGATTCCTGGAGGCCTTCCTGCCTGAGTTTGAGGGGGTGCGCTACAGGGTGCAGCATGATGCCTACCATACATATACTGTGGACGAGCATTTGCTGCGAACGGTTCAGGAGTTGCATAACCTGGGCCATATCCAGGAGGAGATACTGCAGCACAGGCCGGACCTGGAGGGTATGTTCCAGAATCTGCAGCACGGCAGAGTGCTTTTGCTGGCTGGCCTGATCCACGATCTGGGCAAGGGTCAGGGTGGGAGGCACGCCAGGATGGGTGCGGATCTGGCCCGGGATATCGGTTTGAGGCTCAATCTGGGTCAAGGTGAGCAGGAGATATTGAGCACCCTGGTGCTAAAGCACCTGCTCTTGGCTGAGACCGCCCTGAAGAGGGATCTTTCGGATGAGAAACCCCTGGAGAGATGCGCCCTGGAGCTGGGCTCCAGGCAGATGCTGGACATGCTCTACCTGCTGACCATTGCTGATTCCCGGGCTACCGGGCCCCAGGCCTGGAACTCCTGGCGCATTGCCCTGCTGAATGAGCTGTACTTCAAGCTGCGCAAGATGCTGCAGCAGGAAGAGTGGCAAAGTGTGGACCTGAAGACCAGGACCAAGCAGGCCCAGGAAAAGATCCTGACCAGGCTGGGTCCAGGCGAAGAAAGCCGTAGGGTGCTGGAGTGGCTGGAGGGTTTTTCCCTGCGCTATATACTCAATCAGGATCCAGAGGCTATCTACAGGCATTTCAAAATGGAGGAGCAGCTGCAAAACTCCCTGTTCCAGCTGGACACCAGGCAAAGACAGGCTGGCATGTGGGAGCTGAGCCTGGTCTGCAGGGACAGGCCCGGGCTTTTCGACCTGATAACCGGCGCTCTGTGGGCCAACAACCTCAATATCCTGGCCGCAGACATTTATACCCGTTCCCAGGAGGTGGCTATAGATGTCTTGCTCCTGGAGGGTGTGCCGGATCCACTGCATCCGGAGCAAACCTGGCACAGGCTGGAAAGGGATCTGCAATCTTTACTGTCGCAGCAGATCTTCATCCAGGAATATCTGCAGAAAAAAAAGCCCAGCCCCAGGCTGGGCAAGAGACAGCTGGTCAGAAAAAAGGATCGGGTCTATATAGATGAACAGGCCTCTGACTTCTATACTGTGATTGAGGTCTATACCTGGGAGAGGCCAGGAGTACTCCATACCATCTCCAAAACCCTGCACAGCTTTGAGCTGAATATTCAGCTGGCCAAGATTTCCACCCCCGGGGCTCAGGTCTTGGATGTCTTCTACGTCACTGACTCGGAGGGCAATAAGCTCCTGGATCCGGAGCAGCACCACAGTTTGACCCAGGCTCTGCTCAAGGCCCTGGGCGAGTGCTAGACAGCCCTGCCTCTGGCCACAGAC
>JBKGXZ010000174.1:0-3099 GCA_046546355.1 Desulfohalobiaceae bacterium | reverse complement strand
CCCAGGGCAAAGCTCATCAAGGTGCCCAGGATAATGTACTCAGCCTGCAGTCTTTCCTCTGTATCTTTGAGCTGACCGATGCGCAGGATGGACTTGGCTGCCAGCAACAGGCCCAATCCGCCGGGCTGGCCCATGAGCAGGAATAGGAAGATCAGGCTGCGCTCCAGCTGACCTATAAGCCGGCCAGCATGCTCCAGCCCTCGGGGCTCCAGCCCGGCCTGATCCTGGGTCTGCCTCCAGGCTTTCAGCTGCCGAACATAGGGCTGCACTGCGTACATTATTGCGATGCCTGCTGCAAACACCGCAACCACAAACCCGGAAACCAGGACCAGGGCCTCCAGGTAGGCCGGACCCAGAACCCGGACCCAGAAAACATCCTGGCTTGCCTGGGACCCGGACAGAAGCCAGGCCAAAGGCAAAAGCACTGCCAGGTGTGCTCCCTGATCCAGGAGCAGAGCCCGCAGTGAGCCAGGACCTGCCCTGGATTTGACCAGATCAATTGCTGCGTGGCTAATAAATACAGCTGCTGGAAGCCAATACAAAGCCCAGACCCCTAATAAGACGTAGCTCAGGATGGCATGCACCAGGGCGTGCTCTGCGAGCACAGGGAGCCTGGCCTTGCCCTGGGCCTGGCGCGCGCTCTGCAGGAAAAAATCCCCCAATATATGTGCAGCCAGCAGACAGATAAGCACCGAGGTTTCCATGCAGCATTATCTTTCTATCTTTCACAGGCTTTTAAACCTGTAAAGCTGATTTACAGGTCTTAAAGCCTGTCAAGGTCCAGAAAAAGGAACATTGGCCTCGAAGACCCTCAGAAAATGTTTGACATTGCCCCAGCCAGCCTTTTGTAGATATTCTGCTACTGTCTGCTGGGAAATTTTGGGCTGCCAGAGCGAGGTGATCCTTTCCTGGGTCCAGTCCTGCAGCGCCCCGTACACAGCCAGGGCCTGCTTAGGACTCCAGCTACGCAGTATAGCATCCAGGAGAAACAGGGAACCCTGTAGCAGCTCGCTGCAGCCCTGCTGCTGGCCAGAAGAATCCATACCCAGGCCCAGGGCGCTGTAGGCTGGCAGATTGTCCAGTGCCTGGCCGGAAAGTCTGAATGCAGGCCCTTCCCCCTGGCTGACCCTGTCCCCGGGCAGGAAAAGTATCCTGCCCAGGCCTATGGCCAGCCTGGAGTCCACTTTGCTGGCAAACCTGATTTTGATGTCCAACCGATACAACAGACCAATGCGCAGGGACTTCTCCGGCTCAGTTACCAAGAGCTGCCAGCTGTCCCCCCGAAAGATGTCCACCTCCAGGGGCACAGCACGGGCAAATACCTCCCGCAGCCTGGAACAGGCCGTAAGCATGACTTGATGCAGCTCCTGCCTGTTTGCGGGATCCAGCTTGGAGGAGCCTATGATGTCCCCGGTGATAACCGCATAGGTCTGGTCCCTGTGGATCTCCATACCCTGGCTGGCCCCCAGATGTCAGTACTCGACGCGGAAATTTCAAATTTCAATAACAAATTTCGAATTTGGGATTTTCTTTTTTTTGTCTATCTGGCGTTGTGGAGCTAGCTAGTGCCTGATCTCCTTTTGCTGCAGGCAGTCCTCCCGGAACAGGCACTGCAGCTGATCGCAGGCAGCAGAACCTCGATGGAAACAGTCGAAGTTGCCTTCAGCCAACTGAATAGAGCGAATAGCCTCTATCTTGGTGGTCCCCACTTTGAAGCTGAGCCCTAGGCTCCGGCCCATTTCCCGGATAGCATTCATTTTCATCATTTTGTGCAGCCCTGCTGATGATTCAAATCATCATCCCTATTTGGAATGTTTGCAGACCTTAGGGCCCAAAACCCCAAGGCCTGCTCTTATCAAGGCAGCATAGGCCTGTTGATTGAAAAAGGCAAGCTAGACCCCAGAGCCCGAGAGCCTAAAGCAGCCCCCCCTGCTGCCAACAGTTGTCCTTGTTGGACAAAAAGTGGCCTGCTTTAGGCCCTGGGGCTTGCAGACACCGCTTCCTTGGCTGTACAAAAAGGCTCTGGAAGCAAGTCCTTTCAGCCAAGCACTTTCTCTGCAGCAACAGGAATATTATTTGCAAAACAAGGGCAGGCACATGTCCAAAAACAGCACCAAAAACAGGATAATCATAATTGCCGGCCCCAACGGGGCGGGCAAGACCACCTGCGCCAGACAGCTTTTGCAGGAATTTTTGCAGATCCACAAATATATAAACGCAGACCAGATTGCCCTGGAGCTCTACGGACACTACCCGGACATCAATGTGGTCCGGCCGGGGAAGATCATGTTGCAGAGGATGCATGAGCTGGCTGAACAGGGCAAGGAGTTCGCCTTTGAGACCACCCTGGCCCCGCGCTCTTTTGCCAGGTGGATAAAGAACCTGATAAGCAGGGATTACATATTTATCCTGCACTATGTTTTTCTGCAGAGCCCGGAGCTGGCGGTGCAGAGAGTCCTAACCCGGGTCAGGCTGGGCGGGCATCCGGTTCCCGAACAAGTGGTAAGACGCAGGTATTGGGCTGGAATAGCCAACTTCTTCAAGCTTTACAGCCCACTGGCCCATACCTGGATGGTCCACGACAATTCAGGCTTGACACATCCGCGGTGTATAGCTTATGCAAAGGAAGATCAGGAACCAAATATCCTGGAACCTGATATCTGGAACAAATTCAGGAGAGCCGGTTATGAGGGATCAAACAAGCAAGCAAACCCAGGACACTAAGAAATATATAGACCTGGACGCTGTGCAGCATGCCATGAGCAAAGCTGTACGCAGCGCCCTGAAGAAGCACAAGCAGGCCGGGCACAAAGTACCGGTCTGGAGCCAGGGCCAAGTGGTTTATGTAGAACCAGAATTCTAAGCAGCCTTAATACCCGCAATTTCAAAGGCCGCTTCTTTTTTGGCAGCGGTCTTTTTTTTTGCAACTAGCACTACAGCGAAAATTTATACTTTTGACGGTAATTCTTTTTAGAGTTATGCGCGCAGGGGCGAAAAATTTTCGCCCCTACTACTGGAGCCGCAGCTCCTAGTGAAGAAAAACAGTAACTATTCAGCACCTGATAAAGCTGGAAAATCTAAGCGCACCGGCGAATATCC
>JBKGXZ010000173.1:0-3131 GCA_046546355.1 Desulfohalobiaceae bacterium | reverse complement strand
CTCCTTTGCCTTCTGCGGTCCATTTCTTTGCGCCTTTCATGTTTTTTGTGTCTGGCCATATCTATTCTCCTTATCTGGGATTATTGCAAACAGAATGTTGACCTATAGCAGGACAAGCCTGGACTTGTCCAGCCCCGCCCTCGTCTAGCTGATTCTGATCAGATTGTACTCCCTTTGGCCGGCACCCAGGTTTTGGGTATATTCAAGGATGTCAGTACCTCTTACCTTGGGATTCAGGACCTGGAACCTGTCCTGGTCCCCGGTGTGTGCTTCCTGGGCTGCAGAAGGGGGCCAGGGACACTTGTTGATGAGATCCAGGCTGGCCTGATCTATCGCCACAGGATCATAGCTGGCCAAAATTCCCAGATCCGGGCATATAGGGGCTCGGCTGTAGCCAGCACAGTCGCACTCCGGGCTGATTTGCATCAGGAAGTTCAGATGCAGGGCAGGCCTTTGCAGATTTTGAGTTACTGCTGTGGCATACTCTGCCATGCGCTGCAGCAGGAGGTCAGGCTCCTGCTGCCAGTCGATGCTCAGGGCTTTGTGCTCGCAGGCCTGCAGGCAAAGGCCACAGCCGGTGCAAAGCTCAGGCTGTAAGGAGACCTTGCCTTCTGAGTTCAAGCCCAAAGCCCCTGGGGCACAGGCCTTAAGGCACAAGCCGCAGCCCTGGCATTTCTCTGGCCGCAGCCTGGGTCCCAGGCCGCAGTGCTGCTGCATCTTGCCCTGCCTGCTGGCACAACCCATGGCCAGGTTCTTTATGGCTCCGCCGAAACCGCTCAGCTCGTGGCCAGTGAAATGGCTGATGTTCAGGACCAGATCAGCTTCTAAAATCAAGGCTGCCAGAAAGCAGCTGGAAAAATGCCTGCCCGGGCCAGGGACCTGGAGCTGGTATTCTCCCCGCAACCCGTCTGCAATCAGCACAGGCGCCCCCAGGACATTGGGGTCGAAGCCGTGCCTGGCTGCCAAAAGGGCGTGGGAGACCGCGTCAAGCCTGTGCCCTGCGTAAAGGGTGCTGCTGTCAGTGAAAAATGGTTTGACCCCTGACTTGCGCAGATAAGAGACTATGGGTTCTAGGTACCTGGGCTGGATAAAAGAGGTGCAGCCCCGTTCTCCAAAGTGCAGCTTCAAAGCCACAAGATCGCTATTTTCTAAATTACTGGCCAGGCCTGTGGCCTTGAGCAGCCTGCGCATCCTGGTCTCAAAGGGTGCCTTGAATGAGGTCTGCAAATCCCAGAAATAGACACTGGGGATTTTATGCTGATTTTCTGCTGTCATTTCCTTTTCTGCTGTCAAAGAATCCACTAATATGCTGGGAAAACATGGTTTCTATCCCTGCAAAGTTTTCTTGCTCCAGGATCTGCAAGGCCTGCTCCTGGTTTTCCATCCAGATTTCCTTTTCCTGTTGCTTTATCTGCAGGCAAAAAGTGCCCCGGTCCAAGACCCTTAGCCGGAAGTCCTGCAGCCCCAGGGCCTGCAGCTTGTCCTCAGCCCTGCCCAGCCTTTGCAGCAGCGCATGCTCCAGGGTCAGGCCATAGGCAAACCTGGTCAGCAAACAGGGCCTGGAAGGCTGCCTGGGCTGCTTTAGCCCCAGGGCCTGGGCAGCACTCCGGATATCCTCCTTGTTTAGACCTGCAGATACAAAAGGGCTTTGCACCTCTAGCTCTCTCAAGGCCTGCAGTCCAGGCCTGTGCCCCTCAAGATCAGAAAGGTGGCTGCCTTCCAGGAGGCTGAGCTCTGGCTGAGCTGCACTGGCCTGCCTGGCGGCAGGCCCAAACAGGGCGAGCTTGCAGAAATAGCATCTTTGTCTGCTGTTTTCCGCTACCTGGGGATCCTGCAGGGGATCTAGCTCCTGAACCTGATAGGCTAGTCCCAGATCCTGCATGAAGTCCAGGTTCCAGTCCCTGGCAGCAGGGCTCAGATGCGGGCCGGAGAAGAAAACCAGCCTGAAATCCAGGCCCCAGGACTTTATCAGCCAGGCCAGGAGCCTGCTGTCCACGCCGCCGGAAACTGCCAAAATCCCAGGCTGCAGCCTTTGCAGCTCCTGCTGCAGGAGCTTGAGCTTTTGTCTGAGCTCTGGATCCAAGCCAGAGAGATCAACCATGCTCAGGCACCGCCTCCAGGTTCAGATTCAAGGTATACTGCAGTACAATGTACATGAGATACAGGCCTAAAAGCCAAGCCCCTTGGACCCTGCTGAAATAGCCGCTTTTGTTCCTGGCGATAAACAGCCTCAAGGAAAAAAGGATAATTAATAGGGCCGGGAAGTGAAAGTAATAAAAGGTTTTGGATATCAATAAGGGGCTTGCGGCTGCCGAGGCCCCGATCACGAACAGGCAGTTCAGGACATCCGCGCCCACGATATTGCCTACCAAGAGCTCTGGATGGCCTTTGCGCACCGAGCTTACAGCAGTGACCAGCTCCGGCAGGGAAGTGCCCAGGGCTACCACGCTGGCTGCGATGACATCCTGGGACACCCCCAGCCTGACTGCCAGCTCCGTGGCGCTGGGCACCAGGAGCCTGGCAGCGAACAGGACCAGGAACAATCCGGCCAACAGCAGCACCAGGCAGGAGGGGATGCTTAGCTGCTGGGCCTGCTCCTGCTCCTGCAGGTCCTGGGGCAGCTGGCTCTTGTCTTGCTGGGCCCAGGTGTAGCTGAAGCGGATATAGAGCACAAGCAGGCCCAGGAACAAAAAGCCTGTCCAGCGGTGGAGGTAGGGCTCCTGGGGGCTCAAGAACAGCTGCAGGCTGGCTAGTAAAACCAAAAGACAGGCTGAGCCTACTTGGAACAGGCCGGTTCTCTGTAGCAAAAAGCGGTTCAATGGCACTGGTGCCAAAATACAGGCCAGACCCAGTACCAAGCCGGTATCCGCGATAATGGAGCCTACTCCATTGCCCAGGGCCAGGCCCGAGTTCCCGGTCCAGGCCGCCAGGACAGAGACAAACACCTCGGGCGCGGTGGTGCCCAGGGAGACAATGGTGGCCCCGATCATGATCTTGGGCAGGCCGGTGCGATAGGCCAGCTGCACTGCGCCGCTGACCAGCCAGTCCGCTCCCTTGAACAATATTATCAGGCAGATGCCTACTAGAAGCAGCAGCAGCCATGAGCTCAGGGACTGGACCAGGGAGTGCAG
>JBKGXZ010000172.1:0-3155 GCA_046546355.1 Desulfohalobiaceae bacterium | reverse complement strand
GGGCTGGCAGTTCTAAGCCTGATACACCCCCTTATATTTCTGCAGGCAGGCCTGGAATGTACCCTGCTGAATTGCCTGCCTGGCCTCTTGGAGCAGGTCCTGGTAAAAGGCCAGGTTATGGATGCTGTGCAGTCTGTAGCTCAAAAGCTCCCTGGCTACGTACAAGTGCCTGAGATAGGCCCGGGTGAAATTGCTGCAGGTGTAGCAGGAGCACTCCGGGTCCAGGGGCTGGGTATCCCTGCGGTAGCAGGCCTTCTTGATGTTCAGCTTGCCCTGGCTGGTGAACAGGGTGCCGTTTCTGGCATTCCTGGTAGGCAGGACGCAATCGAACATATCCACTCCCTGCTGGATAGCCTCCAGGATGTCCAGGGGGGTGCCTACGCCCATGAGATAGCGAGGCTTGTCCCAGGGCAGATAGGGGCAGGTGTAGCCCAGGATCTCCTGCCTGACCTCTCTGGGCTCGCCCACGCTGAGACCGCCTAGAGCGTAGCCCTCAAATGGCAGCTCGCAGATCTGCTGCAGGCTCTTGAGGCGCAGATCACGGAAAAAGCCGCCCTGCACGATGCCGAACATCAGGCGGTTTGTTTCCCCTGCAGGCAGGGCCTGCCTGCTGCGCCTGGCCCAGTCAGTGGTTAGCTGCACTGATCTAGTGGTGTATGCATAATCTGTCCCATAGGCCACGCACTCATCCAGGACCATGAAGATGTCCGAGCCCAGGTTTTGCTGGATCTTGATCACCCCTTCCGGGCTGAAGAAGTGCTTGGAGCCGTCTATATGGGACCTGAACTCCACCCCGTCCTGGGTGATGCTGCACAGGTCAGCCAGGCTGAAGACCTGGTAGCCCCCGCTGTCTGTAAGCACAGGCCCGGGCCAGGCAGAGAAGCTCTGTAGCCCTCCCAGGTCCCGGATCAGGCCGTCCCCGGGCCTCAAGTAGAGGTGGTAAGTGTTGCCCAGGATGATCTCTGCGCCCAGATTCTGAAGGTCAAGGGGGCTTAGGCTCTTGACGCAGGCCTGGGTGCCCACAGGCATGAATACCGGGGTCTGCACGCTACCGTGGGTAGTGTGCAATACACCCCTGCGGGCCTGGCCATCCCTGGCCAGGATCTGGAAGTGCTCGTTGCAGTTGCCGGGCATATAGGAGATGATTTCCTGGCTTGGTTTTTGTTTTGCAGCTGTTTCTTGTACCTGCAAAACAAAGTGTTGACAACTAAGCTTACAATGTCCAGCCTGCATGATTTGCCTTGGCCAGGCACTCGGGGTTAGGGCTAGTGCCTTGACTGATATGACATGTCGCATCAAGAGAACCCTCTCCGGCACTTGCTTGCTTGATCACCTAGAGCAAGCGCTATTGTCCCGCCAAGTAAGCGCCGGGAGGGGAATCAGAGGAAGAAAAGTTTCGTGCCGATAGACCGGACAATGCACATATGACCCGGCACTAGGCAGGCTGGGAGTTTTATTTCAACAGGAGCAGGCCATAATATGCGCAGCCAAGAGCAACTCAAAAGCATTCTGCAACGCATCGACGGCAAGGGCTACAAGGCCTATAAGGATCTGGAAGGTGATTATGACTGCGGCTGGTTCAGCCTGCATGTGGATCACGTGCAGTCCGATCCCTTTGCTCCGCCCAGCAGGATCAGAACGGGGCTCAGCCAACAGCAGGCAGGCTTGCCTGGGGAGCTGTATTCCAGGCAGGTCCGCAGGATAGCCCTGGAGGACTACCTGACCCGGGCAGTGGCCAGGAGGGCCTCAGAGCACAAGGCCCAGGCCCTGAAGATAGACAGCTGCGGCCAGGAGATCCTGGAGCGCAGCTCCATGCAGGTCAAGGAGGACAGGGTGGAGGCCAGGCTTGCTGTCTCCCTGCCTGCCAGGGGCAGGACCATCCTGGGCAGGCAGGCCCAGGATATTCTCTGCTCCCAGCTGCCCAGAATACTTGAGGCAGCCCTGATATACCAGAATCTGGATCAAGACAGCCTCTCCAGGCATATCCAGATCTGTGAGGATCAGGAGGTGCTGCGGGGGATGCTGCAGGAGCAAGGCTTGGTGGCCTTTGTGGGCAATACCTCCATTCTGCCCCGGGCCAGCGGGATAAGTGAAAAGCCCCTGGAGCAGGAGCAGGCCATAGCCTTTAAGGCCCCCCAGGGCCTGGAGTACAGCTTTGACCTGCCCTACCAGGGCCGGGTCCAGGGCCTGGGTATCCCGGCTGGCGTGACCCTGATCGTGGGCGGGGGCTACCACGGCAAGTCCACTGTGCTGCAGAGCCTGCAGCGCGGGGTGTACAATCATATCCCAGGAGACGGCAGAGAGCTGGTAGTGAGCGAAGAAAGCGCGGTCAAGATCCGGGCGGAAGACGGCCGCAGTGTGGCAGGGGTGGATATCCAGCCCTTTATCAGCTCTTTGCCCTTCGGCAGGCAGACCGGGTTCTTCTCATCCCCCAACGCCAGCGGCAGCACCTCCCAGGCAGCAAACATCATGGAGGCCTTGGAAGCAGAGAGCAGGCTGCTGCTCTTGGACGAGGACACCAGCGCCACCAATTTCATGATCCGGGACAGCAGGATGCAGAGGCTGGTGGCCAAGGAGAACGAGCCTATTACCCCGTTTATAGACCGGGTGCAGGAGCTGTATCAAAGCTTCGGGGTCTCCACTGTCCTGGTCCTGGGCGGCTCCGGGGACTACCTGGATGTGGCTGATCAGGTACTGATGCTCAAGGAGTATCAGCCATTGGAGATCACCAGCCAGGCCAGGCAGATCGCTGGAGAGTATCAAAATCAGAGGCTGCAGGAATCAGCTTCTCCTATGCAGGGCATAACTGCCAGGCAACCTTTGCAGGCCTCCTTCAAGCTAGGGGAAAGGGACAAGATCAAGGCCAAATCCCTGCAGGGGCTGGCCTTCGGCAGGCAGAGCGTGGATCTTTCCTGGCTGGAGCAGCTGGTGGATCCCAGCCAGACCAGGGCCATAGCAGAGGTGTTCAGGATCCTGGCCAAGGAGTGCCTGTCCAGGGACAAAAACCTGCAGCAGATCCTGCAGGAAATAGGGGCCCGTTTGGATGAGCAGGGCCTGGATGCCCTATCCAGGTTCAAGGGCAAGCACCCCGGGGATCTGGCCAGGCCCAGGAAGCAGGAGATCTGTGCTGCCCTGAACCGACTGCGCAGCCTCAA
>JBKGXZ010000171.1:0-3157 GCA_046546355.1 Desulfohalobiaceae bacterium | reverse complement strand
GGCCCTGCCACATAAGGCGGGCAGCTTTTGGACAGCCCGTAGTTGATGCATTTGGGCTGGCTGCATATCCTGGCCAGGCTGTCCTTGACCTCTATCTCGCTCATAGGGAGCAAGACCGCATCCGTGGCTCCCAGCTCCTTAGCTTCCTGCAGCAGGACCTGGAGTTTTTCCTCTGTACAATGCAACTTAACTTAGCTCCTTTGCTTGATCATGGATCCAGGGCTCCAAACAAGCTGCGCCAATGGGTCTGGACCTGATGCTGGCCCTGGCTGGCGCGACCCTGGATGGAGTAGCTGCCTCAGTCGGAGAGCAGGCTCTGGGCCAGCTTATAGCCCATGTCCCTCTCTGGATGCACTACCCGATCCGCCCCGACCTTGTGCAGGATCTTCTCGTGATCAGCATCGTCAGACTGTACAATTATATCCTTGATCCCCATCTCGCTCAGATACAGACAAATCAGGACACTGGCGTGCACCCTGGCTCCAGTGCTGACAATCACGCTGTCCATATCCTCCAGACCCAGATTGGCCAGGGAATCCTTATCCGTAGCGTCCAGTACCACAGCCTGATCCGCATAGCGATCCACTGCCTGAGCTTTGTGCTGATCCATGTCCACAGCCAGGACCTGGTGGCCGGCCTCGAACAGGGCCTTGGCCACAAAGAAGCCGAAGCTGCTGACCCCAATAACAGCGAATTTCTTCATCCTGCCTCGCCCCTTTGATTAGCCTATCATCAGATTTCCTTCCGCATATTGCAGCCCATGCTTCGGCGCCCGGCTGACCACTATGTAGGCCATGGTCAGAATGCCCACCCGGCCTGCAAGCATAAGCAGCACCACCAACAGTTTTCCCCACAGATTCAAGTGCTCTGTACCTCCCATGCTCAGGCCTGCCGTACCAAAGGCTGACACCACCTCGAACAGATAGGTCAGGAACATCGCGTGTCCATGCGGAACATCAGGATCATGGGCCGCGCTCAGCAAAAGCAGGAATAGACAGACCGCAATCACGCCAACAGAAATGACGATCAAGGAAAAGCTCTTGCTGATAATGTTCTGGGGAATGCTCTTCTTAAACATGTTGGCCCTTTTCCTGCCGCTGATCCTGCTCCAGGTAAAAACACCCAATACAGCCAGGGTGGTGGTCTTTATGCCCCCTGCACAGGAACCTGGAGAGCCGCCCACTAACATCAAGAACATCATGAAGGTCAAGGTGGTAGTGCTCAGCGCGG
Organism: Desulfohalobiaceae bacterium; assembly: GCA_046546355.1. GTDB lineage: Bacteria > Desulfobacterota > Desulfovibrionia > Desulfovibrionales > Desulfothermaceae > CAZBUB01. Next base: position 1,927 of record JBKGXZ010000171.1, on the reverse strand, counting down.
AGATATCCATGGTATTGAATCCAGCAGTGCGGCAGGTAATGGACTGGAACAGTGTCAGCAGTATATTGTGCCTCAGGCTATTGCCCTGCAGGGCCAGCTGGCTCTCCCCCAGCCAGATAATGCCCATGCCGCTTATTATCAAAATCAATGTGGTCACAAGCACGATTTTGCTTTGCATGGACCATTTAGGACGCCTATAGCGGCACTTCAGCCTCAGAAAGATCTCGTATATAACCGGAAAGCCGATCCCGCCCAGGACTATAAGGGGCATAATTATGGCGTTGAAGACTATATCGTCGCTGTATGCTGTAAGACTGGAGGAGAACAGGGCAAAGCCTGCATTGCAGAATGCGGACACTGAATGGAACAGACCAAGATAAAGGGCTTTTAGCCAGTGGTACTCTGCAGACAGATGCAAAGACAGCAGCAGCGCGCCCAGGCCCTCCGCCACCAGGGTAAAGCCCACTATGGACTTGATAAGGGAGTACACGCCCTGATTGGCTGTGGCGCTGAACAGATCCTGGACCGCAATTCTCTCCTGGATGTTGACCCGCTTGCCCAGGGCGTGGAAGATCAGCACCGAGAAGGTCATCAGCCCCAGGCCACCGATCTGGATCATGACCAGGATCGCTGCTTGACCGAACAATGAGAAGTGGCTGGCTGTGTCAGCTACTGTCAGCCCGGTAACGCAAACGGCTGAGGTAGCCGTGAACAAGGCGTCCATCAGGGAAGTAGTCCCGGAGCTGGAAGCAACAGGCAAAAGCAAAAGCAGTGTCCCCAGCAGGATCAGCAAGCCGAAGCTAAGCAGGATCAGCGTGGCTGGGGGTAGCTGGAAGTATTTGCGTCTCAGCCAGACACGCAAGGAGCCCATGGGCGTTTGTCTCCTGGATTTTCAGTGCACACTCACGCAAGCCCTGGAGCTTACCTGATACGATCTGGACAAGCAACTTTGTCAGCCATGGGATTTCGGCCAATCTTGGCAAAACTGTGCTTATGGTGTAGCTTTGCAGTAGGTGCTGTTGCATGTAGAGCTATCAACCTGGTTAAACCCTGTCCAAGGTCGGAGTATGACCAAGCAGAACAAGGGCAACCAATTTCAGGATCTGGCTGACTCCTTGGCCCAGGAGAGCCTTGTAGAGGCGGCTGAACACTTTTTTGGCCAGCGCGTGGAGATTGAAAACAGGCTGCAGGACTTCTGGAACCTGGTAGACAAGCTGCTGCAGATCCAGAAACAGGTGCAGGCCAGGCAGGCGGATCTGCACTTCCTGCTGCGGCGTGGGGAGCCGCAGACTGTCCAGGAGTTCTACTCCAGCCTGGGCCTGGATCCGGAACAAATACCAGGCCTGGACCCAGAAGCAGCAGCCGCTCCTTTGCAGTTGAGGCTGCCCTTTGCCCTGACCTCCAAGGGCCGCTACTGCATGCTCCTGTGCCGGGCGTACGAGAGGCTTGCCGACCAGGTGCATAGCTATATATACGGCGAATACTACAACGACCCCCACGAGCCGCGCTGCAAATGCATCACTGCCAATTACAACCAGCTGCAGCAGCTGAGCTCTTTTCTGCAGGAAAAGATCCGTATAGCCAACCAGGCAGACACCTACACCGAGGTCCTGCAGTTCGCCAAGCGGTTGGATGTGGAGCGGGAAGGAAAGGAATCCCTGGCTGGGGTGCCCATGCAGCATACCCTGGATCAGGAGCTGGCCTTTACTCCACCTGAGCTGAGCCAGACCGGCCTTAAGCCCTATCCCTACTTCCCGCCCCTGTCTGAGGTGCAGAAAAAGATCAAGCCCGTCTCGGCCCGAATATATTCAAGGTATCCTGCAGAGGTGCGGGCCATTATGCAGGAGATCCAAGCCAGGCAAAGCAGAGCATAGTACACGTTTGACACCCAGTTAAATACGGCTGCCGTAGACCTATGGTCTATTTA
>JBKGXZ010000170.1:0-3170 GCA_046546355.1 Desulfohalobiaceae bacterium | reverse complement strand
ATAGCTACTTGCATTTGAATTCAATAACCACCTTGTAGTCGTTGGAAGAAGAAGCATCTACAGGGAGAGCGTCTTCATCAAACATGCTGGCTATTTCAGAGCCCACCTGGAGCAGCTCTTTATCCCCTTTTGCCATACCTCCCTGATACTTGGAGGCATGGTTCTGGACTACCATGCTCTTGTCCAAATCATTGCAGGTTTCTGTGGCTTTGGATACAGCCTCCTGATTGGCTGCATTCTCAGAGCTGTTCAGGGCAACTACTTTATAGACCCCGTCATCCTCTGGGAGCACCACAGTGTTCGACTTAGTGGAGCAGCCTATAAGGGCAATAAAAACACAACCAACTGCGATTACAGCTAGATTTTTCATGTTGCTAATTCCTTTAGCGAAAATTATAAACCCATCCTGTTTCCTTGATCAATACAAGCACAAAGGATAAAAAAGGCTCAAAAATTTTTCACCTACGTTTTACCCTGGGAACTGTCAACGCAAAAAAGGAGACTAACTGGAAATGAATCTACAGGCCAAGAAAGCATTTGCGGTGGTGGACTATACAAGATGCAATCCTGAGCAGTGCGATCCAGAGCACGGCATCTGCGCGGCTGCCCAGAGCTGCCCCTACAAGGTCATGAAGCAGATTGATGGCACATTTGAGCCGCCCATGGTCTTTCAAGACATGTGCATGGGCTGCTGGGAATGCATAGAGGCCTGCCCTTTGGGGGCGGTCTCGATAAAGGAGGTCAGCTGATGATCGGCTTGAGCTATGGAGCACTCGTAGTGTTTGCACTATACATCAGCGGTTGGCAAAAGCTCCTGCTTATGTCTTGATTATGATCTGGGCTTGGCCTATCCTGCGCTATCAGGGCATGGGGAGGTATTCTGCAAATAAAAGGAAGGAGAAATGAGAGGTAAGTTGATCAGGTCCAGCCTGTTGATCTGTATTGTTTTGTTTTTGGGTGTTTCGGGCTTTTCCCAGGCCTTTGCCCAGCAACAGGAGCCAGCAGCAGAAACTGCGGTCTCTGAGGAGAGCCTCAACCAGCTGTTGCAGGATCTGGAGGATCCGGAGCGTCTGGAGCGGCTCAAGCAGGATCTGCGTGCCCTTTTGGCGGCCAGGCAGTCTGAGGCCGAGGAACAGGCCAGGTCCCAGGAAGAATCCGGCCTGGTAGGCGGTGTGCTCCAAGCAGTCTCCCAGCGCATGCAGGTTCTCAATCAGCAGCTGGCAGGGGCCAGTGCCAGCATGCTGCAAATTCCGGTGCTGATTCAGGACCTGCTGCAGCAGGCCCGGGATCCAGCCCAGCTCAGGATCTGGGGGGAGATGCTGGGCAAGGTGGTCTTGGTGTTGCTGCTGGGGCTGATTGCGGAGAGGGTGGTGCGCAGACTGCTCAGGCGAGTCCAGACTGCCCTTATGGATCGAGAACAGGACAACCGTGTCCTGCGGGGCCTGTTTTTCCTGGCCAGGAGTGTGCTGGAAATCATCCCTATAGCTGCTTTCGCTGCTGCAGCCTATGGCCTGTTGCCTTTGCTGGAGCCCAGAGAGGCCACCCAGCTCTTGGCTCTTACCCTGGTCAATGCCCATGTTTTGGTGAAGGCAATACTGCTGCTGGCCAGAGTGGTCCTGGTACCCGGTTTTCCGGAGCTGCGTCTGCTGCCCCTGCAAGAGGAATCCGTACAGTATCTGCAGATCTGGGTCAGACGCTTGGCCGGTCTGGCTGTTTACGGCTATTTTATTCTGGAGGGGGCTTTGCTGCTGGGTCTGCCTGGAGAGCTGCAGGGTTTTCTGCTCAAGCTCCTGGGGCTGGCCCTGACGGCAATGGCCATTGTTCTGGTGATGCAAAACCGGGTAGATGTGGCCAAATGGCTCCGGGAAGGCAGGCCTGGCAAGAAAAAACAGTCTCAGGGCCCGCAGTCTCAGGAGCAGAGCAAAGCCCAGGCTAGAATGGAGGCAGTGGGTGCTCTGCGTCGCAGGCTGGCGGACGTCTGGCATGTGCTGAGCATAATTGTGATCCTGGGGCTATACTTGACCTGGGCCCTGGAGATAGAGGGTGGATTCAGCTACTTTGCCAAGGCCTTGCTGCTGTCCGGATTAGTGCTGGCTGTGGCCAGTGGGCTGCAGAGGCTGGCCCATCAAGGAGTGGACAGGCTGTTTCGGATCAGCGAGGGGGTCAAAGCAGCCTATCCCGGGCTGGAGGCCAGGTCCAACCGCTATCAGCCCATCCTGCGCCAGGTTCTGAGGGGAGTTATCTATCTGGTGGCTGCTCTGGCTGTTCTCCAGGCCTGGGGCCTGAGCACCCTGGGCTGGCTGTTCAGCCCCCAGGGCGGGAGTCTGATTTCTGATCTGTTGATTCTGGTTCTCATTATAGGCGCAGCCTTTTTGCTCTGGGAGCTGATCAGCGCCAAAATAGAGAAAATCCTGGCTCAGGAGGATCAGGGCAAGGTAAGCTCCCGCAAACTGACCTTACTCCCTTTGCTGCGCAACGTGGTGCGCATTGCCTTAATTCTAGTTGCTGGAATGATTGTCTTAACTCAATTAGGGATCAGTATTGCACCCGTGTTGGCTGGTGCAGGTGTATTAGGCTTAGCCATTGGTTTTGGGGCCCAGACCTTGGTCAGGGATGTGATTACCGGGGCTTTTTTGCTCATGGAGGACTCCATTGCAGTCGGGGACTGGGTGGAGGCAGGCGGACACTCAGGGGGCGTAGAGAAGCTTACAGTGCGCACGGTTACTTTAAGAGATCTGACCGGTACGGTGCATGTGGTGCCATTCGGGGATGTGACCTCGGTGACCAATTACAACCGGGAGTTTGGATATGCCTTGATAGATGCAGGAGTGGCCTATAGAGAGGACTACGGCCACGTAGTGCAGGCCCTGCAGGATGTGGCGGTGGAGCTGCGCCAGGATGAGACCTGGGGGCCGGACATCCTGGGTGATCTGGAAGTCTTTGGTCTGAACAACTTGGCAGACTCAGCAGTGGAGATCCGGGTCCGCCTCAAGACCAGGCCCCTGCGTCAGTTCGCAGTGCGCCGGGCATTTCTGCAGCGCATGAAACGAGCCTTCGACGAGCGGGGTATAGAGATTCCCTTTCCGCACCGCACCATCTGGTTTGGCGCAGACAAGGACGGCAGTGCTCCTCCGATGCGGGTGTTGGAGGAGGACAGGCCTGCTGCTTCC
>JBKGXZ010000169.1:0-3172 GCA_046546355.1 Desulfohalobiaceae bacterium | reverse complement strand
CTTTTTACTCATTTTATGCATAGCGTGTTTTGGGTAAAACCTAAAATCTTTCTCCAGGCTGCAGGATGTCCAACTCTTTAGCCACGAACATACGAAAGCCGCAGGGCCGCTTGGGAGCCAGACTGTTTTTGCTGGGGCTGCTGCTATTGGTGTTTGGCCTAGGCCTTGTGCTGGCTGCTCCTTTTGTTCTGGAGCGCATCATTGTCTCCCAAATGCGGCAGCTGGGTATTGAGCAGCCCCAGGTAACTGTGCAGGCCCTCAGGCCAGGCAGGATAAGTTTGAGTAGTCTGGCCGGCGAGAATCTGGGTCTGGAGGTGCAGTCCGTAAACCTGCATTTCAGCCTGCAGGGGCTTATGCAGGGCAGGGCGGACATGCTGGAGATCCGCGGCCTGGAATGGAGACTGGGCTGGAAAGGGGCCAGGCTGGACCCTGGATTGCCTTTTGTGCAGGGCAGGCAATCCGGATCTGACAAGGCCCTTGTTTTGCCGCCTGTGCAGGAGATTCAACTGCGCTCCTCGTATTTGCTCTGGGAACACTCTGGCCTATCCTGGCCCCAGCCATTTTCCGGGGATATCTCTATGCAGGAGGATCAAGGCCAGCTGCAGGCCAGGCTCAAAAGCAGCCTGCTGGGGATCCCCCTGCAGCTGGAGGGGCAAGCTGATTTGGAGCAGGGTAGATTCAGGCTTCAGGGCAGGGTGCCTGGGGCAGGCAAGCCCGAGGTCAGGGGAACAAAAGGCAGTTCCTCCCTGCGAGCAGGCATGGATTTCGGCTGGGAGCAGGAGCTGCAAGGTGCTGGCCAGGGCGGCCTGCAAGGCGCTCTGCAGGCTGCGGATTTGAGCTGGCCAGGCCGGGATCTGAGCCTGGAGGAGCTTTATTTGAGCCTACAGGCTGAAATGGATCAGGATCTAGAGCTGCAGGGACTAGAAGCGGATCTGCACCTCAAGTCCTTGAGGATTGAGGAATACTTGCTCTCCAGCCTGGAATTGGAGCTCAAGGAAACAGGCTCAGAGCTGAGCCTGGATGTTGCGTTGCAAGAGCCGGCAGAGCTGCAGCTGGCCCTGCAGGGCAGGCAAACCGAGGTCCGGGAGCTTTTGCAAAGGCCCCTAGCCTGGCAGGGCAGCTTTGAGTACCAGCTGCAGGGCAAAGCGCCCAGGGAGCTGGTGAACAGGGCGGCAGATAACTCGGTTCTGGAATCGAATGCCCTGCCATTTCAAAGTGCCGGCAAGCTTAAAGGCAAAGTAGAGCGCTCTTCAGGAGATTGGAGTTGGCAAGGGGAGCTCCAGGCCAAGAAAAATTTTCTTGGGCCTGCTGATCTGGCTTGGCCGGATTCGGGTTTAAGCCTGGAAGGATTTTATTTCCGTGCCCCGCTGCAGGGAAAGCTCCAGGAACAAAGGCTCCAAGCCAGGCTTGGAGGTGAGGGTACACTGGGAATTGAGACTGGCAAACTGGCTGCTGAGGGCAAGGCATATCAGTTGCAGGGTCTGCAGTTAAGCTCTCAGTCAGGACCCTGGGTGGAATACATTCTTTATCCTGAAGGAAAGCAGGAGGTTTTGCTGGACCTGAGCCTGGCAGAGGTTGTTAGCTTGCAGGGGCCGGATATTATGGCTTCCCTGTCAGGGCTCAAGCTCAAGGGTGATCTGCTGCTGCCTGAAGCCCAGGATTGGCAAGGAGTATTGCGGGCCGGACTGGAGCAGGGCAGCCTGCAATTGCCTGAGCAGGATTTGGCCCTGGAGTCCATTACTGCTGAGCTGCCCCTGGTTCTGGGCAGGGTGGGGCACCAGCCAGGCAGATTCCATGTGGGCAGGATAAAGGCCCAGGGTGCTGAGCTGCCTGGGCCAGGGGGCACGGTGCTATTCAAGAATCAGGAGCTGCAGTTGCAGGGCATCTGGCAGGTATTGCCTGAAATTTTGCTGCAGCTGGATATGGATCTGGCCCTGGAAGATAAGGGGCTAGAGGGCAGCTGCAGGGTGTTTAGCGACTGGTTTGCTTTGCCCGAACCTGAAGAGTTGCAGAGATTCAGCCCGCTGCTGCAGGACCTGGATCTGGAATTTTCCGGCCTGGCCAGGCTGGACATGCGGGCAGAGCTTCAAGGCCAGGATATAGAGCCTTATCTGCAGCTGGAGCTGCGGGAGGCTGAGATCAATGAGACAAAGCAGGACTTGCAGTTGCAAGGTTTGGTTGCAACTGTAGCTCTGGACAGCTTGGCCCCATTGCAAACTGCCAGAGGGCAGGGTATAGATCTAGAATTCTCCAAGCTTCGTTGGCAGGAACTGGAGCTGCAGGAAGGGGACTTAGAGCTGCGCCTGCTGCAGGACAGACTCTATCTGGACAGCGGCTCCTGCAGTCTGCAGTCCGAAGGGGAGATCCGAGTCCATGAGGGCAGCTGGGATCTTGGGAAACAGCAGGGCGAAGCCAGGATCTACCTGCAGGAGATTGATGCCCTGGGACTGGTGCAGGATTTTACACAAGGTAAGCTGGTGGGCAGCGGCTTGTTCAGCGGCAGCTTTGCCCTGGGCTGGGACAGTCAGGGGGCCAGCCTGGGGGGCGGGCATCTGTATGCCCTGCCTGGCACAGGCAGGTTGGGCATCCAGGACGAAGAGTGGCTGGAGAAGCTCCTCTACTATGTACGGCAGAGCATGGAAGGCCAGGAATACCTGTCCCTGCTTAGCCAGCGCCTGGAGCAGGCCCTGCGGGAATTCGAGTACAACTTCTTCTCTTTTCGCCTGCTGCCCCAGGAGGATGAGGTGGCTGGCAGGATAGAGCTGCGCGGTCAGGGGGTCAGGGGAGATCCGCCCCAAAAGGTAGGCAGCCTGGTGCTGAATATAAGCAATGTAGAGCAGGCCCTGAACCAGGCCCTGAGGCTGGGCAAGGAAAAAGCGGTGCGCAAGGCTTTAGATGAGCTGTTTGGTTCTGAGCCCTAGAATATTTATAAACCTGGAGTAAAATATGCGAAAATGGCTCTACATGTCCCTGCTCCTGGGACTCCTGCTGAGTTTTGGCTGCAGCAGGCACCACGTGACAGCTGACACCACGCACAAGGTGGAGATCGCCCCCATCCATGTTACTGTGGATGTGAACCTCAAGGTGCAAAAGGCCCTGGATGAGGCCTTGAGCTTCCAGGGCAGCATGGAGGACGCGTTCAGTGAGGAGGAGCTCAAGCAGCTGGAGTAGG
>JBKGXZ010000168.1:0-3188 GCA_046546355.1 Desulfohalobiaceae bacterium | reverse complement strand
CCTTACCCCATTTTTATTGCGCTTGATTTAAACCCCAAAGGGATTTCAGATATCTAGCCCGGGGCAACACCTGCCCCGTGGTGTTATACTTCCCTCCTTGGGCCGGATTCTAGGTCTGGGCAATGGGGTGTCCAGGCCTGGAACCCGGTTCACAGCTCATCTTGCCTCAGATCCAGATGAGCCTGGATATAGGCCCGGACATTGAATTTGCGCCTGCAGCCTGCCTGGCTCATGTAGCGGATCTTGCCGAATATCCCGCGCTCCTTAAAGCCCTGGTCGTGCAGGCCGCCTATGGCCCAGAGCAGGCCTGTGTAGCCGTTGGGATCCCTGCCGTCCAGCTCAAAGCGGTCGTTGAGATATATGCCGAAATCCAGGGCCTGCTCCGGGTCCCTGGTCCACTCCAGGATTTTTTTGGCCCAGTACATGCGCATGTAGCCATGCATCTTGCCGGTTGCAAGCATCTCCCATTGGGCCGCGTTCCAGAGCTGATCATGGGTCTGCCCGGCCTGCAACTGCTGCAGGGAGTAGAGGTAGGCTCTGGGATCCTCTCTGTGCTTGCTCAAGGTCTGCCTGGCCCAGGCAGGCAGACCCTGCAGGTTGTCGTAGTCAGGGTTCTGCCAGCAGAAGTTGTCCGCCAGCTCCCTGCGGATGATCAGCTGTTCCAGGAAGGCCTGCTTGGCCTGGGTGGAGATGCCCGGCTGCTGCCAGACCTCCCAGGCAGCCCTTTGCGGCCCGAGCTGGCCGAAATGCAAGTAAGGGGAGAGGTCTGATTGGGCCCGGACATTGGGGTCCCTGCTTTTTTGCTCATACATCTCCAGCCTGGAGCGCATGAATGCCTGCAGCATTTCCAGCCCGGCCTCAGGGCCAGGCCGCAGCCAGCTCACGGCTGCTACTGAGGAGTCCATATGCAGGCTGCTTTTAGCCTGGCCCCAGTCAGGCGGCCCAAGCTCCAGTCCGGATACGTGATAGGGATGCTTGATGGGCTCTGGGAAGGGCTGCAGGAACCTGGGCAGCTGACTCTGGATCTTGGGCCGGATAGTGCGCGCGGCATATTCCTGCTTGTTCGAGACCTGCCAGCAGGGGACAATGTTGTGGGCATCCACCAGGTGCATGGGGATCTGGATGCGCTGCGCAACCTGGCTGCGCCATTCGGCCTTGATGCGCAAGGGATCGAAATCGCAGACCAGGCTGCTGGCCTGCAGCTGGCTGATAACATTCGGGACAACCTCTTGAGGCTCCCCCAGCCTGAGCACAAAGGGGATATGCAGCTCCAGGGCCTGCCTGCAGGTCTCGCGCAGGCCCTGGAGCATAAATTCGTACTGCCTCCAGGTTGCTCCCAAAAAGCTTGGCTGCAGACAGAACATGACAGCCAGCCCTTGGCCTGCCTCCAGGGCCAGGTTCTGGGCCAATAGCAGGGCCCAGTTGTCCTGGATGCGCTGCTCCCGGCTCATCCAGTACAGGACCGGGCCTTGCCCGGGCTCAGCCTGGTTGAGAGCCTGTATTCTGGCAGGGTCTATACTGTGCATTGTAGGACTCATTGGATGTTCAGGCAACAAGGCTCTGGGGGATTTTTGCTCATACCGGCTGGACCTGGTCCAGGCTGACCTCCACAGCTGCGGCCTGGGCAATGGCCTGGACGTTCAATACCAGCTTGGTCTGGTTCTTATAGCGAACCACTATGCCCTCCAGACCCGCCAGGGGGCCGAAGGCTATGCGTACCCTGCTGCCCTGTCTGACCATATCGCAGAGCTGGAGCTCAGCCCCCAGATCCACTGCCTGGGCCAGGGAGTTGAGCTGGCTGAGCAGGCCAGCCTGGTCCCTGACCTCCAGAACCTGGGCCAGCCTGCCGGTGCGCAGGGCCTGATGCCTTTCCAGGCCTGTGCCCTGGAAGAAGATGTATCCGCTGAACAGGGGCACCAGGGAGGTCCGCACTCTGTTCCGGCTTTTCTGGGTCTGGGTGACCAGGGGCAGGACATAGGGGATTTGCAGGGAGCGCAGGTCCCAGGCCAGGGCCTTTTCCTGCCTGGAGCGGGTCTTGCCCACCCACCAGGGCCTTTTCGGGTCCGGACCTGCCTCCAGGGCCTGATCCGGAAAAACCACCGATGGGTTTGTCTGGGGGCTTAGGGTCATAAAAGTGGCTTTGCCTGTTGCGGTTTTCTGTGCGCTGACAGCGGGTTGCTGCCTGGATTTGCAGCTGCAGGGACAGCATGTTGTTTAGCACAGCCTGCAGAGGCTTACAAGGCTTGGCTGAGCTTTGATCGCATACAACACAGGGGGTAAGGAAGCGGCCCTTATGACGACCCGGGCTCCCGGAACCTGGATGTTGCAGAAATTGCCAACCTGGACTACATTCTGCCTTTGCTCGGCTCAAGGGGCCTTTAAGGGCAGGCACAACATGCGAAGGAGAGATATATGCCCCACAAGGAGGAAAACAAAGGTTCTTCCAACTTTATCCGCACCATCATTAAAAATGATCTGCAGAGCGGCAAGCACACCCAGGTAGTGACCAGGTTTCCGCCAGAGCCCAACGGCTATCTGCATATCGGGCATGCCAAGTCCATTTGCCTCAACTTCGGGATGGCCTGGGAGTTCGGGGGCCGCTGCCACCTGCGTTTCGACGATACCAACCCCCTGAAGGAGAACGAGGAATATGTAAGCTCGATAAAGGAGGACGTGCACTGGTTGGGCTATGACTGGGGAGAACACCTGTACTTCGCCTCTGACTATTTTGATCAGCTCTACGAGTTTGCCCAGCACCTGGTCAAAGAGGGCAAGGCCTTTGTCTGCAGCCTGAGCCCGGAAGAGATCCGGGAATACCGGGGCACACTCACAGAACCAGGCAAAAACAGCCCCTACAGGGATCGCAGCGTAGAGGAGAACCTGGAGTTGCTGGAAGGGATGCGGCGAGGGAAGTATGCTGAAGGGGAGCACGTGCTGCGGGCCAAGATCGATATGGCTGCCTCGAATATCAATATGCGCGATCCGGTCATCTACCGCATCATGCACGCCACACACCACCGCACAGGGGATAAGTGGTGCATCTATCCCACCTATGATTTTGCCCACGGCCTAAGCGACGCCATCGAAGGGGTGACCCATTCCCTGTGCTCCATGGAATTCGAGGACCACAGGCCCTTGTACGACTGGTTCGTGGACAATGTGCCTGTTCCTGCCAGACCCAGGCAGTA
>JBKGXZ010000167.1:0-3195 GCA_046546355.1 Desulfohalobiaceae bacterium | reverse complement strand
CCTGGCGTGCTCTTCCCTGGAGACGTCAGGGTAGCGGACCTCCTCCTGGCTCCAGGGCTTCTTGAGGATAAGCTCGCTGCCTTCCCAGCCCTGGACATTGCTGCGATGCAGGGGAATCTTGCCTCCGGCAGTGGCGATGAACCTGGGGATGGCGTCTCCGGAGATATTGCCGTACATGGACTCGATAATATCCCGGCCCACTTCCACCGGCACCCTTAAGTGCACAAACTGAGGATTGCGGTAGCTGCAGTTGAACACGTAGTAGGGCCTGACATGGGCCTCCTGGATGGTCTCGCACAGCTTCCACATCTTGGTCCTGGTGTCGTTGATGCCCCTTAAGAGCACCGCCTGGTTGAGCACTGCGCTGACCCGCTTGGAAATCATGCCAAAAGTCTGCCTGGAGACCGGGGTGATCTCCTGGGCGGTGTTGATCTGGGTCACTACCCTGAGGGGCTTTTTGTCGTTGCTCTCCTCCAGGATATCTAAAAGCTCCGAGTCCAGGCGCTGAGGTGTGGTGACCGGGATCCTGGAGCCCAGCCTCTTGAGCCGCACGTGCTCTATGGAGTCCAGCTCCTGCAGCAGCCACTTCAGCAGGTGGTTGGGCAGCACAAAGGCGTCCCCTCCAGTGACCAGCACGTCCCTGATGCTGGTGTTCCTGCGGATATAGTCCAGGGCCTCCTGGTAGGCCTTCTTGGAGTAGATGCGGTCCTTCTTGCCGATATGCGCGATGCGCAGGCAATGGGTGCAGTACATGCCGCACATGTTGGTGGCCTTGATGGTGGCCACCCTGGGGTAGAACTGATCAATGAGCCTGGCAGGGGAGTGGTCCGCAGCCACGGGCGGAATCTCTTCGCCCACATTATCCACCATTTCCCCGGTGGGCACGGACTGCAACAGCACTGGATCATTGACCACCCCGGGCATGATCAGGCTGGAGTAATACGGGGTAAGCCGCATGCGGTATTGTTTGGTCACCCGTTGGATATCCTGCACCGCCTCCTGGGGCAGATCCAGGATCTTGGACAGGGTTTCTACAGATTCGATGGCGAATTGCATCTGGCCGGTGAAGGAGTCCCAGTCCTGGTCCTGCATGCCCAGGACCTGCTTTATCCGCTGCTGGTTCTCCTGGACCCTGTCCCAGAGCTCGATCCCGCTGGGGGCCTGCACCGGATGCTTTTGTTGATAATCCGCGGCCCTGGCCTCTGCCTCCTGCACAATGGGCAGGGCCTTGAGCACCCGGCCGCCGATGCTCACCAGGTGTTCGTCCAGCTCCTGGTGCTTTTGCGCCAGTTGCAGCAGCTCTGTTGGTTCCAGGCCCAGATCCTGGGGGCTGAGCCCCTTTGATCTGCGCAGTTCCAGCAACAGCTGGAAAAGATCCACAATAGGCTGGGTCAGGTCCTCCTGCCTGGCCTTATGCAGCAGATCCTGGGTTTTTTGCTGCTCCTGCTGGCTGGGTTGTGTCCTGTCCTCTGCAGGGCTGGAAAGCTCTTGAAAGAGCTCCTGACTGAAACCGTCCAGTTCCGAAATGCTGATTTGTTTGTTCATGGCTATTCATCTTCCAGGTTTTGAATTGAGTTTTGAATATCTTGTTTGCCTCTGGCAATGGCCTGCTGCAGCAGCTCCTTCCTGTTGCAGACTGCAGCCAGCCTGGCCAGGAAGGTGCCTGGCTCTGCCTGCAATCCCTGTCCCAGGTGCTCGAGCACCAAAAGGCCCTGCTCAAGCTGTCCGCTGGCCACCTGCCTGAACAGCTCCCGTTCCTGCTGCTCCTGCTGGATGCCCTCCTTAACCCAGGCCCGGGATTCGATCTTGGAGTTGTAGGTCCTCCAGCTCAGATGCCGGGGCAGATCCTTAAGCTCCCGGGTGCCCTGGGGCAGCTCGCCATTCAGGACCGCATGCAGCTCCAGCTCCAGGAGATTGGGCGCCTCCTGGGGCAGGAGGTTTTCCAGGGTACAGCACATCTCCATGGTGGTGCCCTGCTTGCGGGCATTGACCTCCACAAAGTGGATCTGGTCCTGGTGGTCCACCAGGAAATCGCAGCCGAAGATTCCCCGGTAGCCGCTTTGGCCCAGAAAGGAGCCGATCTGCCTGCTTTGCTCCTTGAGCTCCTCCTGCATGCTCTGGGACAGGCTGGAGGGGAAGCTGGAGCCCTTGAACTTGTTGCCTTCCTGGATGTCCTGGTCAGCCACCAGGGCGATATAGACCTCATCCTGGTTGGCCACTACGCCCAGCACAGTAGGGTCATGCTCATGGGGCACGTATTTGCTGATCAGATAGCTGCAGTCCTCAGGCAGGGCCCTTTGCTTCAGCTCCTTTTGGCAAAAGGCCAGGAAGCTGTTCATGCCCGCGGCAGAGTAGGGCTGGCTGATGAACATGCCCTGCGGCCAGTGCTGCCAGAGCTGCTTTGCGGTGCGCAGGAGCTCCTGCTTGCTGGCGCAGATCCTGAAGTCTATGACCGGGACCGGGGTCTGCTGCAGGGTCTGCAGCTGATGCAGCTTATTGTTCCAGAGCTCTGCGATCTCCGGATCCGGGCCCAGCAGTTTTACCCCGGGCAGAGTAGACAAGGTGAGCTCTGGCACTGCCTCGTAGACATGTACGAACAGCCTGTCCTGCCTGTGCAGCAGATCCTGGACCAGGGCCTGGACCCGGCTGGAGCTGGAGACCTGGCTGGCAAAGGCCCTGGGTGAAGGCCGGACGTTGACGTGATGCCCCGCAGCTGCTGAGAGCTTTCTGCTTTCTGGATTTACAACCAGGAGGTTCTGCGCAGGGTAGCTGGAGAGGACATCCGGGATGATGGAGATGACATCGAACTTGCGGCCGAATTTCCTGCCCAGGGCCTCTCTCAGGAACTGGTTCAGGCAGTCGCTCTTCAGCTCGCCGATATACAGGAAGTATTCAGTGTCCGGCTCCAACTGCAGGCGGCAGTACAGTATATCCTCGTCTTCGGTGTTCATGCTGGAGGGGTTTGGTTTTTCAAAGGGAGTTGTCATGAGTATCGACTACGACTACGATTTCAAAGTTAGCAGGGGGTCTTTCCCCTCGCTATCGTTGCCGTGGTCCTAATGGTAATCGATATAAAGGGAGAAGTCCTTATGCTCGATCACGACCACGACTTCAGAGTTGGCAAAGGTCCTGATTTATTTGCCTTTACTTTTTACTTTTAACTTTTTACATTTCACTCTTCACTCTCCACTTTTT
>JBKGXZ010000166.1:0-3313 GCA_046546355.1 Desulfohalobiaceae bacterium | reverse complement strand
GCTTTCCAGAGGCGGGCTTCAAGGTCTTTGTCGCGGACTTTAAAACTGCCTGTCCTGGCAAATGCTCATTGGCAACAATCTAGCCTGGAGGGAATGTATGAGCCAATCACCAAGCGTGTACATCAACTGGCTTGAAAATCTCGGCATGCAGGATACTGGCCAGGTAGGGGGCAAGAACGCTGCCCTGGGAGCCATGATCCAGGAACTGAAGCAGGAGGGAGTGCGGGTCCCGGACGGCTTTGCCACCACAGCTGATGCTTATTGGCGGGTGATCAAGGAGAACCAGCTGGACGAGTTCCTGTCCAATAGACTTGAAGAGCTGCAGCAAGGCAAAAGGACCCTGCCGGAGACAGGCAGCAGTATCAGGAACAAAATCCTGCAGCTAGCATGGCCCGAGGAGATAGCTTCCTCCATTAGGCAAGCGTATCGCGAGCTTTGCCAACGCTACAACTCAGAGGCCGTGGACGTGGCTGTACGCAGCAGCGCTACAGCCGAGGATCTGCCTGACGCCTCCTTTGCCGGGCAGCAGGAGACATTCCTGAATGTAAGCGGCGAGAATCAGCTCCTGGAGGCTATCCGCAAGTGCTACGCCTCCTTGTTCACTGACCGGGCCATCAGCTACCGCCAGGAAAAGGGCTTCGACCACTTGCAGGTAGCGCTTTCCGCAGGGGTGCAGAAAATGGTCCGTTCCGATCTGGCCGGATCCGGAGTAATGTTCTCCATCGACACCGAGACAGGCTTTCCGCACACGGTCATCATCAATGCCGCCTGGGGCCTGGGCGAGAATGTGGTCCAGGGCATTGTCACCCCTGACGAATACCGAGTCTTCAAGCCACTGCTCAAGGATACCAGCTACAAGCCCATAGTGGAAAAAAGCCTGGGGGCCAAGGAAAAAAAGCTGGTCTATGCCACAGGCGGAACCAAATCCACTAAGAATGTCCTGACCCCCAAGGAGGAGAAGGACGCTTATGTCCTCTCGGATCAGGAGATACTGCAGCTGGCCCGCTGGGCCCAGATTATCGAGGACCATTATTCCAAGCCCATGGATATGGAATGGGCCAAGGATGGCCGCACAGGGGATATGTTCATAGTCCAGGCCAGGCCGGAAACTGTGCAGTCCAGACGCGGGGCAGCCACCCTGCAGCATTACAGCCTCAAGGAAGGTGGAGAACCTATCATCACCGGGCTTAGCATCGGGGACGGCATCGCATCCGGCCAGGTGTGCAGGATCAAGTCCGCGGCTGACATAGATACGTTCCAGCCTGATTCCGTGCTGGTCACTGAAATGACCGACCCGGACTGGGTGCCCATTATGAAGAAGGCGGCCGGCATAGTCACTGATCACGGGGGGCGTACCTGCCATGCTGCCATAGTCAGCCGGGAGCTGGGCATTCCGGCTATTGTGGGCACAGGCAGCGCAACCCAGCTGCTGACCGACAAGGATCAGGTCACCATGTCCTGCGCAGAAGGCGAGGAGGGCATCATCTACAGAGGCATTCTGGACTATGAAGTCAGCGAGATCAGCCTGGAGGAGATCCCTCAGGTCTCAACCCGGATCATGATGAACATAGCCAGCCCTACCGCTGCCTACAGATGGTGGAGACTGCCCTGCCACGGCATCGGGCTGGCCAGGATGGAATTCATTATCAACAATGTGATCAAGATCCACCCCATGGCATTGATACGCTTTGATCAGCTCCAGGACCGCAAGGCCAGGGGGAACATCCAGATGCTGACCTACAACTATGAGGACAAAAAGGAATACTTTGTGGACCATCTGGCCATGGGCATAGCCAAGATCGCCGCCTCCCAGTATCCGGAGCCTGTGATCGTGCGCATGAGCGATTTCAAGACCAACGAATACGCAAACCTGATAGGCGGCCAGGAATTCGAGCCCAAAGAGAGCAACCCCATGCTCGGATTCAGGGGGGCTTCCCGCTACTACAGCCAGGACTACAGGGAGGGCTTTGCCCTGGAATGCCGGGCTATCAAAAGGGTCAGGGACCATATAGGCCTCAGCAATGTGGTGGTCATGATTCCCTTCTGCCGCACCCTTGAGGAAGCGGACCAGGTCCTGGAGGTCCTGGCCGAAAACGGGCTGCGCCAAGGCCAGAACAATCTAGAGGTCTATGTGATGTGCGAGATCCCCTCCAATATTGTCCTGGCCGCGGAGTTCGCCAAGCGCTTCGATGGCTTCTCTATCGGGTCCAATGATCTGACCCAGCTAATACTGGGCGTGGACCGGGATTCAGAAAAGCTGAGACATCTGTTCAACGAGCAGGATGAGGCGGTCAAGCAAAGCATCCGAGAATTGCTCAGGACCCTGAAAACCCAGGCTCCCCATTGCAAGGTGGGAATCTGTGGCCAGGCACCCAGCGATTATCCTGAGTTCGCTGCCTTCCTGGTCCAGGAGGGCATTGACTCTATTTCCCTGAATCCGGACAGTGTGCTGCAGGTGATGCGCAGGGTAGCCCAGGTCGAGGCTAAACTGGAAAGCAGGGAGCAGCAGGAGTAAGGCAACATGAATCCAGGGGTCGTGGTCGTTGTCGTTATGGATATTTTGACCAATACAGATGGTGAGCGGCGCTCGCCCTTTGCGTTGCGAGTTGAAGCCTTTCATGCTTCGTTGTGCCCGTTGTCAGAGCATAGAGATTATTGAGAACAGACCCAGCTGATACATATCACTTTAACTGTTCCAGTTCATTCCTAAAAAACGTAAAGACTAAGCCAAGTTAGGCTTGTCTTATCTTAGAGCACGTTGCCTAGTAGATGATTGAACAGGGTCATTTTAAGCTGGCCCTTATTCAGCCCATGCAACTCCTGGGAACAATTCTGGCACAGGATCAATTGCGACTCTAGCCAGAGCTGCTCATAGGGCACAATCTGGCCGCACCATTCGCATTCGTTGTACAGAAAACTGGCCCCAACGTTGTAAATCCTGGAGCCTGCACTCTCCAACTCCTGGCACCAGCGCACTGTGGCCAGGAACAGCCTGCTCTGGGCTTGGGTCTCTTGCCCTTGCTGCGCTTCTGGTGCAAAAAAGAGCTGCAGTCTGCTCCCTGCGTTCAGGGGCTCCCGGGCCTGGAAGCAGAGCCCGCCAAAGCCATGGTTCAGGAGCAAGGCCTCCTTGGTCTGGGCGTCGTTCATATCTGGACATAAGTACTTCATTTTGCCGCTTAGATTGTCTCTAGAAAACATCCTGGAATGCTGAGTATAATGCATGTTGCTAGCCATGGATTACCTCCTGAGGAAGCTCAGCTTCGCACACTAAGCTTTTCCTTCTTTTTAGATGCTTGGCCTTTAGTGGTTGCAG
>JBKGXZ010000165.1:0-3376 GCA_046546355.1 Desulfohalobiaceae bacterium | reverse complement strand
GTGCACAATTCCATTTGCTGCGGCAGCCTGGTCAGGTTCGGCACCCAGGAACAAAAGCAGAAGTACCTGGTACCCATGGCCCAGGGAGACTTCATCGCTTCCTTTGCCCTGTCCGAGCCTGAGGCTGGCTCCGACCCTGCCAGCATGTCCAGCACAGCCAGCAAGGGCGACAAGGAGTACATCCTGAACGGCACCAAGCGCTGGATATCTGGCGGGGCCACATCCGAGCTGTTCATCATCCTGGCCAAGACAGACCCCGAGGCAGGACACAAAGGGGTCTCCGCCTTTCTGGTCACCAGGGACATGCCAGGCTTCAAGACCGGCCGCAAGGAGGACAAGATGGGTCTCAGGGCCTCGGACACCACAGATATTATCCTGGACAACTGCCGGGTGCCTGCGGAAAATCTCCTGGGCCGGGAAGGAGAAGGCTTCAAGATAGCCATGTCCGGGCTGGATGACGGACGCCTCGGCATCGCGGCCCAGTCCCTGGGCGTGGGCCAGGCAGCCCTGGATCATTCGGTGAAGTACGCCAAGCAAAGGGAACAGTTCGGCAAGCCCATTGCCGAAAACCAGGGCCTGCGCTGGATGATCGCGGACATGGCAATGGATGTGGAGGCAGCCCGCTCCCTGTTATTCAGTGCTGCGGCCAAGAAGGACCGGGGTGAAAGGTGCTCCAAGGAGGCCTCCATGGCCAAGCTCTACGCATCTGAGATGGCCAATCGGGTTACAGGCCAGGCGGTGCAGATCCACGGCGGCTACGGCTACACCAAGGAATTCGAGGTGGAAAGGCTCTACAGGGATGCCCGAGTATTCACCATCTATGAGGGCACCTCCCAGATCCAGAAAATAGTCATTGCCAACGAAGTATTAGGGGACAAGAAAAAGAAGAAGTAGGCCTACAGCGACCACGAGCCCGATTTGCTGCAAGGCAGGGCCCTAGCCGCCCTGGATTAACCTTAGCTTTTCCAGGGTCATCCAGGCCAGCCTCAGGCTGGCCTGATCTACCATGCTCCCCTCCAGGGCCAGGGAGCCCTGGCCCTGTTCCCAGGCCTCTACTATCTGCCTGGCCTGGCTGACCTGCTCCTCATCCGGAGTAAAGGCCTGATTCACTATTGCTATCTGTTCCGGGTGGATGACCCATTTGCCGTCCAGGCCCAGCTCTGCAGCCAGCTGGCAGCTTCGGCTAAGGCCCTGCTTATCCCGGATCTTGCCGTAGGGCGCATCCAGGACCTGCAGCCCATTTGCCCTGGCAGCCACCGCGAGCCTGGACAGGGCGTAGTGCCAGCGGTGGCCGGGATAGCTCTCCTCCCCCTCCCCATGGCCGCTTAGGCCCCGAGGGGAAATATTCATGCTGGCAGCAAAATCTGCCACCCCAAACACCAGGCCCTGCAGCCTGGCAGTGCTGCCAGCTATGCTTTCTACCTGCTGCAGGCCCTTGGCAGTCTCAATGCAGGCCTGCAGCCTGATCCCCTGTTTCTGACCAGTCTCTGCCTCTATCTGACCCAAAAGCCAGTCCAAGGCCTGCAGCTCCCAGGCCTCCTCCACCTTGGGCAGCACCAGGACCTGGAAAATCCCAGGAGCTGAGCCGATCACATCCAGGACATCCCTGAAGGCCAGGGAGCTTTGCATGGCATTGATACGCAAGGCCCGGACCCTGCTTCCCCAAGGGAAGTCCTGCACTGCCTGCAGCAGATTGCTCCTGGCCTGGGACTTCTCTTGCAAGGGTACGCTGTCCTCCAGATCCAGCATAATCATGTCCGCTGCCAGATCCCTGGCCTTGGCCAGCATCTTTTCCCGGTTAGCAGGGACAGACAGTACGCTGCGCATCAGCAGTGGCTTGTGTTCCATTTTGGGACCTTTATGTTGTGCAGGACAATTTAAGCTTTTGCCAGGCCAGTACCGGATGTGCTAGCGTAGCATGCTATGCGCTCCAGTCAACACCGGGCCGGCTCAACCGCCCATATCTGCCTGCTCTGGGACCACTCCCATCTCTGGGGAGTCATGCTGCTGCGCGCCTTGCAGGATATGCAGCTGCCCTTCACTGTGCTGCGCAGCAGCCAAATACGCCGCGGAGCCCTGCAGCTTCTGGGGCCCAGGGTGCTTTTGCTCCCCGGCGGCTGGGCCTCCAGCAGGGCCAGGAGCCTGGGCAGGCAGGGTAGGCAGGCTATACGAGACTATATCCGGGCTGGAGGCAACTACCTGGGCTTTTGCGGCGGTGCAGGCCTGGCCCTGCAGGACCAGAAACCTGGCCTGGGGCTCTGTGCCTGGAACCGTAAGCCCATGCTGCGAAGGCTGCCCAACTGCAGCGGCCACATCTGGCTTAAGCCAGAATCAGGGACCTGGCTGCAGGAGGTCTGGGGTCCAGAGCCCCTTTCTGCTCCTGTCTGGTGGCCCTCCCAGTTCGAACCTGGATTTCAGCCTCAGCAAGAACATATCCAGGCCAGATACCAAGCTCCTGGACAGGACTTCTGGGTGGCTGATTTGCCCCTGCAGGGCTTGGACCAGGATCTGCTGCAGACCTGGCAGGAACTGTACAGCATCAACCTGGATCCCGACTGGCTGACCCAGGAGCCAGGAATAATCCAGGGCAGTCTAGGGCAAGGCAGTTATCTTTTGAGTTACGCACATCTGGAAACCCCCTGTTCCCCCCAGGCCAACAGCTGCCTGCTGCGTATCCTGGACAGACTCTGTCCGGATTTGTCAGCTCCGGACCACTGCGGCAGCAGGCCCTGGGATCTGGAACAGTTTCCTGTGCTCTGGCCACAGCCTGAGCTGCAAAATGCCTGGCAGACTATCCTGGATCTGGTGCGGCTAGGGCAGGAGAATTTCCTGCTTTGCTGGAGAAAGCCCTGGCTTTTGGGCTGGAGACGCGGAGTGCCCGGATTCGCCCTGAACACCATCCTGGCCATGCTGGCCCAGGCCCTGCAGCTGCCTGCAGGCAGGCTGGGCCATGGGTTCTGGCTAAGACAAGGCCAGGAGCTGCTGAGCCTGGTGCACACCTTCCGCAGCCTGTATGCCCGCTTGCTGCAACAGGAGAGGCTGCAGCTGACCATGCGCAGCCAGGCCCCTCAACCCGGAGGCTCAGACACGCTCAAGCAAAAAAGGGAGCTGCTCACCGGACCTTTTCCTGGCCAGGGAGGGCTTTTCGGCAGGCTGGCCTGGCTGCTGCAGGAGCTTATCTGGCAGCAGCTGCAGGACAACAGACCCAGCTGAGCCCCTAAGGCGCTTTCTCCCTCGACAGTCAAAAGTTCTTCGATAACTAACTGTTTTTTAATAACAATATTCAAGCTTCAATCTGGAAGTCGTAAATTCTTCTTAACTCTTTGATTTAATTCTTCAACCGTGAACCATGAACCTAGAACTTTGAACCCTCAAG
>JBKGXZ010000164.1:0-3386 GCA_046546355.1 Desulfohalobiaceae bacterium | reverse complement strand
TTGCAAGGCCTGTCCTGAGCGAAGCGAAGAAACTTTCCAAAAATCAATCTCTACAAGTTAGGATCTTGTTTCCTACCAGGTCCAGCTCCTCCTTGCCCTTTAAAGAGAATTGCAGTACAAAGCCAGGTGTCGTTTCGAGGCATGGAGTATTCGCAGCAGCTAAAACCAGGCAGGAGACAGAAGCAAATGCAGACCAGGTTCAACTTGCCCCAGACAGAAATGCCCAGACACTGGTACAATGCTCTTCCGGATTTGCCCACCCCTTTGGCCCCGTTCCTGGACCCCGGCAGCAAGCAGGCATTGCAGCCTGAGCAGCTGGAGGCCATATTCCCCAAGGGCTTGATAGAGCAAGAGCTTAGCCCGGACAGCTACATTCCCATCCCGGAGGAGGTCCTGGACATTTACTCCTTATGGAGGCCCACCCCTTTGGTCAGGGCCTTGGGCCTGGAAAAGGCAATAAACAGCAAATGCCGAATATATTTCAAGGACGAATCAGTCTCTCCTGCTGGTTCGCACAAGCCCAACACCGCAGTGGCTCAGGCCTTTTACAACAAAAGGGAAGGTGTCAATCGGCTGGCAACCGAGACTGGGGCAGGGCAGTGGGGCACAGCCCTGTCCTTTGCCTGCAGCATGCTGGATATGGCCTGCACCGTGTATATGGTCAGGGTCAGCTATGAGCAAAAGCCCTATAGGCAGATTCTGATCAAGGCCTATGGGGCGGATATTTATCCCTCGCCCTCCAGGCATACCCAAAGCGGCAGGGTGGTCTTGGATGAGGACCCGGAGTGCAAGGGCAGCCTGGGCCTGGCCATTTCCGAGGCTGTGGAGGACGCAGCAGGCAATCCAGGGGTCAAATACACCCTGGGCAGCGTTTTGAACCATGTGCTTTTGCACCAGACCATAGCCGGATTGGAAACAGAGCTGCAGCTCAAGATGCTGGGCGAGAAGCCGGATTATCTGGTGGGCTGCGTGGGAGGTGGCAGCAACTTCGCGGGCTTGGCCCTGCCCTTTTTGCCCAGAAAATTAAGCGGTGAGCATATCAACATGGTGGCGGTGGAGCCCAGAGCCTGCCCCACTTTGACTCGGGGCAGGTTTGTATATGACTATGGGGATATGGCTGGCCTGACCCCGCTTATCAAGATGCATACCTTGGGCCACAGCTTCATGCCCCCGCCCATCCATTCCGGGGGCTTGAGATACCACGGCGGTGCGCCCCTGTTGTGCAACCTGGTGCAAGAAGGCCTGATCCAGCCTAGAGCATACTTCCAAAACGAATGCTTTGAAGCTGCCAAGCTGTTTTTGAATACCCAGGGTTTTATGCCGGCGCCTGAAACCTCTCACGCTATCAAGGCCGCCCTGGATGTGGCCCAGGAGGCTGAGCCAGGCTCAAGCATAGTTTTCCTGTACTCTGGGCACGGCCTGCTGGATCTGGCTTCCTATGACGCCTTCCTGCAGGGCAGGCTCACTGATTACGAGCTGCCCCAAGACGAGATAGACCAGGCCCTGCTTTCCTGTCCTGAGACCGGGGCAGGGAAGTAGCAGGATACGGTAGATATCATCAGTAATGATACTATCCTTCCACCCCATTTTCAGCGCGGACCATTTCCGGCTCTGCGCTGACAGGGAGCTTAATCAGCGCGACTTCTACTGGATGCAAAGGGCCCAGGCCATAATCCTGCCCCAGCACAGGCAGGAGAGGCTCTTCTGGGCCTGCAGACAGCATTGTCGGCATGTCTTTCCAGAGTATACCCCCAGATACAGATATCCAGGCAAACTGGGACAGATCCGGCTCTTCCGGGAGCTGGGCCTGGCACATCCCAGCACAGATATTTTCCAGCAGGCAGCCTGCTGCAGTCAGGACTACCTGGAGGAATTGCAGTATCCGGTGGTCCTCAAGAGCAATTACGGCTCAGAGGGCAGCCTGGTATTCCTTGTCCAGGATCCCCGACAGGCCAATGGGGTGCTGAGCATGCTGTCTGACATGGAGAGAAGCGGCTTTTCTGGCTTCATGGTCCAGGAGCTCATACCTGACCAGGAGCGCACCCTGCGGGTGGCGGTGCTGGGGGACAAGTTCTACTCCTATTGGCGCTGCCAGGCCGACCCATTCCAGTTCAGGCACAATATCCAGGCCGGAGGAGTCATAGACCAAGACAGCGATCCTGAATTGCAGGCTAAGGCAGTGGAGCTGGTGCAGACCCTGTGCGCCAGGACCGGGATCAATCTGGCAGGAGTGGATGTTTTGTTTTCCGCAGCCAGGCCCCAGGAAAGCCCCAGCCCTTTGCTGCTGGAAATCAACTATTATTTTGCCAGGCAGGGCCTGGGAGGCAATGATGCCTATTACCAGCTGCTGCAGGAGGCTATACAGGGCTGGCTGCAGGGCATCGGGGTCCATGGAATGCTGGCAAGGCAAGGATAAGGAAGTGGACCTTGTGATGACCCAGGGGTCCATGACCAGGGCTGAGTTTGGCAGATACTTAACACATTGGGTTAGGAGCTTTTTGAAGCCCTACACAGATTTGGGTCTGGGAATATGGATATCGATGCGCGTGCCTCTGCCCTCGCCAGAGTCGATCCACATCCTGCCCCGGAACTTCTTGGTCACCCAATAGGCCTTGGTGACCCCGAAGCCCCCGCCCATGGTGGGCTTGTCTTCCACATTTGAGCCCCGGTAGCCGAAATCCACCACCTTTTCCAGCTCCTTTTCAGGGATGCCCCTGCCCGTATCCTCTACTGTGAAGCGTAAGCTCTGCCCGTCGTCCAAAAGTCCGGCCAGGACCTTGCCCCCGGGCGCGGTGTATTTCCTGGCATTGGCGATCAAATCCCGCATCACGTCCTGGAACACAGGAGGCATCCTGATCACCTCCTGGTCCACGCTCTCGAACTTGAGATGCAGGAAATAGGCGCTGTTGTCCTGGGCCGCCAGGTTGTACAGGAAGCGGTACTTGCCCTTGCTGTTCTTCTCGATGGCAGAGAAGACATCTACGCTGTGCATGTCCAAAATCGCACTGTCCTGGCTGGATAGCTGCAGGTCCTTGGTTATTTCCAGCTGCATGGTCTTGCCTCCTGTTGGGCCTGGATCTGGCTTTCGGGCAGGGGCGTATTACCTGTTTGTGTCTGTTGGTTGCTCTAAGCAGCTCTATTCTGCAGGCTTATCGGAAAAAGACAATCTTTGCCCTGAAAGGTCTGCATATACAGAGCCCCGGGCTAGATATGCGCAACCCCTTTGGGGTTGATAATGAGGCGCAACAAACAGGTAATGTTCCCCTCGGGCATTTCTTTTGCTACTTTGGCTTACGCAAGGGAAGGATAGGAAGTGTTTGTAAGGCTTAAACTGGCGGGCAATGCAGGATTCGAACCTGCGACCTCCAGCTCCGGAGGCTGGCGCT
>JBKGXZ010000163.1:0-3406 GCA_046546355.1 Desulfohalobiaceae bacterium | reverse complement strand
GATCCTGGCTGCCTATGGCCTACCTGTAGTCCAGGAAACCAGGGCCGCTGATCTGGATGAGGCCAAGCAGGCAGCAGCCAGGCTGGGCTATCCAGTGGTGCTCAAGGCCCTGGGCAGTGAGCTGGCCCACAAGACAGAGCTGGGACTGGTCAGGCTGGATATTCAGGATAAACAGGCCCTGGAACAAGCTTATGCAGAAATCAAAGCAGCTGCAGGGGACAAGCTGGAAGGGTTTTTGCTGCAGCCCCGGATCAAGGGCAAAAGGGAGTTCGTGGCCGGGCTGTTCCGGGACCCCCAGTTCGGCCCAGTGGTCATGTTCGGTCTGGGCGGGATATATACCGAGGCCCTGCGGGATGTGAGTTTTGCCGTGGCCCCTTTGCAGCGCCAGGATGCCTTGCAGATGCTGCAGAACATCAGATCCAAAGCCCTGCTGCAGGATTTCCGCGGCGAAGCCAAGGTGGATCAGGAGCAGCTGATCTCCAGCCTGCTGGCCTTGTCCAGGATAGGCCAGGAGCTGCCGGAGGTCGCGGAGATTGACATCAACCCTTTGCTGGCTGAGCCCCAGGGCGGGCTGGCAGCTGTGGATGCCCTGCTGGTGCTGCAGGAGCCAAAGCCAGAAGCAGCAGCCAGGCCTGCCATCCCTGCGCAGAAACTGGAAAAGCTCTACTCCCCGGAAGCTGTGGCCTTTGTGGGCGCATCAGGCCGGATGGGCAAATGGGGAAACCTGTTGATCACCAATGTCCTGAGCGGAGGCTACCAGGGCCGGATCTATCCCATCAATCCCAAAGGGGGCAAAATCTCAGGGGTCCAGGTCTACCCCAGCCTGCAGGACATCCCAGGAGAAGTGGACCTGGCAGTGGTCACCATTCCTGCCTCCCAGATACTGGACCTCATCCCGGAGCTGCAAGCCAAGGGCGTAGAGAACATGCTGCTGGTTACGTCCGGATTTGCTGAAACCGGCTCCCAGGGCAGGCAACTGGAACAGGAGCTGGTGCAAAAGGCAAGGCAGGCTGGGATCCTGATCCTGGGCCCCAACACCATGGGTATCTGCAACCCGCACCAGGATTTCCACTGCACCGGGACCGTGGTGCATCCCCATCCAGGCTCCATTTCCATGGTTTCCCAATCCGGGAACATGGGGGTGCAGCTGCTTTGCTACGCCAACAAGCAGGGCCTGGGCATCAGGAGCTTCTGCGGCTCAGGCAATGAGGCCATGCTGGGCATTGAAGACTACCTGGACTATTTTGCGGCAGATCCCTTGACCCAAACCCTGATGCTCTATGTGGAGAGCGTCAAGGACGGCAGGCGCTTTGTGCAGAGCGCCCGCAGACTGTCCCAGGAAAAACCGGTAATCCTGCTCAAGGGCGGGGAAAGCGAGGCCGGGGACAAGGCTGCCTCCAGCCATACCGGAGCCATGAGCAGCAACAATGAGATCTTCGAGGCCCTCTGCCGCCAGACCGGGATCATCAAGGTGGACTGGCCCACGGACCTCCTGGATCTGGCTGCTGCCTTTTCCTCCCTGCCCCTGCCCAAGGGCAACAGGATCGCTATAGTCACCCTGGGCGGTGGCTGGGGGGTGGTCACTGCTGACCTCTGCGCCCAGAACGGACTGCAGCTGCCTGAGCTGTCTCAGGAGATTATAGATTTTGTGGACCAGCTTTTGCCTGACTATTGGAGCCGCTCCAACCCTATAGACCTGGTGGGGGAAAACGATTTGGAGCTGCCCGGCAAGGTCCTGGAGCAATTGCTGCAGTGGGAGGGCTGCGATGCAGTGATCAATCTGGGCATTATGGGCCGCAAGCTTTTCCTGAGCCGCTACATCCAGGCCATCAGGCAGGCGGATCCTGGATACGACCCTGATTTGCTGCAACAGGCTGAACAGATGTTCGCCCAGTTCGAAGAAGATTATGTGCAGACCATAGCCAGGCTGATGAGCCGCTACCAAAAACCCGTGTTCGGGGTCAAGCTGGAGTCTGACCAGGAGGATAAGACCGTGTTCCAGGCCCAGGGTCAGCCCTATCAGCCGGTATTCTACCAGAGCCCGGAAAAGGCGGTCAGGGCTTGCGCTCAGATGTTTCGGTATTATGATTTCCTGCAGGGGAGCTAAGAGATGTATGGCAGGGAGCATCAATATCGATAGCGATGACGGCTACGATAGCGACTACCAGGGAGATCATATTGGGAAATTGGAGAATTTAAGAATTGGATAACCATTAACCGATAACTGATAACAGACAACCGCCAAAATAGGACCTTAGAATATGTATTCAGGATTCGAGCAAGGACCCATCAGACCGCCCAATGAGGCGGCCAGCCTTTTGCTGCGCTTTACCCGCAACTGCCCCTGGAACAAATGCGCCTTCTGCCCGGTGTACAAGGGGGATAAATTCAGCAGGCGCAGCCTGGAGGAGATCAAGCAGGATATCGACAACGCAGCCCGGATGCTGGAAGACATAGCAGCCGGCCAGGAGCGCATCAGCAGGCAGAAGGCAAGCAGCATACTGGGCTCGGCCCAGTACGGGGACCAGTACAAGCAGCTGGCCTTATGGCTTTACCAGGGGGGAGGCTCAGTATTCATCCAGGATGCCAACAGCATGATCATGCAGACCAGGGACCTGGTGGAGGCCCTGCAGTACTTGAAAGCCAAGGTGCCAGGGATCCAAAGAATCACCATGTACGCCCGCAGCAGCACCATAGTGCGCAAGTCCCAGGAACAGCTGCAGCAGATCCGGGATGCAGGTCTGAACCGCCTGCATGTAGGCCTGGAGAGCGGCTCAGACCAGGTTCTGCAGCTGGTGCGCAAGGGCTGCAGCGCAAAGCAGCATATCGAAGCAGGACAAAAGGTGGTGCAAAGCGGGATCGCCCTGTCTGAGTACATCATGCCCGGCCTGGGAGGCAGGGAGCTCTCCAGGGAGCATGCCCTGGAGACAGCCCGGGTATTGAATGAGATCAATCCCCACTTTATCAGGCTGCGCAGCCTGCAGGTTATTCCAGGTACAGAGCTGGATCAGATGCTGCAGCAAGGCAGATTCGAGCTGCTTACAGACGACGAGCTGGTACAGGAGATCAGGCTGCTTATCAGCGAGCTGGCCGATATCCAGAGCACTCTGACCTCAGATCATATTCTGAATCTGCTGGAGGAGGTCCAGGGCACCCTGCCCAGGGACCAGGAAGCCATGCTGGGGGTGATAGATGAGTACCTCTCCCTGCCTGAGCAGGACAGGCTCTTGTATCGCCTGGGCAGAAGGGGCGGAGCCCTGCGCTCAGTCCGGGACATCCAGGATCCAGGCACCAGGGCCAGGCTGCAGAACGCCAAGCAGGAGCTGGAATCCAGCGAGGGCAAGAGCCTGGAGGAGATCCTCCCGGAGCTGGGCCGGCGGTCTTTGTAACGGGGAGGAAGAAATTA
>JBKGXZ010000162.1:0-3415 GCA_046546355.1 Desulfohalobiaceae bacterium | reverse complement strand
ACCGCGTTGTACAGTCTGGCAGGGGCCAGCTGGGCGATCTCCGGCTGCTCCTTGACCATTTCCAGGTACTCGCCGCAGGTTATCCTTTTGGGGAAAGCCTCTTCCTCTTTGGATTTTTTACGCTCTTGCTGATGTTCTCGGATCAGATCCTGAATCCGGCTCATCTTATAGCCTCCTGTTTACAATGGGTTTGAGATACGGTGCATATCGGCTGACTGCTCAGTATAGACTGACAGCTGGGCTGGACTTAAGGCAGTCAGGTTAAACTGTTCCAAAGACAGGAGTGCTGGAGAAAGTGGGCGGAAAATCAGCAAATTCGCATGCTCAGTCTATAACCAGACTCCGCAGCATGGGCGGGAGAGCTGCAAATACTCTGGGACTAGTCGTGTGCCGGCGCAACAGGGACAAGAGCCTGGAGAGTGTTCGGCTCTGGAGGAAGAAGGTCTTCTATAGCGCTGCAAAACAGCTTGGAATTATGAGCAATCCTTGCGGACAACTATAAGCATATAAGCAGTGCTGGCGCACGATATTGTCTGGCTCCCTGCACTCCTTGAGCTAAGCAGGTAGATCTTAAGATAGGATGATCATACCACAGGGTGCAGCCTCAATCAAGGCCCTGGAATGATTATTCGCATAGTATTAAGCCAAGCTGGAGCTTGTCGTTTGGGAGCGCCGAGCTCCAGCTCGGCTTGCGGCCATGGGGTGGCCGTGTTTTTTTGCCGAGCTGGAGCTCGGCGTTCCCAATTGTTTGGGGTAGAGCTATCTTTTGTGGTGCATACTGCTATCTTGGCTTTAACCTTTGTATGAAAAACTGGATTTCCAACAATAGCTTTCTCCAAAAAAAGGGCGACCGCCGGTCGCCCTTCTGCCTGTGGTAAGGTGGAGGGAGATCACTAGTATCGATAGCGATTACGACAACGACCACGATTACGGTTTGCTCTGTCCTCCCCTCGCTGTCGTTGTCGTGTTAGTGAGGGGCAGATCAAAGATCTGGATCACATCCCGGTCGTTGGCCTGGGCAGTAACCACTCCCTGCTGCAAAAGATCGTGCAGCTTCTGATTCACGAGCTCATACAGTCTCTTGAGATCGCTTTTGTCCATATCCAGGCCAGCAGCATTACGAAACAGGGCTTCGAATTTCTTGCCTCCGAATACCTGAGCCATATGCTACCTCCTTGGATTTGAATTTTGAGCAGTTTTCCTTTATCCATAACACAAGATAAGCACGTGCGTAAGACAGTCAATTTTCAAGGCAAATTGTTTTTCTTGATAAAGGAGCAGGATACAGATGCATAAGGTACTCATCCAACCCGCGGACTATGATAACATTCAAGCTGCAGTGCAAAAGGCTTTTGAGCTCTTCCAGCCCGAGCTGCAAGACAAAAGCGTGCTGCTGAAGCCCAATGTATTGCGGGCCAGCAAGCCAGAAGAGGGCATTACCACCCATCCGGCCCTGTTGGCCGCGGTTTTGCAGCAGGTGGAGTCACTAGGGCCTGCCAAGATTGTGGTCGGGGACAATCCCGGGCTCATGGATTACGGGGCTAATGAAAAGAGCTTCCAGAGCAGCGGCCTGCTGCAGGTGGCAGGACAATATTATCAGAATCTGGGGGAGTCTTCCTGCAAAATGGAGTTCAACCCGGACTTCCTGCCAGAGGTCAGTGTCTCCAGCCAGGTCCTGGAGGCGGACTACATCATCAGCCTGCCCAAGTTCAAAACCCATGGCTTGACAGTCATGACCGGGGCTATCAAGAACAGCTACGGCATCCTGCCCGGGGCCTTGAAGGCCCAGCTGCACAAGGCAGCAGGCAGCCCGGAGCGCTTCCACCAGGCAGTGGTGGATGTCTTCCGGCTTCGGGTTCCGGATCTATTCATCATGGACGCGGTGCTGGGCATGGAGGGCAATGGCCCTGCTTCCAAGGATCTCAGGCAGATAGACCGGGTTCTGGCCTCGGATAACGCAGTGGCCCTGGACGGGGTCGTGGCCCATATGATGGGCCTGGATCCGGGTAGGCTGCCTTTCCTGCAAAGGGCCAGGGAGCTGGGCCTGGGCGAGTTTGAGCTGCAGAAGATAGACTGCATCGGAGAGCCGCAGGTCCTGCCGGATTTCAAGCTTCCGCCCCTGGGCGGGGAGGCCACTTTGCAGGATTCAGGCGTGCAGGAGTTGATCCAAAGGCGCATCAGTGTGGTGCCCAAAGTGGATACCTCCTTATGCACCTCCTGCGAGAGTTGTGTGCAGCAGTGCCCTGCAGGGGCTCTCTCCATGCAGGACCAGTTCCCAGAAGTCAGGGAAGAGCTGTGCATCACCTGCTTTTGCTGTCAGGAGATCTGCCCGGAGCAGGCCATAAGTCTGCGCTAGCCACTCCCGTGGTTGCCCTGTTCATCTTGTTCAATGTCCCCAGCTAGTTCGCCAGGCCTGAGCTATACTTCATGTTCTATGTGCCCTATATCATTATGACTTTCAGCCTGTTTATCTGGTCCCTGCGCCAGAGGCACTACAGGCTCAGGGAGGTGGTAAGCGGTGTGCTTTTGCAGGCCATCTGCTTCCCGGTGTATATGCGCTCCGCCCTGCTGAGTATCCTGGGCTACCGAGGCAGCTTCAAGACCACGCCCACAAGGGCCAGAGCCTGGCCTTGCCTTTATATGCCCTCTGGCCCCAGGTTGGATTGGCCATGCTTTGCTTTGCCGCCCTGATTCGGGCCGGGCTGCGCATCTACTTCGAGCAGGAGCATATGGTGCCCAGCAGTGAAATCCTGGATGGTGTATACGACAGCTATATCCGGGGGTTTGCCCGGCAGATCAAGGATATCGAAGCTCCGGTGCTGATCAGGTTCGGGCACGAGATGAATTTTAAGCGCTACCATGGGGACGAATCTGACTCCACCTTTTTCCTGGCCTGGTCAATGTCTAGCAGCTGCAGGATTTGCTCCTCGGATTCAGAGTCCAGGGCTTTCCTGTAGAGGGAGTCAAAGTACTCTTTGTTTTGCTCCAGTGTGCTTTGGATGTCCCGGAATATAGTTTGCTGCAACCAGGCGTACTCCTGGGAGGAGAGGCGCACCACCCTGGTGAAATAGGCCCTTAGGTGCCTTAAGTAGATGAGCAGGCCCCGCTTTATGAGCAGGCTGTCCTTCAGGACTTGCAGCAGGAGGTTTTGCATGTTTAGCATCGCCCCGGGCTCAATGACCACCTCCTGGGATTGCATGGAGATATACACCGGATAGGTTTCCGGGAAGCGGCTGCTCAGGGCCAGGCCGCAGCTCTGGGCCTGCAGCTCCGGATCCCAGGCCTCCCAGGCCACCTGTCCCTGCTGCCTGCTTTGGCCTTGCATTTTGTAGGGCAGGTGCAGATTGATCACATCCCCTTGATAGAGCCTTTCCCTGCTCTGGACCCAGGCCGGGATGGCGATGCGCACTCCATT
>JBKGXZ010000161.1:0-3440 GCA_046546355.1 Desulfohalobiaceae bacterium | reverse complement strand
TGGGGGTGGACAATTTTTGCTGGTGCGATCCTGTGCTCTCGGAAAAGACCCCGGACGGGGAGTACAAGCTGGCCCAGCTGGTCAGGGCCAATCAGGCCCTGGCTCATTTCTGCCAGGGCTTTGGGGTGCCCTGCATCTCAGGCAAGGATTCCATGAAGAACGACTACTCCATGCAGGGTATCAAGATCTCCATCCCGCCCACGGTGCTCTTTTCTGTCCTGGGCATTGTTCCGGACGTGGAGCAGGCAGTATCCTCGGATCTGAAGCAGCCCGGGGATCTGATCTACATCCTGGGCAGGACCAGGCGGGAGCTGGGTGGCAGCGAGCTGGCCCAGGAGCTGGATCTGGAAGGTGCTGGAGTGCCTCAGGTGGATCTGCTTGCGGCCCGCAGGCGCTACAGGAGCCTGTATCAGGCCATGCAAATGGGCTTGGTCAATTCTTGCCACGACCTCTCTGACGGAGGCCTGGGGGTGGCTGCTGCAGAGATGGTTATCGCCGGAAGGCTAGGGGCCAGCCTGATGCTGGAGGAGGTTCCTGGAGCAGAGCTGGGCCTTAGCCGCACAGAGCTTTTGTACAGCGAGTCTGCGAGCAGGCTCCTGGTCAGCGTTCCCAGGGATAAGGCCGACGCATTCGAGTCCTGTTTCCAGGGCCAGGCCTGGGCCAGGCTAGGGCAGGTGGTCCAGGAATTCGGCCTGGAGCTTACCTGGCAGGGCGCAAGTTACCTGCACCTGGAAGGAGAGGATTTAGTCCAGGCCTGGAAGGCCACCCTGGACTGGTAGCCTGGCATCTGCCTTGGGCCAGGATTCAGGCCAGGCCCAAATACCAGCGCATAAGCTCCGGGCCGATCAGGATGTACAGCATGCCGCCCAGGCTGAGAAAGGGGCCGAAGGGGATGGCAGTCTGCAGTCCCTGGCCCGGGTTGAGCCGCAGGTAGGCCAGGCTGACCAGCAGTCCGCTTAAAGCGGCGAAAAAGATGCTCAAAGGCAGGGCCTGCCAGCCCAATAGGGCCCCTAAAAGGAGCATCAGCTTGATATCTCCGCTGCCCAGGCCCTGAACGCCCTTAAGCAGCTTGTAGGCCAGCTGCAGCAGCCAGAACAGCCCTGCCCCTGCCACGCCCCCGATCAGGGAGCTCTGCCAGGAGACATGGGGCAGTAGCAAAGAGCAGGCAAAAGCTAGAGCCGCTCCTGGCAGGGTAAAGACGTCCGGCAGCATAAAGCTCTTGAAGTCGATGAAGCTAAGCAGCAGCAAAATCCCGCCAAAAAGCATATACAGCAGCCAGAGCCAGCCAGCCCCGAACTTGAGGGCCAATGCCAGGGCCCAGAGTCCGGAGACCGCCTCCAGGGCTGGATAGCGCAGGCTGATCCTCTGCCTGCAGGAACTGCATCTGCCCAGGAGCAGCAAGTAGCTGAGCAGTGGCAGGTTCTCCCACCAGGCTAGCTTGTGGTCGCATTCCGGGCAGTGGGAGCCGGGACGGACTATGGACTGACCGGTGAGATAGCGGTGCACGCAGACATTATAGAAGCTGCCCAGGCACAGGCCCAGAATCAGGGCCAGAAGGGGAAAAAGGGACTGGAGCTGTTCAAGCTGCATGGATGGTCTCCTCCTGGTTGACATGGTTGGGGGAGCCGGACATAGTGCTTACTTTGCAGGTTTTTGCCAGAATTGTTGCCTGAAGGATATGCTATGCCTGGAAAATACAGATTTTTGCCTGAGCTGACCCCGCAGCAGCTGGAGGAGAGACAACTGGCAGGCTTGAGATGGACTGTACAGCATGCTGCCCGGAATAGTCAATTTTACCGCGCCAAGCTTAAGGCCAGCCAAGTCTCCGCCCAGGACATCCAGAGCCTGGAGGACTTGCAGCACCTGCCTTTGACCAGTGTCCAGGACCTGCGCCAGGATTACCCCTTGCCCTTGCTGAGCGTCCCGGAAAGGGATGTGGTGCGTATCCACGCCTCCTCAGGGACCACAGGCAAGCGCAAGATCCTGGCCTACAGCTCCAGGGACGTGGATACCTGGCAGGAGATGATGGCCCGCTGCTTTGAGCTGGCTGGCCTAAGCCAGGAAGATCGGGTGCAGATCGCGGTGGGCTACGGGCTCTGGACTGCCGGGGCGGGCTTCCAGCTGGGCTGCGAGCGCTTCGGGGCCATGGCCCTGCCTCTTGGCCCGGGCAACTTGGAGATCCAGCTGCAGTTCCTGCTGGATCTGCAGCCCACCTGCCTGTGCTCTACAGCCTCTATGGCCCTGCTTTTGGCAGAGGAGGCAGAGAAGCAGAACCTGCAGCACAACATCAAGCTGCGCAGGGCCATTTTCGGTGCTGAGCCGCACACCTTCAAGATGCGGGCCAGGGTGCAGGAGGTCTTCGGCCTGGAGGATACCTTTGATATTCCAGGTCTCACCGAGCTCTACGGCCCAGGCACCGGCCTGGAATGCGATCTGCATACCGGGATCCACTACTGGGCAGACCTTTTTCTGCTGGAGATCCTGGACCCCCAGACCCTGCAGCCGGTGCAGCCCGGGGAGGTGGGGGAGATGGTGGTTACTTCCCTGCAAAAGGAGGCAGCGCCGCTGATCCGCTACCGGACCAGGGATTTGAGCAGGCTGATCCCTGGACAGTGTCCCTGCGGCCTGGCTCTGCCCCGCCATGACAAGATCCTGGGCCGCTCCGACGACATGATCATCTTCCGCGGGGTGAACATCTATCCCACTCAGATAGCCAGCGTGCTGGAAGAGTTTCCGGAGATCAGCTCCGAGTATCAGATACTGCTCAAGCGCAGGCAGGGCAGGGATGTGATGCTGCTCAAGCTGGAGCGCAGCCCCGGGGCTGATTCCGGCCTGGACCAGAACCTGAGCCAGGCAGTATCCCTGACCCTGCGTTCCAGACTCATGGTCCGCTGCGAGGTGAATATCCTGGATCCGGGCCAGCTGCCCAGGACATTTGCCAAGGCCAAGCGGGTCCTGGACCAAAGGGACTTGGAGCAGGACTGATCTGCATCAGCACTGGGCCTGCAGGCTCTGGGCCCAGCTTGCTGGCCTCAAGGAGTCAAGGCCGGCAGCTGCAGCCCGAGCTCCTGGGGATAGCCGCTCATCAGGTTGGCATTGGCCAGGGCCTGGCCTGAGGCCCCCCGGCAGAGGTTGTCTATAGCGGAGAGGATGATCAGCCGGTTCAAGCGGCTGTCCAGGACCAGGCTGATGTCGCAGAACATGGTGCCCCGGACCCAGCTCAGCCTGGGCAGGACGCCCGGGGGCAGGATACGCACCCAGGGCTCCTGGCTGTAAGCCTCCTGGTAGGCCTGCCTGAGATCCTGCTCTGCTCCTCCCGGAACTGGCAGACAGTAGATGCTGCTCAGGATGCCCCTTTGCGCCGGCAGCAGATGGGGATTGAAGGAGATCTGCATCTCCCGTCCGGCCATGAGCCCCAGCTCCTGTTCCATCTCCGGGGT
>JBKGXZ010000160.1:0-3443 GCA_046546355.1 Desulfohalobiaceae bacterium | reverse complement strand
TATGTCTTTGCCCAGGACTTCACGGTCATGGGCGGGACCCTGGGAGAGATGCACGCCAAAAAGATATCCAGGGTGCAGGATATGGCCCTGAAAACAGGGGCGCCTTTGATCGGGATAAACGATTCCGGTGGAGCCAGGATCCAGGAAGGGGTAGCTGCTTTAAGCGGCTATGGCAATATATTTTTCCGCAACACTCTGGCCTCCGGGGTAATCCCCCAGCTCTCAGTCATTATGGGACCCTGCGCTGGAGGGGCTGTTTACTCCCCGGCCCTGACCGACTTTATTTTCATGGTGGAGGGCACCAGCCAGATGTTCATTACAGGCCCCCAGGTGATCAAGGCCGTGACCGGAGAAGAGGTCAGTGCAGAAGATCTGGGGGGTGGACGTACCCAGAACGAGGTCAGCGGAGTGGCCCATTTTTTGGCTTCGGATGAAGAGCAGTGTCTGCAGCAGGTCCAGGAGCTGCTTGGCTATCTGCCGGCCAACAATCTCCAGGATCCGCCCAGATGGGAGAGCACAGACGATCCCAACCGCCTTTGTCCGGCCCTGGAGGGGATCATCCCGGAGAGTCCCAACCAGGCCTATGATATGCTGGATGTGGTCCGAGAGCTGGTGGACGAGGGGCAATTTATGCAGGTCCAGGCCTACTTTGCCCGCAACATGCTGACCCTGTTCGCCAGGCTAAACGGCAAAAGCGTGGGCATCATCGCCAATCAGCCCAATCATCTGGCTGGATGCCTGGATATCAATGCCTCGGACAAGGCCGCCAGGTTTATCAGGTTCTGCGATGCCTTCAATATACCTATTTTGACCCTGATGGACATTCCTGGATTTTTGCCTGGCACCAACCAGGAGTTCGGGGGCATTATCAGGCACGGGGCCAAGATGCTCTATGCCTATTCCGAGGCCACGGTACCCAAGCAGACCCTGGTCACCAGAAAGGGCTACGGCGGGGGATTTCTGGCCATGTGCAGCCAGGAACTAGGCGCGGACCTGGTCTACGCCTGGCCTGCTGCAGAGATTGCGGTCATGGGGCCGGAAGGAGCAGCGAACATTATCTACAGGCGGGAGATCGAGGCTGCCACAGAGCCGGACAAGATGCGCCTGGAGAAGATAGAGGAGTACCGCAGGGAGTTTGCCAACCCCTACAGGGCAGGTGAGCTGGGCTATGTTGCTGATGTGCTGCGCCCCTCCGAGAGCAGGCAGGTTTTAATCTCCGGGTTGGAGATGCTGGAGGATAAGAGGGAATCCAGGCCTGCAAAGAAGCACGGCAATATCCCTTTATAAAACTCCGCAGGCAAGGAGGCCGGACTTGGACAATCTGATAACAGGCATACAGATCACCTTGCTGGGGATGGGCAGCGTGTTTTTGATTCTCCTGGTGCTGTTTTTTGCCTTATTTGGGCTGCGCTTTGTGTTTGAGCCCAAGGACAAGGAACCCCAGGCCAGCCAGCCAGCTCCCAGTGCTTCGGGGCCTGAGCCTCAAAGCCAGGAGCATGAGGTACAGGAAGTGGATCCCAAGGTGCTGGCGGCAATAACCGGAGCCCTGGCTGCATACCAGGAAGCAGCCAGGCCTGCTGGGCTGCTGCAGATCAGGCAGAAAGCCGGTCCGGCAAATCTGGCCTGGCGGCAGGCAGCCAAGCTGGAGGCCACGCACAGATGGAGACACTAGGCAGAAGAACAGCAACAAAGATTCAGGGAAGGCCATGAAGACCTATAAAATCACAATACAGGGACAGACATACGAAGTCCAGGTCCAGGAGCTGGACACAGGAGGACAGGAGCAGGCCCAGCCCTCCAGGCCGGAAGCTCGGGCCAAGGAGCCTCCCAGACAGGAAAAAAAGGTTTCCCAGCCTGTACAGGCACCTGCTGCCAAACAGGAAAGCGCCGGCGCAAAGGGGCAGATCACTGCGCCCATGCCGGGGATGGTTCTGGGAGTCAAGGTCCAGGAGGGTCAGCAGGTCCAGGAAGGCGAAGTCCTGCTTATGCTGGAAGCCATGAAGATGGAGAACTCGATCAAGGCCGAGGGCTCAGGTCAGGTGCAAGATATCAGGGTCCAGGAGGGGGACTCTGTGAACACCGGGGATGTACTTTTGGTTGTGAGCTAGCCTGAACAGGGCCAAGGAAGCTTCCGTAGCCTGCAGGCCCATGAAATCTCTGCCCGGAACCCTAGGATTAAGCTAAAAGGGCCAGTCCATGTTTGAAAAAATGTTGATGTTTGTGAATTCTACAGGCCTGGTGCATATCACCCCAGGGCATGTTGTCATGCTGCTCATAGCCCTGGGCCTGTTATACCTGGGTATCTCTAAGAAATACGAGCCCTTGCTGCTGGTGCCCATTGGATTCGGCATGCTGCTTATCAATCTGCCCATGACCGGGCTGATGGAGAAGTCGGTGCTCAGCATCGGCCAGGACAGCATAGAGTTCGAAAAGATCGGCGGCCTGCTGCATTATCTCTATCAGGGCAACAAGCTGGGCATCTTTCCGCCCCTGATCTTTATGGGTGTCGGGGCCATGACTGATTTCGGGCCGTTGATCGCCAACCCCAAAAGCTTGCTCCTGGGCGCTGCAGCGCAGTTCGGAATATTCGCCACCTTCCTGGGTGCACTGTTTCTGGGCTTTACCGGCCAGGAGGCAGCATCCATAGGCATCATCGGCGGAGCAGACGGGCCGACCACAATTTTCCTGACCTCCATGCTGGCCCCGCACATGCTGGCAGCCACAGCAGTGGCCGCCTATTCCTACATGGCCCTGGTGCCCATTATCCAGCCTCCAATCATGAAGGCTTTGACCACCAAGAGCGAAAGACAGATCGTGATGGAGCAACTGCGGCACGTCTCCAAAAGGGAGAAGATTGTCTTTCCAATTATGGTCACTATCCTGGTGCTGCTGTTTCTGCCGGCTGCAGCTCCCTTGATAGGCATGCTCATGCTGGGCAACCTGTTCAAGGAATGCCTGGTCACGGATCGCCTGGCCCAGACAGCTCAGCATGCCCTGATCAATATCGTGACCATATTTCTGGGGGTCACGGTGGGTGCCAGCGCTGCTGCTGAAACCTTCCTCAATTTTAAGACCCTGGGCATTATGCTATTGGGCATTATAGCCTTTTGCTTCGGTACCGCCTCTGGAGTACTCTTGGCCAAGCTGCTCAATCTGTTTGTGCGGCAAAAAATAAATCCCTTGATAGGCTCCGCCGGGGTGTCAGCAGTGCCCATGGCTGCCAGGGTGTCCCAGGTGGTGGGAGCCCAGGAACGCTCGGACAATTTTCTGCTCATGCATGCCATGGGACCCAATGTGGCAGGAGTGATAGGCTCGGCTGTGGCTGCAGGGCTGTTGCTTTCCATCTTCGGACAATGATTGTATGGAAAAATGTTATCGGTTAACAGTTATCTGGACTCAGAATCTTAGCTGATAACTGTTAACCGGTAACCGATAACTATTTT
>JBKGXZ010000159.1:0-3489 GCA_046546355.1 Desulfohalobiaceae bacterium | reverse complement strand
TATCTGGGATCGAACATCTGCTCCTGGATAAATGACCTCAAATCCTGAGGCCTGGGCTCAGCAGCCAGGCCCTGGGCATAGGCCACCTCTGCCACCTCTACTGCAATCTGCAGCGAGATGTTTCGGATATCGCTGATGGGAGGATAAATGCAGCCCAGGCGCAGGAGCTCTTCTGTAACCTGCCTGGATAAGACCCTGGCTGCAGCTGTAAACATTTCATCCGTGACCAGACTGATTCTGCAGGCTGTAACACCCAGACCAACGCCAGGGAATATATACACGTTGTTGCCTTGGCCTGGAATATGGGTTTTGCCGTGGCAGCACACAGCATCAAAAGGGCTACCGCTGGCAAACACAGCCTTGCCCTGGGTATGTTCGTAAGCCTCCTGAGCTGTGCATTCCGAGCGATCCGTGGGATTGGAAAGGGCGAAGACAATTGGGCTCTGGTTCAGTCTGGCCATCTCCTGCAGGATCTCTGGGGTAAACACCCTGGGCTGGCCGCAGACCCCGATCAGGGCAGTGGGCTGCAGTTTGCTGACTGCAGAGGCCAGATCCTGGACATGCTCAGCTCGGTGGGCAAAGGCCCTTTTATGCTCATCCAGGTCCTGCCTGGAAGCCACCACCAAACCTTTGGAATCCACGAACCAGCAACACTGCCTGGCTTCCTCTTCACTGAGGCCCTCTTCTTGCAAGGCAGTGACCAGAAGCTCCCCAATGCCGGTGCCTGCCTCCCCGGCTCCCATGAAGAGAAACTTCTGCTCCTTGAGGCTGCTTTCAAGAAGACGCATGGAAGCCTGCAGGCCTGCTACCGCCACTGCAGCAGTACCCTGAATATCGTCGTTGAAGCAACGGGCCCGCTGTTGATAGCGCTTGAGCAGCCAAAAGGCATTCTTATTGCCAAAGTCCTCGAACTGGATCAAGGCCTGGGGGAACTTGTCCTGCACAGCGCTCACAAATTCTTCCATAATCTCCTGATATTCTTCCCCCCTCAATCTGTGATGCTGCATGCCGATATACAAGGGATCCTTGAGGCGCTCTTCACTGTTGGTGCCCACGTCTATGCACACTGGCAGGCACTGCCAGGGAGCTATGCCGGCGCAGGCCGTGTACAGGGAGAGCTTGCCTATGGGGATGCCCATGCCGTCTGCCCCCAAGTCCCCCAGGCCCAGGATGCGCTCCCCGTCAGTGACCACTATCACCCGCACATCCTGCTGGGGCCAATTGTCAAGAAGCTCCCTGATCCTGCCCTTGTCTTTAGAGGACACAAACAGCCCCCTGGGCCTGCGAAAAATATGTCCGTACTCCTGGCAGGCCTTGCCCACTGTGGGAGTGTAGATAATGGGCAGGGTCTCCCGCAGGTTCTCCAGCACCAGCCTGGTGAACAGGTATTCGTTCCTGTCCTGCAGGGAGACCAGGAAGATGTATTTCTCCAGATCAGACTGCTTGCGCCGCAGATTCTCCAGGACCCTTTGCAGCTGCTCCTCCTGGGTATGCACCCTGGGAGGCAGCAGCCCTGAAAGCCCCAGTTTGTCACGCTCTCTCTGTGTAAAGGCAGTGCTTTTATTCAGTAGAGGATCCCGCAGCAGCTCAAACCCCTGGGGCAAGCTTGAGGGATCAGGCCCTGTTTTGCTCATCTAGCTCTCCTTATTTATATTCCCGCATGTCTGCGGGCCAGCTTCTCGAACATCTGGGCCAGACCTGAGCCTATGGAGAAGACCCCGTCTATGCCCACATTCTCCGTAGCGGTCTGGTCAAAAAAGATGTGCAGGCTGGAGTCCAGACCCTCGTCAGCCTGCCAGTAGCAGATCAGCATGGGCACCTTGGGCAGGGGGTAGAGCAAAATGGAAATGTCTGCCTGCTGCTCATCATCCACATGCTGGGCATTGAAAATGTCCAGCATGTCCTGAAAGAGTCCTGTATATTCA
Organism: Desulfohalobiaceae bacterium; assembly: GCA_046546355.1. GTDB lineage: Bacteria > Desulfobacterota > Desulfovibrionia > Desulfovibrionales > Desulfothermaceae > CAZBUB01. The sequence continues at coordinate 1,564 of JBKGXZ010000159.1, read as the reverse complement.
TCCGCGATTTTCTTCAAGGGCTTTTCACAGCGCTGCTCAAACAGCCCGCTCCTGACCCTGCCCCCGGGCAGCTCCCGGAAGGGCAGCCATTTGCCCTTGGGCTCCAGGCCCTTGCCGTTTAGGATATAGTTCAAAACCGGCATACCCACCCAGGGGTTGGTATGGATCTCTGCATGCAGCCTGCCCTGCTTATCCACGCTAAAGTCCTTGCCCATGACCTTAACAGTAATCTTGTCCCGGTTCAGTCGGCCTCCTGTCCTCTGGGCAGCCTCCTGCAGATCCAGACCAGGCACCTTTTGCTGCAGCTCATACATGGCCTGGTACATATCCTCTTCAGGCCCAGATTTTTGGGCCTCTTGGCCTGCATACTGCTGAGCTGTTTCCGGATCCAGACGCGGACATTCAGCCAGACTCCTTTGCCCCCTGAACACGGCAGCGGCAAAAGCCAGGCAGGTGGGCTCGCCGCACTGCCTGCAGTCGGATTTTTCCAAGAGACTATAGATCTGCATGGGGTTGCTGGGTTTGGTCATATATTCCGCTCCTTAGTTATTTTTTTTGCTTTAACTGCCTAGCTGAACAACCTGAGTCTAGGCCTTAAGCAGGCTCAGACAAAAAGGACTTGGCTAGTTGCTGTATTAAGACTAATCAGACATTTTAAAATTTCAAGTAACAAAATTCAAATTTTTATAACACCTTCCTTTCTCTTTGCTGCACTTGACATTTTGTCATTTTGCACAGATACTCAGATATATAATCAGAACCAACTTTTGAAATAAGCTTGCAGGAGAAACGTATGCTGGTCACAATAGATAAAAGAGGGAGCATCAGCTTGCCGGCTTCGGTGCGAAAAGATCTTGGAATCGCACCTGGCACCCACCTGGAGCTTAAGGTGGAGCCAGGGGGGGCAATCACTCTGTATCCAGTTCAGATATACCGCTCGATCAAGCTAAGCGATGCAGGTTTATCCAAGCTGGAGGAAGCAAGGTCATCTGAAGCAGGCCAATTTCCGGAGTGGTTTGACCAGGAGCTTGTAAATGCCGGAACTGATACCGACTAAGAAGTTTGCTTCTGATCTAGAAACATTGAAAAGCAACAAAGAGCTGGTCAAGAAAACAGCCAAGCGCTTAAAATTGCTAGAAGAGAACCCATTCCATCCCGGGTTGCATATTGAGCGCATTGCCAACGATCCAAGAGCATGGTCCGCTCGTGTTGACAAGAAATATCGTATTGCCTTTGAACCTACTGCCTACAGTTCTTCTGGAGACCCTGACTGGACCTCAGCTGTGAAGCTGCTACGCATTCTTGCCCATGATGACCTTTACAAAAGTCCGCACTAGGTAATCTCTTGCTACAGATGGGATTTTTTTTGCTGCATGAATGAAAAACATGTCTTTGGCATCATACGCAGCAAGTTTTGATACAGACAAATCTCTGACTCCTCTCTCAGTGCCTTGATCTTAACCCCCTGGTACTAGCTGAAAGACACCAAGGTTCAGCAAAAGGCTATTTGACAAATGAATAAGCACTCCATTCCTGCCAAGCTAAGCCCGCCCAGAACCCACTA
>JBKGXZ010000158.1:0-3526 GCA_046546355.1 Desulfohalobiaceae bacterium | reverse complement strand
GCTTGGAACGGAAAAGAATCGCTCAATTTTGGTTGTAGTAAGCTCTGGCTAACTGAAGCAAGATGCAAAGTTTCTCTGCAGCGTTAAGAGCCTGACTTATTTCTCTTTATTTTTAAAATTTTACTTTTAAACTTCCAGCTGATATTATAGTTCCCTTATCTGGAAACCAATTTCTCTTCACTAACTTGCCCTTCTACAAATTGCAGGTATATGACTGGCTGACTGTCTAAATCAAAACATCTAGCAGTATATGCAGAGATAAAAGTGTCATTTTCCCCATCTTCACGCTTCGCCATAAAATAGTTCCTATCTTCTCCATGTATAGGATTAATAGACTGCTCTCCTATATCTGGATCAAACGAGAAGAAAGCGTCTCTGCATTTTTTAAAGCACACACAATCTTTCAGGATATCAAAGCCTGATTTCTGAAGAACCTCTTGATATTTCCTGTGTACCTGCAGGGTGGACTTAGCTTCTGGCACAACGTATAAGATACGTTTTACATCACCTGTCACATGAAATTCTTCTAGTGTTCCTTGAGCGCTTGAGGCATAAAGAGATATCTGCTGATCAGTACCGTTTTCATAGCCCAGAATATAAGAACTTTCAAATTTGGGCAGCATGGGATCATATTTGTCAGCATCTCCTAAGTCCTGAGCATTAGCCTGTGCTGCTCCTAATAGCAAAAAGCCTGCCAAAATTAAGACCAGCTTCTCTTTGCGCAACATAACCACTCCCCTTTTTTGAATGGATAAAATCGGTTCTTTAGAAATGTTGTTTTTTGGACTGGCTACCTGACATCAATAGGGCGTGACACAAAATGAGATTGCTTCGTCAAGTGCCTCGCGCTTCGCTCAGGACAGGCCTCGCAATGACAAGGAGCTGCGCAAGCCTCATGCTTGCAACACACTGGAAATGGTCCCTGTATGTTGTGCTTTATCCTAACCCATTGGATTCATTAAATTTAATTCCAAGCTAAATTACACTGTATTTTTATTGCTTATCTTTGGCCATATGTCAATACACTGTTTATTGTTTTTATACCCTATTAAAGAACTATACAATCTGTCTGGAACTACTTGTTCAGGCCTCAAAAGCTCTCCGGCCAATTCCTCAGAGCCACACTCTGCCTGTATTGGGCGGCTCCCACATTAAGATCGCTCAGCCTGGCCCGGATCAGCTGGTTCACGCCCCCGCCCAGGCGCATCCAATCCCCGCGGCGATAGATCAAGGCCCTGGGGTGCAGGCTGGAATCAAAGCTCACCTGGACCCTGAGCCTACCCAGCTCCGAGACCAGATAGACCTCTTTTTGCAGATCTACCCCTTGCAGCCCCGGGGCCTCTGGATTGACCCAGATTGTGGGCGGCATCTGCTGCTCAGAGGGCTGCATCTGGGAATGGATCGCATCCCTGCGGATTAGGCTTAGCAGGCGAAAGGGATAATCTTTTGACTCCCTGCTGCCTGGGCTTACTTTGTCCTGGGCCTCAAACAGTCCCTGCTCATGATGGGTGCCCTGCTCAAACGCGGGCCTTTGCTGCCTGGCCAGGAAGTAGCCCTTGTGCAAAAGCTCCTGCATGGCTGCTTCAGGATCCCTGCAGACCAGGCTCCTCTCCAGGCAGGCCCGCCGATCCATGATATCCAGGCCCAAGCCCAGCCTTTGATTCAGCTCCTGGATCATGCACAGATCAGAGCGTGCTTCTGCAGGCGGATCCTGCACCTGCCTGGCCAGCTGCACATAATCGTGCATGCAGGAGCCCAGAACATCCTCCTCCTCGCCCATCAAGGCGCAGGGCAGAACCAGATCCGCGCACAGGGCGGTGTCTGTCCAGAAGGCCTCCGCCACCACCACGAAATCCAGTGCGCTCAAGGCCCGGGCCACACGCTTGCTTTCCATGCTCTGACTCACTGGATTGGTGCCGTTGATCCAGACCATATTCAGGGGTGGGTCTGTTGCGATCTCCAGATCCCGACCCAGGCAGGGCAAGGACAGGTAGCGGCTGCTGCGCTGCGGCAGCCAGGAAAGATCGAAATTGCGGCCAGAGGAGATGTTGTAGTAGACCCCTGCCCCGCTAAAGCCTACATTGCCGCTAAGCCAGGCCAGGGCATTTATCATGCGCAGCCCCTCCCCGCCGAAGCTATGCCTCTGCAGCCCCCAGCCGATTAGGCTGGACACAGGCTGCTGGCTATACACCTGGGCCAGGAACAAGATGTCCTCCTCCTGGACATCGCAGGCCCGGGCCAAATCCTGCAGACTGCTTGAACAAAGCAGGTCTTCTACTTGCTGCCAGTTCCGGGTCATCCGCACAGCCTGACTGCTTATATGCCCCTGCTTCCAGAGGACCTTGAGTACCGCCAGGGCCAGGAAACGGTCCCTGCCTGGAGCAATTCGGATCAGTCTGTCAGAGAAGCGCTCATACCCCTTACCCCCAGGCCAGATGGATATCACTTGGGTGCTCTGCTGTCTGGCCAGCTGCAGAATCCTGAAAGTATGCACTGAACTGCGCCAAACATCCCTGCCCCAATTGACGATCCAGCTGGCCTGCCTCAAGTCCTGCAGGGGACTTTGCTCTAAGGCACCGAAATCCTGGATAAAAGCCTGAATTCCTGTCCCGTCGCACAATGAACCCTGCAGCCTGCTGCTGCCCAAGGCTGCGAAAAAGGAGTCCACCAGCATCTTGCTGACCCCCCTGGCTCCGTGCCCGGAGATGTGCAGAACTCTTGCCGGGTCCTTCTCGCAGCAGGCATGCAGCTTCTGGGTACAGATCTGCAAAGCCTGATCCCAGGAAATCCTCTGCCATCTGCCCTTTTGCTTGATCCAGGGGCACAGGATGCGCTGCGGGCTGTCCAGCCGTTGCAGGTAACGCTTGATCTTGGCGCAGGTAAAGCCCTGGGTGAAGGGATGCTCAGGATTGCCACGCACCCGCAGGCCTTTGGGCCCGGGCTGGATATCCAGGGAGCAGACATCAGGGCAGTCCAGGGTACAGGCAGAAAGCATGGTTTAGTCCTCCAGAGGATGCGGGAAAGAAAGCTTATTTATTATGTTCAGGACTCACTGTTCCCCAGGGTCCGGGAACTTTACAAACAGGACGTAAAAACTCACTCTAAGGCTGCGTAGCTCAAAACCTATACCCGGGTTTTTAGCCGGCGGCGATTTCCTGTAACATGTTTTAAATCATATTCGGTGGTTAACGGTTTTGATGAACGCTGCCTACGTGGCTCAAACAGCTTACGCCCAGTTTATAAAGCCCCGGGACCCTTGTGAATAGTTACGCTATATTTTCAACTCAAAAAAATCACGTATTTTAGGTGATGTCAAAATATGGATCTGCAGCCAAAATCAGGAGCTTATATGCAGCATACCAGCTTAGCACCCCTTGGCCTTCTGCTTTTTTCTGTGACCATGCTCCTGGCCATGCTCCTGCCCCTGGAGCAAGGCCAGGCAGTTCAAAAAACAACAAAAGGACCGACTCCCTTTCTTGGAGCCGAAAACACAGCAAGCCTGTCGGCAGGAAGCTATAGTCAAAAG
>JBKGXZ010000157.1:0-3614 GCA_046546355.1 Desulfohalobiaceae bacterium | reverse complement strand
AAGGAGAAAATATGACCAATACAGATTCCAGCCAAAACAGTACCTACCTGACTTTTTATCTGGACCAGGACCTGTTCGGGCTGAATATAGACACGGTGCGGGAGGTGCTGGAGTATACCAAGATCACCAAGGTGCCCAGGACTGCGGACTACATGCGCGGGGTGATCAATGTCCGGGGCCATGCCGTGCCTGTGGTGGATCTGCGTCTCAAGTTCGGCCTGCAGGAAGGGGAACAGACCGTGGATACCTGCATCATCATCGTAGAGCTGCAGCTGGAAGGGGAATCCAGCACCATGGGCATTCTGGTGGACGGGGTGCAGGAGGTTTTGGATATTCCAGCAGAACAGATAGAAAAGCCCCCCAGGCTGGGCAACAGGATAGATACCCAGTTCATCAAGGGCATAGGCAAGCTGGAGGATAGGTTTGTGATTATTCTGGATATCCAGTCCGTGTTTACTGCAGAGGAGCTGTCCGGGATCGTGGAGACAGGAGGGGATGCGGATTTGAGCCAGTCGGCAAGGGCTGAGAGTCAGGACAGTGCTTGAGGAAGGAAAGAGCGCATGCAGGTAAAGACCCGCATTCAAGTTCCCCTCCCCGGCACTCACTTGGAGGAGCAACAATTCTTGCTCTAGGAGATCAAGCAAGTGAGTGCCGGGGAGGGCAGAGCAAATTGTAATCGTGGTCGTTGTCGTAATCGCTGTCGATACTCATGATTTTTAGCGTTAAACAAAACAGCAAAAGGGCATGACCAACAATAAGTCTTCCGGGTCCAAGCCATGGGTCAATCCTAGACCCATGACCCAGCAGGAGTTTAAGAAGTTCGGGGAGTTCATCCAGTCCGAGTTCGGGATCAAGATGCCCCCGGGCAAGAAGACCATGCTGGAGTCCCGGCTGAACAAGAGGTTGCGCACTCTGAATATGGGCAGTTACCGGGAATATAAGGATTATCTGTTCAGCCTGAAAGGTCTTGAGGTGGAGATGCCGCACCTGGTGGATGCGGTGACCACCAACAAGACGGAGTTCTTTCGGGAAGGGGAGCATTTCGAGCTGCTCTACAATGAGCTTTTGCCTGGGTGGCTGGCTGAAAAGGGCGGTCAGGCCAGGCTCACGGCCTGGAGCGCGGGCTGTTCCAACGGCAAGGAGCCCTATACCCTGGCCATAGTCTTAAACGAGTTTGCAGAACAGAATCCTGGTCTGGATTATCAGATCCTGGGCACGGACATCTCCAGGCAGGTGCTGCAGGAGGCCGCAAGGGCGGTGTACCCAGAGGATGCAGTGCAAAGCATTCCCTATCAGTTGCGCAAGAAGTACCTGCTCAGGAGCAAGGACAAGCAAAAGAAGCTGGCGCGTATAGTGCCTGAGCTCAGGAGCAAGGTCTCCTTCAGGGAGCTGAACTTGATGCAGGAAATATCCTTCAGGGAGCATATGGACATTATCTTTTGCCGCAACGTGATTATCTATTTTGAGCGTCCGGTGCAGGAAACCCTGTTCGGCAAGCTCTGCTCCTGCCTGGAGCAGGGTGGCTATTTGTTTATCGGGCATTCAGAGACCTTGAGCGGGATGGACCTGCCCTTGAAGCAGGTCAGGCCCACGGTTTATCAAAGGATCTAGGGGTAACTCAGCATGACCAGGATCTTGATCGTGGAGGACAGCGCCTCGGTGCAAAAGAGGTTTGTGTCCATACTGGGGGTCTTTGCCGAGTGCCACTTGGCGCATAACGGCCAAGAGGCTGTGCAGATGTACACAAGATTCCATCAGCAGGGACAGGGCGTTGATCTGGTGCTCATGGACGTGATCATGCCGGTTATGGATGGCCTCAGCGCAGTGCAAAAGATCAGGGAATACGAGTCTGGTCTGGAGGAAGGCCAGGAGGCAAAGATCCTGATCGTAAGCACTGTCCAGGATCCAGACAAGATTCTGCAGGCCCAGTTTGACTGCGGGGCAGATGGGTATATCACCAAACCCTTTGCCAGGAATACTTTGCTGCGGACCCTGAAGGATCTGGGGATTGAGGTGAAGGAAGATGTGCAGCTGATATGTCGCCGGGGTTGAAATAACTGACTGATGAGGAACATGTCCCAGGCCATGGATATAAACGCAGAGTGGCCCAGAGTATATCTGGGGCAAGGGGAATGCTTTGTCTCAGACGGTACTCCTGTGGTGGTGACTACGGTTCTGGGCTCCTGCGTATCAGTGACCATGCACTGTCCCAGGCTGGGTCTGGGAGGGATAAATCACGCTGTGCTGCCGGGCAAAGAGGACTTGCGCAGCTCCTGCTCCAGGGAGGAGGGCTGCTTTGTGCGGGAGAGCATAGAAAGCGTGCTGCAGGGACTGGAGAAGATGCAGGTCAGAAGGGAGGAACTGCAGATCAAGGTCTTTGGCGGGGCTCAGATGTACGGAGCAGGGCAAAATTCAGGCCAGGCTGAGAACAGTGTAGGCAAGCGCAACGTGCGGGCTACCCTGAAGGTGCTGCAGGAGCTGGGGCTGCGGGTTATGGTGACTGAGGTGGGCGGAAATCGGGGCAGGAAGCTGGTTTTTTTGCCAGGCCAGGGTGAGGTCTGGGTCAAGAAGCTGGCCGCCAGGGTGGCCCAGGAAGGGTAAAAAATGGCTAAGGGAAAAATAAGGGTATTGGTGGTGGATGATTCAGCAGTGGTCAGGCAGGCCTTGTCCGAGATTCTGGACTCTGATCCGGAGATTGAGGTCATGGGCGCAGCTTCTGATCCCTTTGCTGCAGCCAAAAAGATGGAGCAGGATGTCCCGGATGTGATCACTCTGGATATAGAGATGCCCCGCATGGATGGCATCACGTTTCTGCGCAAGCTGATGAGCCAGCATCCATTGCCGGTGATCATCTGCTCCACCCTGACAGAGAAAGGCTCTGATCTAGCCCTGCAGGCCCTGGATTACGGAGCCCTGGAGATCATCACCAAGCCCAAGCTGGGCACCAAGCAGTTCTTTGCTGAATCCAAGGTGCGTATCCTGGACGCGGTCAAGGCTGCGGCTCAGGTGGACGTGCGCAGGAAGAAGCTCAAGCCTGGCAAAACAGCCCAGAAACCAGAGCCCAAATTGGATGCAGATGCTGTGCTGCCCGGGGCCAGACCCAAACAGGGCATGTTTCAGACCACGGATAAAGTGATCCTGGTGGGGGCCTCCACAGGGGGCACCGAAGCCCTGCGGGTTTTCTTGGAAGCTATGCCTATGGATTGCCCGGGGATAGTGGTGGTGCAGCACATGCCTGAGCATTTCACCAGGGCCTTTGCCCAGAGACTGGATGGCACGTGCAGGATAACTGTGCAGGAAGCCAAGGATCAGGATCCAGTGCTGCGGGGCAGGGCCTTGATAGCCCAGGGCAACCGGCATTTGCTCCTCAAGCGCAGCGGGGCCAGATATTATGTGCAGATCAAGGACGGCCCCCTGGTATCCAGGCACAGGCCCTCGGTGGATGTCCTGTTTAGATCCGGGGCCAGGTATGCGGGCAAAAATGCCATAGGGGTAATCATGACCGGCATGGGCAGCGATGGGGCCAAGGGCATGCAGGAGCTGCACCAGGCCGGGGCCTTTACTCTTGGCCAGAATGAGGCCAGCTGCGTGGTCTACGGCATGCCCCAGGAGGC
>JBKGXZ010000156.1:0-3627 GCA_046546355.1 Desulfohalobiaceae bacterium | reverse complement strand
CCCTTTGGCCGCGGCCTGCCTGAACGCGCTGGCAGAGCTGGCGCTTGAGGATAAAAAACCATAGTTTGTGCAGATTCGTGCCTTAATTCGGGTAGATTCGTGATCCCTCTGAAGAGAAGAAAAAACACCAATCTGCTCTAATCTGTTCCAATACACCATCACTGCAGATGTTTTAAAGACAATTCATGAGCACCAAAAAACTGCGCTGGGGATTCACCACAGGCTCTGCTGCTGCAGCAGGGGCCAAGGCCTGCATCCTGAGCCTGAATGGACATCAGGACCTCAAACAAGTGGAGATCCCTTTGCCCGCAGAAGACAGGCTGACCATCCCCTTGCTGGGGGTGCAAAACAGCAGGGACCACTGCCTGGCCAGCGTGCGTAAGGACGGTGGCGACGACCCAGACGCCACGCATAAAGCCCGCATCCTGACCAGGGTCTGGTTTGAGCCAGGAGAGAAACAGGAGATCCTCATCCAGGGCGGCCCTGGAGTGGGCCGGGTCACCAAGCCCGGCCTGGAGCTGCCAGTGGGCAGCTGGGCCATCAATCCCGTGCCCAGACGGCAGATTGAAATGGCTGTCTCAGAGGCGCTGCAGGAAACTGGCCTCCAAGGCAAGGTAACGGTCCAGATAGAGGTCCCGGACGGAGAGCAAATTGCCAGGAAAACTTTGAACCCCAGGCTGGGCATCCTGGGCGGGATCTCCATCCTGGGTACCAGGGGCACGGTGAAGCCCTTTTCCCGCAAGTCCTACCAGGCCACCATCCAGGCCGGGTTGAGCATTGCCAGGGCCCAGGGCCTGGAGACCGCCGCCCTTTGCACCGGAGGCAGGTCCGAGCGCATGCTGCAGCAGCAGCTCAAAGACCTGCCTGAGGCCTGCTTCATCCAGGTGGCTGACTTCTTTGCCTACTCCCTGCAGCAGGCAGCCCAGGCCGGGTTCAGCCAAGTCCATTACGGCTGCATGTTCGGCAAGCTGGTCAAGGCGGCCCAGGGCCGGACCTACACCCATGCCCGCAAAGGGGGTGTGAATTTCGACATCCTGGCTGACTGGTGCAAAACAAATGGCTTGAGCTCTGATCTGGCGGAGGAAGTCAGGGCTGCAAACACCGCCAGGCAGGTCTTGGAGATGCTTCTGAACCAGGATAAAGGCCAGCAGGCCATCCAGGACATCGCCTGCAGGGCCAGAGAGCAGGGCCTGAAGCACCTGGGAAACAGCTCCCAGCTGCAGGTGTACTTATTTGACTTCCAGGGCAGGCTCCTTTGCAGCTGTGCAGGAAAATAAAGGGCCAGCAAACAAGAAAAGAGGAAACACTAATCTTCTCGAATAAAGGCACCAATCTTCACGAACTGTTAACTATAGTTTTAATAAAGCTGTAACTGATTCATAGCTTCGTAGCTTACTTCAACACAAGAACTATTTATGCCTGTTCGTGTTGATTCGAGGAGATTTGTGCTTGTTCGTGATCCTTCTTACAAGTTTCCAATTTGCAACTTGAGGTTTGCTGTTTCGTCTTATGCTTACACCATCCACCTCGTATTCAGCTGATCAGCTGCACATCATAGGCCTGGGCTTGGACTTCACCCAGCTGCCGCCAGCCTATCTGGACCTGCTGCACCAGGCTGACGTGATAGCTGGCGGACAAAGGATGCTGCAGGCCTTTACCCAGCTGCCGGCCAGGAAGATCCAGGTCAAAGCCCCCTTATCCCAGATGGTGCAGGAATTGAAGCAGGCCCTGCAGAACCAGGAGCTGACCCTGGTTTTGGCTGACGGGGACCCTTTGCTCTATGGTCTGGGGTCTACTTTGCTCAAGCACCTGCCCAGGCACAGCCTGCGCTTCTATCCCAATGTGAGCAGCCTGCAGGCAGCCGCCTCCAGGCTGGGAATGCCCTGGCAGGATATACCAATACATTCCCTGCACGGCAGGAACGACCTGCTGCCTGCCCTGCGCAGCGTGAGCTGGCATGGGCAGGCAGCCCTGTTCACTGACCAGAGCTCCTCCCCTGATAATCTAGCTAAGGAGCTGATCTCCCTGGGAGCAAAGGACCTGCAGCTCGTAGTCTGCGAGGATCTGTGCAGCCCTGAAGAAAAAATAGAAACCCTGGATCTGCAGCAGGCAGCTGCCAAGAGCTTTTCCCAGCTAAATTTCGTATTCCTGCGCCGCACCCGCGAGCCAGAGATCAGACCTTGCCAGGGCCTGGAAGACGATTGCTTCGCCCATCACAAAGGCCTGATCACCAAGAAGGAGATCCGCAGCCTGGGTCTGGGACAGCTACAGATTCAGCCTACAGATACAGTCTGGGACCTGGGCGCAGGCTGTGGCTCTGTAGCCATAGAGGCCTGCTGCCTGGCCTGGCAGGGCCGGGTGCATGCAGTGGAAAGGGATGCGGAGCGCTGCGCCTTGATACACGAGAACATCAGGCGCACAGGGACATACTTCTTGCAGGTGCACAACATGGCCATCAGCCAGGCCCTGGAGGATCTGCCTGCGCCGGAGCGGATTTTCCTGGGCGGAGGCTTGAATCAGGAGCCAGAGATCCTGGCCGGGCTCTGGGAACGACTGCCTGCTTCAGGCCGTCTTGTGGCCCATGTGGTGCTCTTGGGCAGCCTGCAGAGGATCCTGGATTTCTGCCGGGAAAGAGGAATCCAGCCCGGCCTGATCCAGGCTCAGATCTCTCGAGGCTCCAGCCTGCAGAACGACCTGCGCCTGGCAGCCCAGAATCCAGTGTATATTGTGACCCTGGAGAAAGGAGATCGATAGAGTCACCAAAATCAAGGGACGAAAAATCTTTCCTCCCTTGCATGATATTTGGCTTTACCGCTTGCTATGCTAAAGCATACAATAAAAACAAAAAGGAGTCTGTTATGTCTTTTTACATAGAAATCCCAGACGATATCCTACATACAGCAAAACTGCCCTTAGACAAGGCCAAGCAGGAAATCACAAAAGAAATGGCCTTTTCACTTTATCAAAGAAAAATTCTTTCTATGGGTAATGCCAGAAAGCTATCCGGTCTCGACAAATGGGCATTCATTGAAGGCTTAACTGAAAGAGGCATTGAGCGACATTACTCTGAAGAAGAGTTAGAGGAAGATATCCGATATGGTAGTAGTCAGTAATTCCTCTCCTATTATTCACCTGGCCAAGATTGGCAAGCTAGAGCTCTTGGAAGCTTTGTATGGACAAGTACTTATACCTAGTGAAGTTTATTCTGAATGTACATATACTAGCTTTTATCAAAAAGAGATTTATTATATCTCTAATGCACCCTGGATAAGCATAGTTCAAATTGAAAACACAAAGCTTTTCAAACTCCTCTATCCTGAGATAGATGCAGGAGAGGCTGAAGCCTTAGTTCTCTCCTTGGAAGTTAATGCTGACCTTGTAATTCTAGATGATATGGAAGCAAGAATAAAAGCTAGAACATTAGAGCTAACAGTTACTGGAACTTTGGGAGTTTTGCTCAAGGCGCAAAAACTTGGTTTATTAAATTCATTGGAAGATGAGATCAAAAAACTGGAAAAAAACAGTTTCAGAATGTCTCTGGATCTGAAGAATAGACTTCTCAGGCAAATCTAGATTCAAGAAGGTATATTATTTTTGGCTCCTGCCACTGCTCCTGTTGCAGCAAGC
>JBKGXZ010000155.1:0-3638 GCA_046546355.1 Desulfohalobiaceae bacterium | reverse complement strand
TCTGTCCATCAGACCAAACTGGTAGGCAGCTCCCAGACAGGCATCTGGAAGTGTAATTTGTGGCTTTGGCCCTGCTGCTGGCGCTTGACCGCAGCCAGAGCGAAGCCGCTGCTCAGGAAACGGACCTGGATGCTGCTGTCTCCTACCTGCCAGGAGGCAACCACTGTGTTGTCCGAGGCCCTGTACAGGTCCGGGGAGTAGTCCTTATCCGCCCTCCACCAGTATTCTACCAGCCACTTGATGGAATCCAGAGAGATCTCCTCAGCCAGGCCCACTGCCTTGGGGGGCGTGATAATGTGCTCCAGTTTCCTGGAGAGCTCCGCAGAGATGGTCTCCCGCACAAATCGCACTAGCTGGGCATAGCTCTGTTGCTGCCAGAGCTGATTGCGATAGCATTCTATGCGGCGCAAGCGGTCCCTGATCTGCCTGTCCCGAGCAGGCTCCTGCCTGATACCCAAGTCCTGAAGCTGTTTTTGTAGTTTGTGCACCATAGCCAAAATTGTGCTGGCAACCAGGAGTGCTTGTCAATTCCCATTTCTGCCCCAGAAAAGGTTCTGCACCTCATAGCTGGGAGGTGCGGTAACCAGGCTGACCAGGAAAAAGGCCAGTCCACCCAGAGTCAGGGTTGGTACGATGACATGCATGTCCCAGAAGCGATCCATGAAGATGTTCAAGATAAAGAAGGTGCCCACACCAACAATAATGGAGGCCAGGGCACCAGGGCTGTTGGCCCGCTTCCAATACAGGCCCAGCACCAGGGGCCAGAAGAAGGCTGCCTGCAGACCGCCAAAGGCAAACAGATTCAGCCAGACAATAAGGTCCGGTGGCTTGAGGGCTGCCAGGAAGACTATCAGGCCCAGCAAGGCGGTGCTGTAGAAGCTGATCCTGTGCAGGCGGCGGTTCTCAGCAGGCCCCTGGCTGTCCTGGGGGTGAAAGAAGTGGATGTAGATATCCTTGAGCAGGGTGCCGGAGGCCAGGATGAGCTGGGAATCAATGGTGGACATGATGGCAGCCATGGGTCCGGCCAGAAACAGCCCGGCCACCACCGGGGGCAGGACCTCCAGGCTGAGCAGGGGCATGATCTTGTCTCCCACTTCCAGGCCTGGGACCACAGCCCTGCCCAAAGCCCCGGCCAGGTGCAGGCCTAGGAGGATCAGCCCCAGGACAGCGGTGCTCAGGACTATGGCCCTGTGCATGGCCCTGCTGCTGCGGTAGCCGAAGCAGCGGATCCCTGCGTGGGGCAGGCCTATGACCCCCAGGCCCACCAGGATCCAGAAGGAGAGGATAAAGGGCTTGGACAGGAAGTTGTCAGGTCCGAAAGGTGTGACCAGGGCGGGATCTGTACTTTTAAGATCCTGCACGATGGCCTCCATCCCGCCTCCGGCCTGGAGCACCCCCCAGAGCAAAGCGCCCATGCCCGCCAGCATGACCAGACCCTGGACTGCATCTGTCAGGGCTACAGCCCGAAAACCGCCTACTGTGGTGTACAGGATAACGCTGGCGGCGAATATGAACAGCCCGGCGTGGTAGGACAGGCCTACAGCGCCCTCGAACAGCCTGGCCCCGCCGATGAATTGGGCCACCATGGCAGCCAGGAAGAAGACCACCAGGGCCAGGGAGCTCAAGGCTACCACCCAGCGGTTTTCATACCTGGCCCGCAGGATGTCGCTGATGGTCACTGCCGAGACCCTTCTAGCGATTATAGCGAACTTCTTGCCCAAGATGCCCAGGGTCAGCCAGGCCGTAGGCACCTGGATCATGGCCAGCAGCACCCAGCCCAGGCCCATTTGGTAGGCAACCCCAGGGCCGCCCACAAAGCTGGAGGCGCTGGTATAGGTAGCCACCAGGGTCATGGCCAGCACAAATCCGCCCATACCCCTGCTGCCGATGAAGTACTCCTCCAGGAAGTTGCCGGAGCGGGCCAGGATGCGATTGCTGTAGGCTGCCAGGATATAGATCAGCAGTAGATAGAGGACCAAGGGGAGTAGCACCAGGAGGTTGAGATCCGGCATTTATTCCTCCATGTTACTGACACTACTGGGACACTTTCTGTCTCCGTCAAGTCATTCCGGCGAAACTTGTCCCGGACCCCGTTCCGGGAGCCGGAACCCAGGTTGTGAACTGGCCAAGGTTTGCAGTAAGCCCTATTCGCGGCTCTGGTGGTCAGTCTGCTGCTCCTCCAGGTAACCTTCCAGGGGGACTTCCCGGAAGAAGATCCGGACCAGGAGATGGATGAGCAGCAGGAAAAGGGGCAGGCCCAGCAGGCAGCTGAAGAAGAACCAGGCGGGCAGGCCCCAGATCCAGGTGTATTCCTCAACAGGACCGCTGCCCAGGCCATAGGCGAAGGCGTACCACCACAGGAAGTTCAGGGCCGCCAGGAGCAGGCAGAGCTTGGCCTCCCTGGAGGCCTGCAGGAAGCGGGGATCTGTATCCTGATCGGACATGCCACCTCCTTAAGAATGTGTATGGATCTCAAGATGTTCCGAGCTAGATGCTATAGCGTGGCGATACATGCACCCTGACTTCCTGCACATCCTGGACGTTTGCTGTCTCCTGCTTGATCATGCTTACGATGTGCTCCTCCTGCCTCAAGTCGGCCTCCACAGTCACATAAGCTACGCTGTCCTTGCAGCTGACCTGCGCAGTGGGAAAGTCCTTTACAATGGCAGTCTTGACCAGGGCGGCTTTGGCCTCCTCCTCCACCTGCTGCTGGGATTCAGGAGTGGCCTGCATATAGGGCAGCTGCAGGATGCGGGCCAGGTCCTCCACTATGTCGTCTACTGTAAGCTTGCTGGCGTTGTAAACCAGGTCATAGTTGTTTGCGTCGTGGGGGTCATGCTCTCGCAAATACATGCTCCATTTGCGGCGTTCCTCGTCGTCCTTCTTAAGACGGCACCTGGCTTCGTCTTCACTCAGCTGCACCCCGTGGTCCTGCTTGTAGTATTCTATGTAGCGATGCAACCTGTCCTCCGGATCGGCTTGAATGCGAACCTGCAGCTCGTGCCCTACTCCCTTGAGCAAGGCATAGCCAGCCAGACCATGGTAGATGACGTTGTCCTGGACCATCTGCTCTAAAATGCTGGCCCGGATAAAGGCCATAAATTTCTCCTTGCCGTAGGTGAACTTGTCCAGGATGGATGGGGCATTGTACAGGGCATTTTTGAGATTGACCTCAGGGACGTTGAAGTCCTTGGAAGCTTTTAATAATATTTCCCTGGAGATGACTTTGTAACTCATTCTTTTGCCCAGCTTCTTGGCAACTTCTCTGCCCTTGGTGAAGGAACCCCTGGTAATTGTCACAATAGGCATGGCCTTCCCCCTTTTCTTAAGATTTTTGTCTTTGCCTTGGCAAGACAATAGGCTAGCAAGAAAACTGGGATAAGACAACTGTGCCGTTTGTTTTCTTGCCGGATGGCAGCTCATTTATGGACCTGTCTGGGCTGCTAGAGGCGCAAGATTATGGTTTTTTTTCTGCTCAGTCAATTGCAGGGCGAAGTCTAGCTCCTGGAGAGCCGCATGCTGTGTTTATAGGCAGCAGCTAGAAGCAGGGCGAACAGGGCGGCCCCAATGCCGATGCCCACATTCCAGAAAGCAGGAGCAGTGAGGCTCAGGCGCATGAGCAGGGTGGAGATGGCAAA
>JBKGXZ010000154.1:0-3682 GCA_046546355.1 Desulfohalobiaceae bacterium | reverse complement strand
GGTCCCGGATAGCCAGGCTTTCGGCAGGTGGTTCTGGCAGCAGACTGCAGCAGGCAGGGTTTTCAAGGCGGTGCAGCAGACCTGTGCCGAGTCCCAGGATAAGGAAGTGCGCTTGACCGGGAAGATGTTCCTAGTGCCTATGACCTGATAATCAAATATTCTAAACTTAAAAGGCTGTCCCTTTGCCCCGGGTGGATCAAACCTCCCGGGGCAAAGGGGCAGCCTGCAGGGTCTGCTCAGCTTTTGGCTCCTCGAGCTTGCCCTTTGAGCTTCTCTCTTTAGTTCCGCTGTTCTTCTTTCTGGAAATTGCGGTTGCTGTAGGCATCCTGGACCCGGTAGCGGTGACAGGGTCCGCTGTTCCAGGTGCAAAAGGGATACAGCCTGCCGTCAGGCGCTCCGTAGTGGATGATGCAGTTCTGGACCCTTTGCAGCTCGAAGTTGTAGTTGTCCTGGAAGTGCATGGCAGCCAGAAGCAGGACGTGGTATCTGTCACCCACCTTGTGATAATAATGGCCCCTGGCGTCCCTGTGCTCGTTCCCGGCCTGGGAAAAGCCGTTCACGAACTCCAGGAGCTGATCGAAATCCAGCCCCTCTGGGGCTTGATCAGGATAGTAGTGCTTTTTCATGGTCCACATGACATTGATCTTGCTAAGTTTGGCCCGCCAGGAGCTGTTTTCGATCTTGGCGGCCTCCTGGTCCAGATCCTGCATGGCGGCTTCTATATCCAGGAACTTGGTAAAGGGTACGGCCTGTTGAGTTACAGTGTCCACCAGGAGATAACTGGCAACTCCGCAATGGGGATGGCAGGTAAAGTGGGTCTTGGCCCTGCCGTCTATGGCCTGCAGCAGCCGACTGACCGGGTTGACTATGGAGAAGGGGTACCAGTCCCGGTACATGTCCATAATTCCGCTTTGATCCTGGAGATCTCTGGCCATGTCCGCCATGGTGTAGCGCATCTCTTTTCGCTTTTCCTGTTGGATGCGGCCGGTGATGGACACCGGCTGGAAGCTGATGGCAGTGACCACGTCCGTGTTCTGGAGGGCGAAATCCAGTATCTGGCCCACCTGGTGATCATTCAGGCCTCGGACCAGGGTGGGTACCAGGGTAGCCATCAGCCCGGCTGCCTTCATGTTCTGCAGGGCCTTTTGCTTGGTCTCCCACATGGGTCTGCCCCGGCTTTCTTGGTAGATATCGTCGCTTAGCCCATCGAACTGCAGATAGACCACATCCAAGCCAGCCCTCTTGGCAGCCTTGGTGAATTCCAGGTCCCGGGCAAACTTGATCCCGTTGCTGGCTACCTGGATGTCCATAACTCCTTTATCCCTGGCCATCTGTACCGCATCTATAAAATTGGGATGCACTGTGGGCTCGCCTCCAGCGAACTGGATGCTGAGCGGCGGTGTGGGCCTGATGGCCATGGCATTGTCTATGATTTGCTCAAGCTGGTCCAGGGTCAGCTCGCAGACTTGGCCAGTGACCTGGGCATTGGCAAAGCAGATGGGGCAGTTCAGATTGCAGCGGTTGGTCAGATCTATATTCACCATGCAGGGACTGGTCTTATGGTTGCTGCAGATGCCGCAGTCATGGGGGCAATCACCGCTGCTTTGCAGACCAGGATTTTGTACTTGATGGGCATAATTGTAATGCCTGCGCTTGCGGTGCAAGAAAAAATCCAGATCAGAACAGATGAGCTCCTGGTATGTGCCGTGCTCATTGCAGGTCTTGGACATCCAGACCTGGCCCTGCCAACTATATAGCTCTGCCTGCAAAAGATTCTGGCATTCAGGACAAATGCTGGTAGTCTTTTCCGGCAGGCTGGGCTCCTTGGGTTTCACTCCCTGAGGCTGAGAATTCTTCCTGTTGAACATGATTCTAACCTCCTTGTCCTGTTCAGGACCTGCTTGAGCTGAGCGACTAGAGCAAAATGCACTATCGTATTTCAATAAAATTATGAATTCATGCCAATTAGTCAAGCCAAGGCAGAAACAAATTATCTCGTGTGCTATAGGGGATGAGAGAAGTTGAGGCTCCTCCGATAATTGATGCTTCGGATCTCCTCATTACTGCAGGTGCTCCAAGGCCTCGCCTACTGTGAACAAGGAGCCGCAGACCAGCACCATATCCTCCGGCTCTGCCAAGCTTCTGGCCTGGTCCAGGGCCTGGGGCAGACTAGGTTCGGCATGTCCCCTCACCTTCCAGGGCTTTGCCCTGGAATGCAGCTCCTCGGGATCCAGGGCCCTTTCATATACCGGCCTGGTGAATATGGCATAGTCAGCCTTGGGCAGGATCTGGGCCAGCATCTTTTCGATATCCTTGTCCGCCATCATGCCCAGTACCAGGATCAGGCGCTGATACTCCAGGCCAGGATTCAGGCTGTTGGCCAGAATTTTGATAGCTGCTGGGTTGTGGGCTCCATCCAGCATAATTTTGGGTCTGTCCTGCAGCAGATGCATCCTGCCGGGCCAGTGCGCCTGCTGCAGACCCTGGCGCATATGCTGCGGGTCTATGTTCCAGCCCCTTTGGAGTAAAAGCTCGCAGGCGGCCAGGGCCAGGGCAGCATTCTGCATCTGGTGTTCGCCTATCAGGTTGGTGCGCAGGCCTTTTAGCTTTTGCTGCAGTCCGAAATAGGTGAAGCCGGTCTTGGATCTTCTGACCCGAAAATCCAGGCTCAGCTGATAGAAAGGGGAGTGTTTCTCCTGGGCTGTTCTGGCGAACATCTGGCGCACCCCGGGCTGTTTGGCAGCGCTAAGCAATGGAGTGCGCGGCTTGATGATCCCGGCCTTCTCACCGGCCACCTGGTGCAGGGTGTTGCCCAAAAATTCCCTGTGCTCCAGGCTGATATTGGTGATCATGCTCAGCAGGGGCTGGATCAGGTTGGTGGCGTCCAGTCTGCCGCCCATACCCACTTCTATGATGTCCAGATCAGTGTCCTCCTGGGCAAAGTAGCTCAAGGCCATGGCTGTGACTGCTTCAAAAAAAGTAGGAGGCTCTTGGGAATCCTGGACAGCCCTGACCTTTCTGGATAGCTCTACCACCCTTTGCTCCGGGATGTACCGGCTGTTGATCTGCATTCTCTCCCGGAAACTGACCAGGTGAGGAGAAGTGTACAGGCCGGTCTTATAGCCAGCCTGCTGCAGGATGCTGTTCAGGAAGCTGGCTACCGAGCCCTTGCCGTTGGTTCCGGCTATATGAATATAATTGCGGTTTCGATGGGGATTGCCCAGGCCCTGCAGCAGGTTGGAAGTCTGGGAGAGCCCGAACTTGATCCCATATTTTTGTAAGTTATACAGATAATCCAGCTCTTGCAGATACTCAGGGTCTGTTTCCAGCATAGCAGCTGCCTTTTGTCTTGATGGGTTTTATAATTTGGGGGCCCAAGGGGGAATCAAAGCTTGATATCCGCTACAGGCAAGGTATAGGCTGAGTCTGGATCCAGGGCGAAAAGCCCGAGTTCCTATCCTAATCCAACTGGCTGGAAAAGGAAATGGGTTTCTTTTGGTTATCAGCTATTAGACTTACAGCGACACTTCCTTTGGTGTTTTGTCAGGTGATTTTGCCGAGCTGGAGTTCGGCGTTCCCAATTGTGAGTGCCGTGTTCTTGCTCGGTATTGTATGATTTGCCCGTCCTTCGAGCGGCCCTTGGTCAGGTGGAGGATGGATCCTGGAGCCAAGCTGGAGCTTG
>JBKGXZ010000153.1:0-3718 GCA_046546355.1 Desulfohalobiaceae bacterium | reverse complement strand
ACGACCACGACTGCGATTACGACTTGCCATTGCCTCGCTGTCGTGGTCGTTCTAGGCTCAGGGTTCCAGGGAGGTAAAGCATTGCTTGTCAGCTGGGCTGGGTCCTTTTTTCAGATCTGTTACAGGGTTATCAGGGAAGCAGTCCAGATCAGCCTGCTGCTGTTCAAGATCATGATCCCGGTGTTGATTCTGGTCAGACTGCTGCAGGAACTGGGCTGGATCTCCTACCTGGCGCTGCCCCTGGAGCCGTTGATGGGCCTGGTGGGCCTGCCCTCGGAAATGGGCCTGGTCTGGGCCACTGCCCTGGTGAATAATATCTATGGGGCTGCAGTGGTCTTTTTGTCCCTGGAGGCTGAGTACAGCCTCAGCGTGGCCCAGGTCACTGTGCTATCCACCATGATTCTGGTCGCCCATGCCCTGCCAGTGGAGGTCAGGATAGCCCAGGAGGCAGGCACCAGGTTTATATTCCAGGCCCTGATGCGGGTGGCAGGGGCCTTAGCTTTGGGGTTCATCCTGCATTTCCTGTACTCCCTGACCGGCTCGCTGCAGCAGGAAAGCGCTTTGTTCTGGCAGGGGGAAATTCAGCACAGCCCGGGCTGGGGGGAGTGGGCACTGGAGCAGCTGCGCAATCTGGGCTTTATATTCTGCATTATCCTGGCCCTGCTCAGCTTGCTGCGCATCCTGAACCGGCTACGGGTCACCGAGCTTTTGGTCTGGATCCTTAAGCCTTTGCTCAGGTTCTTAGGCATCGGCAAGGAGGCCGCTCCCTTGGCCATAGTGGGCATGACCATGGGCCTTACCTATGGGGGGGGGCTGATTATCCATGAGGCCAAATCCGGCAGGGTTCAGCCCAAGGATGTTTTTGCCTCCCTGACCCTGATGGGGCTGACCCACAGCCTGATCGAGGACACCCTGCTGATGCTCATGCTGGGCGGGCATCTTTCCGGGATCCTGTTTGCCAGGCTGATATTCTCCCTGCTGTTGATAGCCCTTTTGGTACGCTGCCTGCCCAGGCTGTCCGAGACATTTGTGCACCGCTTCCTGTTTAAATTGCCAGAAAGTGCTAAAGCAGCTCCAAACTCCAGTTGAATTTGGAGTCTTTGTCTTTCCAGGGCATTTTTTGGGGCCTGTTGCCCTTCAACTGGGCCAGCAGGGTATAGCCAGCCTGTTCTAGCTCCTGCCGAAATGGGCTCAGGTCCAGCTCCCAATTGGGATAATGGTAGAAATTGCTTCCGGATTTTTTGACCCAGGAGATTTCTCCTTTGGGGCTTTGCAGTCTGTTCCCTGGCTTGAGATCCGGATGCAGGGTGCGGGAGATGCAAAAAGGCCAAAGTCCCTGCAGCACCAGGCCCAGGGGCAGGGGGCTATTCTTGGGCAGCTCCAGCAGGGCTTGGCTGTCCAGCTCCGGGCTGGCAAAGGCTCCGGAAAAGCCCATCTGTTTTATGGTTTCCAGGGCCAGGGGGTTGGCCAGATTGCAAAAGGGACCTGCCCAGAGGCGCAGGTTTTTCTGTTCCGGGAAAAGCGCCATCTGCCAGGGGGAGTTGAGCACGAAGCTTTTGGCCCCGGCCTGAATGGTGCGCTGGATTAGCTGACCCCAGTCCTCTTCCTCCTGGGGCCAGATGACCGGGGGCAGCCAGAGGGAGACCCTGGGCATGATCCTGGGCTGCAACTTGCAGAAAAGGCCAGGGCTTAGCCATAAGCCCATGAGTCCCTGGACTTTCCCTTGGGGCAGGCCGGGCAGTACTTGCATGAGCCGGGGTTTGTCCCCCCTGGAATAAGGACGGGGCAGCTTGGCTTTGGCTGCAGGCAGATCTGGCTCTTGGGATGGAACTAGCCTCAACTGCTTGCCGAGCAGCTGCAGACGTTGCTTCAGTTCCAGATCCTGGCGGTCCACCAGGAAGACCGGGGTCTTAGCAGGGATATCCAGCCAGCTTCCTGGAAGCTTCAGCTTGCGGCCCTGGGCCTGGAAGCTGTTTACCCTGTACATACGGTGTCCCTGCCTGTCTTCCACGCCAATACGCAATAGATCCCCAGGCAGAAGTTCCGTTCTGGGCCGCAGGCTGCTGGGGCTATTCCCGCTTTTCCTGCTGGTTTGGCCCACAAAGAGCCCGGAGCAGTTTTCTTGTTCCTGGCCAAAAGGAGTATGCGGGCTTTGGGGCAGGAAATAGTAATGGCTGCCCCTGCGGCCCAGACACTGCTGCAGCAGCTCCTGAGCTGCCTTCTTGGCCTGGGGGTCGTCTGCGTGGTCTCGGAAGAGTTTGTAGGCCCGCACAGTGTAGTATACATAATGGGGCCCCTTTTTGCGGCCCTCAATCTTCCAGGCCTTGATTTCCGGGATCTGCAGCAGGGTCTTGGCCAGCACGTCCAGGCTTAAGTCCAGGCAGGAGAAGAAAGGGCCCTGTTGATTGTCCTTGTTGTACTGCCTCCTGCAGGGCTGTACGCATCTGCCTCGCAGGCCGCTCTTGCCCCCCAGGTAGCTGCTCCAGTAGCAGCGCCCGGATACTGCGTAGCAAAGTGCCCCGTGCACGAAGACTTCCAGCCCCAGTCCTGCAGGGCAGTGCTGGGCTGCCAGCTTGATCTCCTCCAGGTTGAGCTCCCTGGGCAGCACCACTCTGCTTAGATTTTGCTCCTGAGCCAGCAAGGGCAGGGCCCTGGGATTGGAACAGGCCGCCAGGGTGGAGAGGTGCAGCTCGGCCTGGAAATCTACCTGTCTGGCTAGCTGGAGGAGGGCCGGGTCCTGGAGGATAAGCCCCTGGGGCTGGACCTGGGTCTTGAGGCTATGCAAAAGCTCTGCTGCCTGATCCAGCTCATCCGGCTTAAGCAGGCTGTTCAGGGCTATATACACCCTGCAGCCTTTTTCCCTGGCCATCTGGCCCAGCCTGGAGAGCTCCTGCAGGCTGAAGTTCTCGGCCTGCATCCTGGCGGAAAAGTGCTTTAGACCACAATATATGCTGTCCGCGCCTGCGTCCAGGGCTGCCAGGAAAGCGTTTTTACTCCCTGCAGGGGCTAAGATCTCTGGTTTGTTGTCTGGCATGGCAAAATCTTTTATTTTTATTTCTGGGAAATTATATGCAAATTGGGGGGATGTCAAAATGGGTGCTGCAGGCTTCGAAACCTTTGAGCACGGAGCAGATATTGGGATAAGGGGTTGGGGGCAAAGCCTGGAAATGGCTTTTGGCCAGGCTGCCCAGGCCATGTTCAGCCTGATCAGGCCGGATTTGGAGCAGCTCAGGCCCAGACAGGAGGTGTTTGTCCAGGCAGAGGGCTTTGATCTGGAGTCTTTGTTTGTGGCCTGGCTGAATTCCCTTTTGACCCAGGCAGATATTCAAGGCCTTATCTTCTGTAGATTCGAGCCCAGGATTCAGGGTCTCCAATTGGAAGGCTGGGCCTATGGGGAGCATCATACCCGGGATCCAGATTTGCAAGGGGTAGAGGTTAAAGGAGCCACGTTCAATGAGCTGCGGGTTTCTGAGAAGCAAGGATTTTGGCTGGCCCAGTGCGTGGTGGATGTTTGAGTTGCAAGCGCTTAGCCTCGGCCTTGACAATGGCTAGGCAAAGCTATACCTTAATAGGTTGCAAGCGGGATGTGGCGCAGTCTGGAAGCGCACTTGAATGGGGTTCAAGGGGCCGCAGGTTCAAATCCTGCCATCCCGACCATCTTTCAGGGGGTTACGAGAATTCGTAACCCCCTTTTTGGTGTTTGCGCTAGTTCCTCGTC
>JBKGXZ010000152.1:0-3849 GCA_046546355.1 Desulfohalobiaceae bacterium | reverse complement strand
CCGTCCGACCTCCGACCTCTTCTTCCCCCTGACCTCCGATCTCTGACCTCTGACTTCTGTCCTCTGCAGCGCGAATGCGCCGGGTGGCCTCCAGCCCATCCACAACCGGCATGGCAATATCCATCAGCACACAGTCGAAATCCTGCCCTGCCAGAAGATCCAGGACCTGCTGCCCGTTTTCTGCCAGGACCACTTCATGGCCCGCCTTCTCCAAAAGCCGCTGGATAAAGACCTGATTGGAATGTTCGTCCTCTGCCAGCAGGACGCGCAGGCCCTTTTGCAGCCTGGACTCATGCCCTGCCACCAGTTCCTTCCCTGCCTTTGCGTCTTTCGGCAAGCCAAAGGGCAACTCCACCTGGGCGGGTACCTTTCTTCAAAATTAAAGCAACACAATGCGGTATGTTGTCCAGCAAGGCGTTTCTCAGGCTGAACTCTTCTTCCAGGCGCTTCTCAGTCTGCTTGCGCTCCGAGATATCCCGACAGATGCCGATAAGCACGTTCTGTCTGGCAATACGCTCGCCTGACAGACTTACCTCCACATCAATAATCGTGCCGTCCTTTCTCTTATGCCGGGACTCGAAAAAGGTATCGATTGGGGCGGAATCAGCGATTCCGAACCGCCGCCCCCATCCGGGGCGTGGCGAGCCTGGGACATAAAGACTCCTTCTATAAAAACAGCCTTTTGTACAGAAATCAAGGCGGGCTGCGAGCAAAGGCGGCTAAAAGGAGAAGAAGAATAACTGGAAGGATCAAAGCCGCACTCAGCAAAGACTAAACCAGAACAAAAACCCTGGACCTACAAAACCAAAATGCATAGCCCCACGCATTTAGTGGAAGCAGCTTTTGTTTCATTATCCCATCTCCCAAACCTGCAGTCAATAATGAAGCTGCATTACAAAGGCTACAAAAAACCAGGCTTAAAAGCTGAAAAGCAGCCCAAATCAGGGTATGGCAGTCTCAAATCCTCTGCAAATTCCACGACCAAGACTCTGCACCAAACCCTCCACCTCAGCCCCTGGTACCCAGCAGCCCCCCTTCGGCAGCCCCCAAGGGGATAATAGGATGCATCGCGCGCATATCTGGCCCAAGGACAGTCTAGCCCGCAAAGACCACGAGCAGGAGGCAGAAAAAAACGTATCCGTTCAGGGGGTTGTAACAGTGTGCATATAACCCGTCATTGCGAGGCCTGTCCCGAGCACAGTGAAGGGAACTCGACGAAGCAATCTCTAGAAAAATAGCTAAATAAAGTGAATATCAATACCACCCCTGAATGCTTACACAAAAAACAAGATCATCTATATGGATAGCAGCCGATTGCAAGCCGCCCCCTGCTTATGGTTGACCTTCCCAGCTTGCTTGAACAGTTTGTTTGTTTTGTAAGGAATTCCGGGACGTGCAGAAAAGGCTCAAAACCAGAAGAACTCCGTATGAGGGCGTTCCTGTAGTGGACAGATACCAACAGCCTAATATAATTTTCCAACCTTTTTGACCACCTGCTTTGAATCATTTTCCAGCTTGTTCACCGCCAGCCCCACCTGGGAGATCTCCAGCTCCTGGCTGCTCACAGGCTCCAGCAGAGGCTGCAGGGAGTCTGGATCCTGCAGACTGGCCCATGCCCAGAGCAATCATTTTTCTCCTGCCCCCAATCCTAACTTATCCCGGCCGGTTTCCTTTATCAGGTACGCCAGCAGGATCTGCACCTTGATCCAGATTCGGTTGCGAAAAATGACCCCTTGATACATAATTACAAGCACAAGTCGTAGCCTTAACAAGGACCAGAATATGCCCATGAAGAGCGGAGCCGAATTTTTGCAGGACCTGCAGAGCATGTCCCCCACCATTTACAGCAATGGTGAGAAGGTATCAGATTTCCTGCGGCATCCCTTGCTGCAGCCGGTGATCAACACTGCCAAGGCCACTTACGACCTGGCCCTGGAGCAGGAAAGCTCAGGGCTTATGTCCTCGTTTTCCTCCCTAACGAATGAGCCCTGCAATCTGCTCTCGGCCCTGTTCCAGGAAAAGCAGGACCTGATAAAAACAGTCAAGCTGCGCCGCTGGTGGCAAAATCAGGTGGGCAGCTGCAGCGCGGGCAGGTGTGCCGGGACTTGCGTGGCCAACGCCATCTATCACGGCACTTATGTTTTGGATCAGGAGCTGGGCACAGACTACCACCAAAGGTTCAGGGAATTCTACCAAAAGGTACAGCAAAAGGACCAGCTGTGCGCAGCAGGGGTGATGTGCGTCAAGGGCGACCGCAGCAAGGGGCCTACAGGCCAGCAAGATCCGGATCTCTACTTAAGGCTGGTCAGAAAGGACTCCCGGGGCATAGTGGTCAGAGGGGCCAAGGCCCACCAGAGCAACGGCGCCCTGGCCCATGAAATCCTGGTCATCCCCTTAAGGCCCATGGGCCCTGAGGAAAAGGATTACGCCCTAGCATTTGCAGTACAAAACGGGACCGAAGGCCTGATCCATGTCTGGCAGCACAACCTGCACGACTCCAGGCGCATGCTGGCCACGGGCATGGATCTGGGCAGCAGGGATTTCGGGCTGGAATACCACGGCACATGCCTTAGCATCTTCAATGATGTCTTTATCCCTTGGGAACGGGTGTTCATGTGCGGCGAGCACAGCCATAGCACCCAGTTCGTGGACAAGTTCGCAGACCTGATCCGCATGTGCGGAGGAGGCTGCAGGAGCGGAGCTGTGGATCTGGCCCTGGGGGCCATGGGCCTAGTGGCTGACTATAACGGCATAGAAGATGCGGCGCACATCAAAGACAAGCTGACTAATATTTCCCAGATGAGCGAAGCAGGATACGGCTGTGCCCTGGCTGCTGCATACGAGGGCCAAAAGGAGGCTTCCGGACTGACCCTCCCCAACAGCCTGTATGCAAATACAGCCAGGCTGCAGGGCACCTACGCCTTTGCAGAGGCGAACAAATGGCTGGGGGATGTAGCCGGAGGCCTGATCGCCACCCTGCCTGCAGAGGCTGATTTCCAGAACCAGGAGATCGGCTCCCTGCTAGGCAAATACCTGGTCGGCAGACCTGGGGTCTCTGCCCAGGACAGGGCCAAGGCACTGCGTTTTGCCGAGATGCTGGGCTCAGGTCCTGTGCTGCATGGCCTGATGTGCGGAGGAGGCACGCCTGAAACCCAGAAGATGATCATTCGCCGAAATCTGGATCTGGAGCAGAACAAGGAAATAGTCAAAAGGCTGGCTGGGATATGAAATGATGCATCCCAAAATAGGCTGTTCATTTTGTCTTGGAATGCCCATCTCGTCCCCAAAGGGCACTGTAAGCGTCAGTAGGTGGCCAATGGGGTCTGAGTGCTTAGTTTCCGGGTCGGACCTATGCAACTTATTCATATAAGGACTACGTGTATACCTTATTAGGCGCATACTTGACCCTGGTTTGAAAATGCCTGAACAATCACTGTTAAATTTGAGTTTCAGACCCGATTGCAAACAAATTGCATACAGCTAGGGAGTCAAATTAGCTGATCTAGAAAGCCGCGCTGTCAAAGAGCTGAATTCAAAACCACATGCTCCCTGATGTCCTCCAAACGCTGCGGACCAATACCGTCGATTTCCTGCAGCTCATCTATGTCAGAAAGTGGCCTGCGCTCAATGATTTCCTGTGCCCTCTCTGGGCCAATATGTGGAATGGACTGCAGCTCCTGCAGGGAGGCTGTGTTCAGGTCCACCAGAGATTCCTGGTCAGGCTGAGCTCTTGCAGGCCCAGAGTCTGCAAAAGTCCTCGCCTCTTCTGCCGACTCTGTTGCCTCCCTGGCCGGTTCGCTGCCCTCTGCCTCCTGCAGCTGCAGGTTGGCGAAGTCCCCGAAAACCTCT
>JBKGXZ010000151.1:0-3881 GCA_046546355.1 Desulfohalobiaceae bacterium | reverse complement strand
AATGAGTTAAATATATCAGGGGCTAAGATTTCAACCAGGAGCAACAAAAAACTGGAAATGCAAGCTGAAATTTTTTAGGCTCTCAGGGAGCTTCCTGTTTTGGAAGTCAGTCTCAAGATTTTTAAAGTTTCGATATGACTGAGGATAGACAGCCCAAAAACGCAATGCACAGTAAGCTGCAAGATAGCGAGACTGCCTACCGGGATCTGTTCCAGAATGCGCCTGTGGGCATATTCCGCTCCACATCCCAGGGCAGGCTCCTGCAGGCCAATCCAACCATGGCCAGACTCTTGGGCTGGGATTCCCCGGAAGAGGCGGTGTCTTATTACCAGGAGCTGGGCAGGCAGATTTATCAAGACCCGGAAAGCAGGAAAGAGTTTATTTCCATCCTGCAGGAAAAAGGCCAGGTCCAAGGGTTTGAGCATCAGGCCCTGTGCATGGACGGACAAAGGCGCTGGCTAAGCGTGAACGCCAGGGTAAGTACTTATCACGGTCCCTGGGATTTTGTCCTGGATGGCTTTGTTTGGGACATTAGCCCCCGCAAGGAGCAGGAAAGCCATTTGCAGCAAACCAGACGTTTGCTGGATGAAATCATCGAGTTTTTGCCTGACGCTACTTTGGTGATCGACACCCAGGGCAGGGTCATAGCCTGGAATCGAGCCATTGAGGAGCTCACCGGGGCAGTAAAGGAAGACATGCTGGGCAGGGGCGAATATGAGTACGGAAGGCTGTTGTATGGATATCCCTGCCCTATTCTGGTAGATATAGTGCTTGCAGAGCCTGAGCGCAGACCCCAGCTGCAAAAGGATTACGAATATGTCTCCTGGAGCCAGGAGATCCTGTACGGGGAAGCCTATGCACCATTGGTCAAGGCCGGTCAGGGGGCCCATCTCTGGGGGGCTGCAGCCAGGCTGCGAGATGGGGCCGGGAATTTGATCGGGGCCATAGAGTCCATGCGGGATGTTAGTGAGCGCAAGCAGGTGGAAAAAAGGCTGCAGGAAAGTGAGGAGCTCTACAGATCAATAACCGAAAATACTTTTGACCTTACTTGTCTTCTGGAACTCCATGGCAATTATATTTACTACAATACTCGATACTTGGATGTCTTGGGCTACTCATCCCAGGAGCTGTTGGGCTGCAATGTTTTGGAGATTATCCATCCTGAAGACCAAGAAAAGGTCGCGCAGGCCTTGCAGCAAGGAGCAGCAGAAGGTTGGGACCAGCATAGGCTTTCTTTTAGAATGCGCTGTAAGGATGGAAGCTATAAATGGTTGGATAATCGTGCCAGGTTGCTTAAAGATGAACAGAGACGGCCGCAGGTCATACTGGCAGTAGGTCAGGATATCACTGAGCGCAGGAAATTGGAGCAGCAGCTGCAGCAGGCTCGCAAAATGGAGGCAGTGGGCACTCTGGCTGGTGGGATAGCCCATGATTTCAACAATATCCTGCAGGTGATAAACGGTTATGCCAATATCCTGCTGCAGGAATGCGCTGTGCAGAATTCAGATCGCAACAAGCTGCAGCAGATTCTCAGATCCGGACAATACGGGGCTGAGCTGGTCAGGAAACTGTTGGCCTTCAGCCGCAAGCTGGAAGGGCAAAAGCGGCCCCTGGACCTGAATCAGGAAGTCCAGGAAACTGTGCAGATCCTGCGTAGCACTTTGCCTAAGATGATTGACATCCAGCTTAGCCTGGAACAGGATCTGTGGCCGGTGGAGGCGGATCCGGTGCAGATGGAACAGATCCTGCTCAATCTGGGCAGCAATGCTGCAGACGCCATGGCCCAGGGTGGCAGGCTAGAGATCCAGACCAGGAATGAGTATCTGCAGGCTGATATCAGCAGGCAGCAGCCAGAGCTGGCCCCGGGCAGCTATGTGCTGCTCACGGTCTCTGATACGGGCTGCGGCATGGATGATCAGACCAGGGACAAGGTTTTTGAGCCCTTCTTCAGCACCAAGGAAGTGGGCAAAGGCTCAGGCCTGGGCCTGGCTTCGGTGTACGGCATAGTCAAGGCCCATCAGGGGCATGTGCTTTGCTACAGCCAGTCCGGGCAGGGAACCAGCTTCAAGATCTATCTGCCTGCGGGTTCAGAGTCTGACCAGGAGGCGGAGCAGGTGCAGCAGGTGCAGGAGCCAGTTCCAGGTTCCGGGACTGTCCTGGTGGTGGATGACGAGCCGACTATCCGGGATCTGACCCAGGAGATGCTGGAGAATATGGGCTATACTGTGCTCTGTGCAGCCAGTGGGGAAGAGGCGCTGCAGATCTTCCAAGACCAGCATCAAGATATAGATGTGGTGCTTTTGGATATCGGCATGCCAGGCATGGGCGGATACAATTGTATGCTGAAGATGCTTGGCATAGATCCAGGGGCTAGGGTGCTCATAGCCAGCGGCTATGCAGGGAAGCTGAACGTTGAGCAGGCTATGCAGGCAGGCGCTGTAGGATTTATGAGCAAACCCTTCCAGATGCGGGATTTGGGAGAGAAGCTTGTGGAGCTTTTGGGCAGGGATCCAGGTTCCCAGCCAGGATGAAGGATACGCAACTAAAGGCATGGATAAGCACATGGCAGGCAGGAACAGGCACAGTCACCAGTTTGTGGAATCTCAGGACGCTAACTTGGCCTTTGGTCTGGACCCGGAGCTGGATAAAAAGGCCTTGATATGCTATCTGCAGAAATTCTCTGATGATCAGCTGCTGCAGAGCCTGGTGCCTCGGCTTTCCCAGCAGGAGATGCAGGAGGTTCTGGATTTGATCTACAGGCTGCTCAGGGCGCATTTGAGCGAGAAGGAATACCACGAGCTGTTTTTGAAGCAAGGCGAATAAGTATAGCTGTATGCAATACCAAGCAGGACAAAAGCTAGGGTCCTCTCCTCCCAAGGAGGGCCAGATGCCGGTGCTGAACGGACCCAGCCTGGACGTGTTCGCGTTTTACGGCGAATTGGTCTTCAGGGAGATCAAGGACTGGGCCAAGGGCAGGATCAAAAGCAGGCTATTCGTGGAGAAGAGCATCCCCTTTCTGCTCCTGGATCTGGGCCGCAGCTGGAGCCTGGAGCTGTACCTGAACATGTTCCAGGAAAGGGAGCAGGTTAGGCAGGATTTTTTTCAGGGTGATCCGCAGCAAACCGGGATGGGGCTGATCCTGGTTTCCTATCCGGAAGCAGTGGTCCAGGCAGTGCGCAGGACTGAGCTGGAGTCCAGCCTCATGCTCAGGCTGAAAGAGGCCTGCTTTGATCAGCTCACCAGATACGGCTCCAGCGAGGAGTGCTTTGTGGAGGCGGAGATGATCCTGCAGCATTACGGTCCTGCTGAGATGCGCAAGCAGAGCTCGTTTTGAGCCCGGCAGGGTAACCTGTAACGCAAAGGGCGAGCGCCGCTTGCACTGGAAGGGCGAGCGCCGCTCGCCCCTACTAGCATCGCAGCAACACGTCACTTCAATACAGGCCTATATGAAAGCGCAGACTTGTAGGGGCGACCGGCGGTCGCCCTCTGTCTTGGTCAAAATATCGATGTCGACACGAATGGTATCAATCATGCACCGCTATCTGGCAATACTGCTTCTGGCCCTGGTGATCCTGGGGCTGGCACATAGCACCTATTCCTTTTTCCATGGCAGATTCGGGGAAGCCATGCTTATGTTCCCCTTGCTGGCTGGATGCTACGTGTTTTTCCTGGCCAGGGACAGGCAGCAGGAAAGCAAGCAGCAGCAGGAGCTGGACCAGGATCAGGAACAGGACAGGGACCACTAAATGGGGCGTGTTGAGAATGAGATTGCTTCGTCGAAGACTCCTCGCAATGACGGGAAGTTGCGCAGCTTTTGGGATGTCAGCAACCCCTGGTCAGTGAACTTTGCAACATACTCTAAATGGGCACAACGAAGCATG
>JBKGXZ010000150.1:0-3899 GCA_046546355.1 Desulfohalobiaceae bacterium | reverse complement strand
GATGCAAAATACAGCCCCAAAGTGCCCAGGATAATGGTTCCGCCCAGCCAGGTAGCTTCCGGAGGGGTTTCCCCCAGGATCAGCCAGACCCAGAAAGGACCCAGGACTGCCTCCAGGAGCAAAACCATGCTCACTTCCGGGGCGGTAAGCATGCGGGTGGCCACAGCCAAAAGCAGCAGGGCCAGGGGCATCTGCAAAAGGCCCATCAAGGCAAATACCAGATAGCTCTGCACAGGCAAGCTCAAGGGAGAGCTCCAGAACAAAGCCACGGCGGCGGAGATGAAGCCGCCCCAGGCAACCAGAGGCGCCCGGTCCAGATCAGGGTTTCGTCGCAGCAAAGTGAAATTCCCGCCTACGGTCATGGCAGCTGCCAGGGCGAAAAGGTCTCCGCTGATATTTGCTGCCTGCAGGGAACCCTTGAATACCAGTCCCACCCCCAGCATGACCGCCAGTATGGCCAGCCAGGTCGCTACCCCGATCCTCTCCCGTAGAAAGATCCAAGTGAAAAGTGCTGCGAACAAAGGGGCAGTGCTGAAGATAAGCACGGTATTGGCCACATGGGTATGCATGATGGACAGCACAAAGCCTGCCCCACTGAGCCCGAACATGGTCCCGCTGGCAAAGGCAGCCCCCCCCTGTATGCGCAGGGTGTTCAGAAAAAAGCGCCTGGAATGCCAGGAGGAGATTCCGCCCAAGGCCAGGCCCATGAGCAGCCCCCGCCAGAAAAGGATATCCCAGGAGCCCGCTCCAGCAATGCGAATGAGCAAGGCATCGAAGCTGAGCACGAACACCCCGACCAGGGCAATGGCCGCCCCTTTGGCAGTGCTGTTTTGCGGGACTGCTTGAGATTTGACTGTATTCTGCATATGCTGGTGACGACTGGTTTGAATCTTAATGTTTGGCAAAACATAGGAATCTACTAAAAGGCCCCTGGAAATACAAATATTTTTTGCAGACACCGTGTATTGTATATTGCTCTAAAAGGAGCGAGTCATGACTGGAAAAGGCTCCAGGATATATTTGGGCACCAGCGGCTGGAACTACAAGGCCTGGAAGAATGATTTCTATGCCGGGGTCAAGCAGAAGGAATGGCTGCAGCACTATGCCAGCCGCTTTAGTGCGCTAGAGGTGAACGCTACATTCTATCGTCTGCAGAAGGAAACCACCCTGCAGGGCTGGTTGGAGAAAACGCCAGAGAATTTCGTGTTTGCTGCCAAGGGCAGCCGCTATGTGACCCACATGAGGAAGCTTAAGAATGCCCAGGATTCCATTCAGCTCCAGAAAGAGAATCTGGCTGCCCTGGACAAAAGGCTGCGGGTGGTGCTCTGGCAGATGCCTGCCTCCTTGAGCAGGAATATGGATCTTTTGCAGGGGTTTGCCCGGGATCTGCAGACCTGGCCGGGTCTGGCGCATGTGCTGGAGTTTCGGCACAGCTCCTGGTTTGAGCCCCAGGTGCAGGAGGTGCTGGATGAGTATGGGCTCACTCCTTGTGTTTCAGATGCAGCGGATTGGCCCAGGTGGGATGCTGCAGGCAGGGATCTGGTCTATATCCGCCTGCATGGCGGGCAGGAGACCTATCGATCCTGGTACAGCGAACAGGAGCTCAAGGACTGGGCTGAATGGATCCAGGGCCATCTGGAGCAGGGCAGGGAAGCACATATCTATTTCGACAACACGGACGGCTTAGCTGCTCCCAAGAATGCTGAGCGCCTGCAGGAGCTTCTGGGTGTTCGATGCAAGGAGTGAGATCTGCATGTAAATGGCGACCACGAATACAACTGCGTTGCGGCTTGAAGTTTTCATGCTTCGGTGTGCCCGTCAGAGCATGGGGGCATCTTGCTTTTTATCGTTGTCGTAATCGTAATCGCAATCGATGCGGATGATCTCGACCTTATTATGGGATGGATAATGCATGATTGAATTCAGATTGGTTCAGCAGGACAGGGACAGAGATCTGGCCCTGGTACAGAATCTGGCCGAGGAGATCTGGCAGGAGCATTACACTCCGATTATAGGCCAAAAGCAGGTGCGCTACATGCTGGATCGCTTCCAGAGCGCTCCAGCCATCGCCAGCCAGATTCAGGAGGGGTATGTGTATTATCTGCTCCTGTCAGAGGGCCGTGCAGCAGGTTATCTGGCCTATGTCCAGCAGCCAGGCAGCCCTGGGCTGCAGCTGAGCAAGATCTATGTGCATCAGGATTACAGGAGTCAGGGCCTGGGCAGGGCAGCCTTGCAGCAGCTGGAAAGGGATTGCCTTGAGCTGGGTCTGGATCTGATCTGGCTGACTGTGAACAAGAACAATTCCCGTTCCATCGCCTGGTACAAGAAAATGGGGTTTGAGTATGCCTGTTCCCTGGTGGCTGATATAGGCGGGGGCTTTGTCATGGACGATTATAAGCTGGAGAAGAGGCTTTGAAGGCAAGGGCAAAGGCCCCAGGTCAGGCATTGCGCCCAGCTCAGTTTTCCCTGGGGCCCTGCTTGTCCTTTACTCTGGGGAAGCGATGCATACCGTCTTGGTATTCATGAACTCTCTGATGCCCAGATAGGAGAGCTCCCTGCCGTAGCCGCTATCCTTGATGCCTCCGAAGGGCAGCCTGGGGTCTGATTTCACAAAGCGATTCACAAAGCAGGATCCGGCCTCCAGCTCCTGGGCAGCAATGCGCCTGCCCCGGGTCTCATCCCTGGTATACACAGCTGCTCCCAGGCCGAATCTGGACTGGTTGGCCAGCTGGATAGCCTCTGTTTCGTCTTTTGCTGCAATAATCGCAGCCACAGGACCGAAGAGCTCCTCTTCAAACGCGGCCATGCCCGGACGGACATGGGAGAGCACGGTAGGCGGATACCAGAATCCCGGCCCTTCTGGGAGGTGGCCCCCCAGCTCCAGCCGGGCCCCTTGATCCAGGGAGCGCTGCACCTGCTCCATGAGCTCCTGGCGCAGATCTCCCCTGGCCAAGGGCCCCAGGGTGCAGTTAGGATCCAAGGGATCTGAATAGTGTACTTTTTGCATCTGCTGCAGGAAAAGCTCGGTGAATTCCTGCAAAACGTCCTGAAGCACGATAAACCGCTTGGCTGCAATGCAGCTTTGGCCGCTGTTTTGAAGTCTGGATACGGCGCAGGACCTTGCTGCATGCTCCAGATCAGCGTCTTCCAGGATAAGGTAAGGGTCGCTGCCGCCCAGCTCCAGGACGCTTTTCTTGAGCATGGAGCCCGCCTGGGAGGCCACCTTAGCGCCTGCAGGGCCGCTGCCGGTCAGAGTGACCCCTTTGACCTGCGGCAGCTGCAGGAGCTCATCCACCAGGGAAGAGGGGATCAACAGGGTAGAGAAAACATGCTTTGGGAAACCGGCTTCCAGGAAGAGATCCTCGATCTGCAATGCACAGCCTGGTACGTTGGAGGCATGCTTGAGCAGCACTGTGTTGCCTGCCATCAAGGCAGGGGCTGCAAAGCGAAATACCTGCCAGAAGGGGAAGTTCCAAGGCATGACCGCCAGTAAGGGGCCCAAGGGGTTGTAGGTCACAAAGCTCTTCCCGCAGCCGGATTGCATGGGCTCATCCTGCAGGAAGCCTGCTGCATTATCAGCGTAGTACTCGCAGACCCAGGCGCATTTTTCGATCTCAGCCTGGGCCGCAGTGATGGGCTTGCCCATCTCCAGGCTGATCAGGCGTGCGAATTCAGGGCTGTTTTTTTTCAGCAGCCCGGCTATGGTGTTCATAAGCTCAGAGCGCTTAGCAAAAGAGCTGCGCTTCCATCTCTCAAAGGCTTGTTGGCTATTCTGGGCCCTGCTGCGCATTTGTCCTGGGTCCAGGCTGACATAGCTCTGCAAAATCTCTTCGTTGGCAGGGTTGATAGCAGTAAAGGTCATGGCTGTTGTTCTGGGTTTTTGGGGTTTTAATGTTTTG
>JBKGXZ010000149.1:0-3939 GCA_046546355.1 Desulfohalobiaceae bacterium | reverse complement strand
TATTCCCCCTGCAGCTCCTGCAGCGGGGAGAACATCTTGCGTTGGTTGTATTCTTCCTGCTTGCCCTGATTCCACATCTTGACCGGCCGATAGTAGCCCACCACCCGGGTGTAGACCTCAGCCTCCTGGCCGCAGTGGGGGCACTGCCAGTGCTCCCCGTACAGGTAGCCGTGATCCTTGCAGATGGAAAAGGTGGGGGTGATGGACAAATAGGGGATCTTGGTCTTGCCCATGGCCTTGGTAATGAAGGAACGCAGGGACTGGATGTCAGGCACTGCCTCGCCCAGGTAGGTGTGGAACACAGTGCCTCCAGTGTACATGGTCTGCAGCTTTTCCTGGTGCTCCAGGGCGGCGAACACGTCTGCAGTGGCGTCCACAGGCAGGGTGGTGGAGTTGGTGTAATAGGGGATCTCCTCGCCTGCGGTCTGGATATCCTGATAAAGCCCCTTGTCAATCTTGGCCAGGCGGTAGCTGGTGCCCTCGGCTGGCGTGGCCTCCAGATTGTACAGGTGCCCGGTCTGTTCCTGGAACTGGGAGGTCAGCTGGCGCAGATGCTCCAGGGCGCGCTGCATAAGCCTGGTGCCTGCTGGGCTCTCGATGCCCTTGCCCAGCAGGTTCAGGCAGGCCTCGTGCCCGCCAATGAGGCCAATGGTGCTGAAGTGGTTCAGGAGCCCGTTCTTGAGATAGCGGCGAGAGAAAGGATACATGCCCCTTTCCATGTTGTCCGTGATCCATTTGCGCTTGAACTCTAAGGAGTCCCGGGCCAGGCAGGCGTACTCCTCGAGCAGGTCCAGGAAGTCCTCTTCGTCCTGGGCCAGGTAGCCCAGCTTGGGCAGGTTCAGGCTGACCACGCCTATGGAGCCTGTGAGGTCTCCGGCTCCGAACAGTCCGCCTGTCCTTTTGCGCAGCTCCCGCAGGTCCATCTGCAGACGGCAGCACATGGAGCGCACGTCCTCAGGCTTTAAATCAGAGTTGATGAAGTTCTGGAAGTAGGGCACCCCGTACTTGGCTGTGAGTTGCAGCAAAAGCTCGCCCACCTCGGAATTCCAGGGGAAATCCTGGGTGATGTTATAGGTGGGGATGGGGAAGCTGAAGATGCGGCCGTGGTAGTCCCCCTGCAGCATGACTTCAAGGAAGGCCTTGTTGATCATCTCCATCTCAGGGGCGAACTCGCTGTAGGTCTGATCCTGCAGGCTGCCTCCGATGATAATCGCTTCCTGGCCGATATGCGTGGGTGGGACCAGGTCGAAGGTCAGGTTGGTGAATGGGCTTTGCCCGCCCCAGCGGGAGGTGGTGTTCAGATTGAAGACGAACTTCTGCATGGCCTGCTTGACTTCATTGTAGTCCAGCTGGTCATGGCGTACAAAAGGGGCCAGGTAGGTGTCCACATTGTTGAAGGCCTGGGCTCCGGCCCATTCGTTTTGCAGGGTGCCCAGGAAGTTGACCATCTGGCCCAGGACAGAATCAAAGTGCCGGGCCGGGCCTGAGGAGCAGCGGCCTTCCAGGTTGAAGCCCTCCAGGAGCAGGTCCCGCAGGCTCCAGCCCGCGCAGTAGCCAGCCAACCCAAAGGATAGGTCGTGGATGTGGAAATATCCATGCTCGTGGGCCTGCCTGACCTCTTCCGGGTATTTGTCCAGGGCGTACCTGGCCTGGACCGAGCCTGAGAGGTGCAGCATCAGGCCCTGGAAGGAGTGGGCCATGTTGGCGTTTTCAGCCACCCGCCAGTCTTCCTTGTGCACATAATTGTCTATGGTGGCCCCGATATCCAGGAAGGCCTCCTGCTGGCTGCGCAACTGCCTGCGCTGCTCCCGGTAGACGATGTAGCGCTTGGCAATGGTGTAGAGGCGGCTTTCCATGAGCACCTGCTCTACGGTGTCCTGGACCTGTTCTTGTTCCGGGATGCGCACACCAGAGAGCTTTTTCTCCACCTTGCCGGCCAGCCTCTTGGCTAGCAGGGGATCCTTGACTCCGCTGGCCTGCAGGGCCTTCAAGATGGCATCTGCAATGCGGTCCAGGGCCCAGGTTTCCAGCCTGCCGTCGCGCTTGCGGATCTGCTCCGGCGGTGTATGTGCTGGCTTGCTGCTACTGAGCCTTTGCTGCAGGGTGTCCATGTACATGCCGTCCTCCTTATGCTTTTGCGAAACCTTAATGCTGGTAATCTGTTTAGGGGGTGTAATCCTGCATATGCAGCTCAAAGCCCTGGGGCAGACAGGACTTGGCTTGCTCTATGTCCTGGCTGCTCAGGGCAGGCACTTTGGTGCACCGGAAATAGAAGCGCCTGGGATGCTCCCTGGCCAGGGCAAAGATTTCATCCAGCGCGGAGCCAGCCTGTTCAGCAGAGCATTTGCCGCCGCTGAGCAGCGGATATTTGCTCCAGGGACCCTTGACGTCCACTGCGATTAGCTGTACCAGATCGCGGATCAGCATATCCTTGATAACTGCGGGCTTCAGACCGTTGGTATCCAGCTTGATGGGCAGGCCGGCTGTTGCCAGCTCCTGGAGCATGCTGTCCAGACCAGGGCAGCAGGTGGGCTCCCCGCCGCTGATCACGATACCGTCCAGCCAGCCTTGCCTTTGCTGCAGATGGGAGAAGATGAGCTCCTTGGGAATCACTGGCAGTTGCTCAGCCTCCTGGGCCAGCTGCCAGTTGTGGCAGGTGGGGCAGGCCAGGTTGCAGCCGGCCAGGAACAGCACGCAGGATACCTGGCCAGGCCAATCGCAGAAGCTGACCTGTTGCAGCCCGCGCAGGCAGGCCCAGGGTTCTGAATGCTCTGGAGCAGGGTTTTGGCGTGCTGTGTTATGCATTTGGAATGGGCTGTCCGGATTTGCAGGGTTGGCAAGTTCTGAGCAAAATATGCAGGAAAATCAACAAGTTCGTTTTCCTGGCTAACTTCTGGAACCATACCAGGCTAAGGCTTTATATGCAAGACCCAAGGAAGAGGGATGTCTGATAAGCTGCTTACGGTGTTGGGCACAGCCAGTCAGGTGCCTACCAAAAAGAGAAATCATATCGGTTGCTTTTTGCAGTGGAAAGGCAGCTTCTTTCTGTTTGACCCCGGGGAAGGCACCCAGAGGCAATTGCTGCTCTATGATCTGCCTTATTCCAGGATCAGCAAGATCTTCATCAGTCATTTCCACGGGGATCACTGTCTGGGTCTGCCAGGGGTAATCCAGCGTCTGTCCCTGGCTGCAGTGGAGCAGGAGCTGGAGATATATTATCCAGCCTCTGGGCAGAGATTTGTGCGAAATCTGCTGGGCTGTGCCTCTTTTCACAACAGGCTGCGCATCAAGCAGATACCTGTGCAGGAGTCAGGGCTGATCTGCAGTCAGGAGGGGCTGCAGATCCAGGCCAGGCAGCTGAGCCACACCCTGGAGAGCTGGGGCTATCGAGTACAGGAGCCTGATGCCTGGACGGTGCAGCCCGGCCTGCTGCCCCAGGGCTTAACAGGCAGACTGGTGGGCAGGCTGAAGCAGGAGGGCAGCCTGGAATTTGCAGGCCGAGTTGTACGCCTGCAGGATGTGGCGGTCCACAAGCCCGGCTACAGCCTGGCCTATGTCCTGGATACCAGGTATTGTCAGGCAGCCCTGGATTTGGCCCTGGAGGCGGATATGCTGGTTACAGAATCCACTTATCTGGAATCTGAGCTGCAGCTGGCAGAAAACTACGGCCACCTTACGGCAGCTCAGGCTGCCAGGCTGGCCAGGGAGGCAAAGGTGTCCAGGCTGGTGCTGCTGCATTTCTCCCAGAGATACCATTCCCTGGCTGGCTTCAGGGAGGAGGCCGGGGCCCTGCATCCAGACCTGGTCGTGGCCAGGGACGGGGAGCAGGTTGCTTTGCCTGCCCGCAGGCGGGATTTGGGCTGAAAGGCTGAGCATAGCACACACTAGACGCCGAGGGTTTATAACATACTGAAAAAATAAGGTCTAAGAAACATTATA
>JBKGXZ010000148.1:0-3947 GCA_046546355.1 Desulfohalobiaceae bacterium | reverse complement strand
CCATGCGCACATCCATGAGCACCAGATCCACAGGTCCCTGGCGCACCTTTTGCACTGCCCCAGAGCCATCCTCGGCGGTGGAGATGGCGTATCCCCAGCCTGCAAGCAGGGTCTGCAGCATGCTCAGATGTCCTGGATCATCGTCCACCACCAGCACTTGCGGCTTTTTCTGGCCCGAGGCCTTGGACTTGGTTGAGGACATAACTACTCCTTGTTTTCCGGGCTGTTGGCCGGCAGGAGCAAAACAAAGCTGCTGCCCTGTCCCGGATTGCTTTGGACCTTGACCCTGCCCTGATGGGCCTGGACAATCTTGTCCACCACTGCAAGCCCCAGTCCAGTGCCACTTTTCTTGCTGGTGAAGTAAGGATCAAAGATTTTCTCCAGCTCACTCTGGGAAATACCGGCTCCTGTATCAGAAACACTTATTCTGACCTGGCTGCCTTGTTTTGCAGTCTGCACCATTAGCTCCCCTCCTTCCTGCATGGCCTGGATGGCATTCAGGTACAGGTTGAGCAGGGCCTGATTCAATCTATCCTGATCCAGATAGGCCCAGAGCTCCTCTTCTTCCTGCTCGAACCTGATCTGAACCCCTTTGGATTCAGCATCCCTGCGCACCAGGCCCAGGGAGTACCTGATCAGCTGATTTACCTCGCAATGCTCCAGCTCCAGCTCCGAAGGTCTGGCGAACTCCAGAAGCTCGGTAACCACCCGGTTCAAACGCTCCACCTCCTGGACCATAGTCCTGGCCGCACTTTGCCCTTGGCTATCATCCTGACTCCTGCCAAGGAAATAGGTGGCCAGGCCCTTGATAGAGCTTAAAGGATTGCGGATCTCATGGGCTATGCCAGCAGCCAGGTGACCGATGGCAGCCAGCTTCTCCTGGCGCTTGACTTTTTCCTGGAGATCTTTCAGCTGGCTAAGGTCCTTGATGATCACCAGCTGGCCAGCATAATCCCCTGCTGCTGTCTGGATCCTGGAGCCGCTCAAGCTGACCTGCAGGGGCTCCTGACTTGAGAGATGCAGCTCAGTCTCCTGCTCCAGGATGCTCCTCTCCCTACCCAGCCTGCGCACAAAAGCACATATTTCCCCGGGCAGGACATCCTTGGCCTGTCGGCCCTGCAGACTGCCTTCCAGGCCCAGAATCTGAGCTGCAGGGCGGTTGCAGTAGCTAAGTCTCTGCTCCCTGTCCAAAACCAATAGCCCTAGGGGCAAATTGGAGATCACAGCCCCGGAAAAGGCTTGAGCGTCCTGCAGAAGCTGGGTGGTCAGCCGGGCCCTTTGCAGCCAAAACAGGGTCAGCACCCCGCTTAAACCCAGTATGAGCAAGATGCCGGAGATGAGCAAAGTATTCCTGATGTCTTCCTGCCTGGCCTGCTCAAAAGGAGAGCTGTCCAGGCCCACAAATATGAACCTGGTCTGCTCCTCTGAATCCGGGGCGATCTCTTGGTCCCTGCTATGCCCTGGCTGGAGCCCTGGTCCGCGTCCTGAGTGCATGCGAGAATGCATGCCCCGCATATGCTCAGGAGGTCCCGCCCTAAGGGGAGCAAAGGTGCTGTAGACCATAAAGCTGGATTGTCCGGCCCTATCCAGGACAACGTTCTGGGCCTGCCTCTTGGGGTTCAGGTCCTGCAGCTCCTGCTCATCCAGGAAATAGGAGCCTATGCGCTCCTGGTCACTGTGGGCCAGGATCTCTCCTTGTGCATCAGTGACTACCAGATACAGGATATCCGGTTGGGCTGCGGTCTCGCTGAGCAGGGTCTGCAGTCTGTTCCCCCCGCCCATCATGCCCATCATGCCAGTCCTGGCCCCGGCCTCGAAGGACTTGATCAGGGCCGCGCCCTTCTCCCCCAAGAGCTGGGACATGTGCGCCTTGCTGCGGTTTATGTTCAACACCGCCAGAGCAATTACCACCCCAGCCAGAACCAGGGCCGCGGTAATCACCAGCCAGGCAGGGACAAAACTGAACATCCTGCTGTTTTGTTTTTTCATCTCTTCCTTTCTTGGCTTTGCTTTTACATTCAACTTTTCACATTTAGCCCTCAAGCGCTGCAGCCCTGTGCATAAAAAATAAACACCCCAGTCGCAAGCCTGGTTGCTTGATCCTTTTTTACTGCAAGAGTCAGGCCTGGAAATTGCCTACTAGACTACTAGGACAATCTGTCTTATTTTCATAACTATTAGCAAATTTTAACCTGCAAAGGAGGCCCGAAGATGCAGAGGATCAAAATAGGCGGCATGAGCTGCATGCACTGTGTACAGGCGGTGACCAAGGCCCTGAACCAGGTACCTGGCGTAAAGAATCCAGAGGTCAGCCTGGAGAAAGGGGAGGCAACCTTTGAAGCTGATTCCAGCCTGGATATGCAACAGGTTAAACAGGCTGTAGAAGAAGCAGGCTATCAAGTGCTGCAGGAGCAATAGCCTGCGTCAAGGCTGAAATGGGTGTATAAGCAGAGCATTCTGGTGAGCTCTACAGCCTGGGGGCCAAGCTCATGGCCAAAAGGGCCGAGCTGAACGCTGAGCTGGCTGCCTCTGAAGTGGATGAGAGCAAAGTCAACAATCTGGTGCAGGAGATAAATGACCTGCGCAGTGAGATGTTCAGCCAGCGCATCAACATGGGGCTGGAGATGCGCAAGCAGGGTCTTTACCATTTCGGCCCCGGTATGATGATGGGCGGTGGCGGGTTCTGCCCCGGCCCTGGCATGATGCAGGGCGGGCCAGGCATGGGCTATGGCATGATGCAAGGACCAGGCATGATGCAGAACAGGCCCTGGGGGAACTGGTAAGCAACCATTAATGCTGTCTCTTCCGGCGGCTTAATCCTGAGCCGCCGGACTTTTTGTGGAAAGAATCAATCTCTGACCAGGAGAATTGCATGGCAAGAAATGAGGCCGAAGCTGCTCCAATGCAGGAAAAAAAGCAGACTTTTCGAATCCTGGGCATGCACTGTGCCTCCTGCTCCTCCAGGGTGGAGCGCGAGGTCTCCGCCCTGCAGGGTGTAACCTCTGCCAGCGTAAATCTGGCCACGGAAAAGATGCAGGTCAGCTGGGATTCTGGAGTCCTGGATACAGAACAGATCCTGCGCAAAGTGCAGGAGGCGGGATACAAGGCTGAATTGCCCCAGGAAAAAGCCCGCATCGACCTGGCAATCCAGGGCATGACCTGCGCTGCCTGCTCAGCCCGGGTCCAGAAGGCCCTGGAGAACCTGCCCGGGGTCCTGGAAGCAGAGGTCAATCTGGCCACTGAAAAGGCCAGAGCAGTTATTGATCCAGCCCAGACAGAGGTGCAGCAGCTGATACATGCGGTGCAAAAGGCAGGCTACCAAGCCAGCCCGCTCGCCAGGGAAGAGGAGCAGCCTGGCCTGGAGCAGGAAAAGGATATGCAGACCAGGCTGAAGAGTTTGCGTAACCGTTTGCTGTTCTCCCTTTTGCTGGTCATCCCTTTGATGCTGATCTCCATGGGAGAGATGGTAGGTCTCACTCTGCCCAGGATACTGAGTCCTACAGATGCCCCTCTAAATTTTGCCCTGGCCCAGCTTTTGCTTACCCTGCCTATTGTGCTCCTGGGCAAGGAATTCTACCAGCAGGGCTTCAAGTCCCTGGCTCATCTGGCCCCGAACATGGACTCCCTGATCGCGGTGGGCACAGGCGCGGCATTTATCTACAGCCTCTGGAACCTGGTGGAGATCGGCCTGGGGCATCAGGCTGTGCATCGGGCCCATGATCTGTACTTCGAGTCCGCGGCCATGATCCTGACCCTGATCACCTTGGGCAGATTTTTAGAGAATCGCTCCAAGGTACGCACCTCCGATGCCATCAGGCAGCTCATGCAGCTCAGGCCTGAGGAGGCTACAGTGATCCGAGGCCAGGAGTATGTCCGGGTTGGAGTGAACCAAATCCAGCCCGGGGATTTGCTCCTGGTCAAGCCCGGGGAGAGGATCCCGGTGGACG
>JBKGXZ010000147.1:0-3965 GCA_046546355.1 Desulfohalobiaceae bacterium | reverse complement strand
TAAACAGTAATCACCAGCGGCACCAGGACTGGATCCCGATCCAGGGTCTTGCGGAAGTGTCTGCGCAATGCGGACTTGATCCTGTCCCGCAGCTTCTTGGTGGAGCCTGCCGGGATCTTGTGGTAGACATCCATGACCACTGCCTCTGCATCCTGCAGGATGTGTGAATACTGCTGCTCAAAGATGAAGCCCTTGGACTGGATCCTGGGCCCGACCAGGATCTCACCGGTCTCGTTGTCCAGCACCAGGACCACTATGACCATGCCCTCCCCAGCCAGCAGGTGCCGCTCCCTGAGGATGCTCCGGCCCACGTCTCCCACTCCCTTGCCGTCCACCAGCACGGATCTGGCCTGGATCCCCTCCTCGAAGCGCACTCCCTTGGGCAGCAGGGTCAAGGGCTGACCGTTCTCCAGGACAATGGCCCGCTCCGGGGCTACCCCGCAATCCCGGGCCAGGTCCACATGCTTGATCAAGTGCCTGTATTCCCCGTGCACCGGCACGAAATACCTGGGCCTGACTGTCTCCAGCATGAGCCTTAGCTCCTGCATGTGGGCGTGGCCAGAGGCGTGCACCGCCTGCACCTTCTCGTACATCACCTCCGCGCCCAGCCGGTACAGATTGTTGATGACCTTGTTGATAGCCTTGGTATTACCTGGAATGAACCTGGAAGACATGATCACCGTGTCCCCGGGATGCACTCTGAGCTGCTTGTGGCTGCCCTCTGCCAGCCTGGTCATCGCGGACATGGGCTCGCCCTGGGAGCCGGTGACCAGGAGCACCACCTTGTCATCCGGCAGAGCGCTTAGATCGTCCAGCTCCAGAAAATGCTCGTCCTCCAGGCTAAGCTGGCCCAGATTGCGGCCGATTTCAATATTATTGGCAAGGCTCCTGCCGCTGACCCCCAGC
This sequence comes from Desulfohalobiaceae bacterium, assembly GCA_046546355.1. Taxonomy (GTDB): domain Bacteria; phylum Desulfobacterota; class Desulfovibrionia; order Desulfovibrionales; family Desulfothermaceae; genus CAZBUB01. The sequence goes on along the minus strand of JBKGXZ010000147.1, from coordinate 3,059 downwards.
TTGCGGCCGAACTGCATAGCCAGGTCGTAGATCTCCTGAATACGCTGCACATGGCTGGAGAACAGGGTGATCAGGATCCTGCCCCGGGCCTGCTTGAATATCTCCTGCAGGGTGTCCTTGACCTCCTTCTCGGTCAGGGCGTAGCCCTCGCGCTCCACATTGGTGGAGTCGGAGAACATCAGCTGCACCCCGGGCTCGGAAAATTCCGCGAATCCCTCCAGGTCAGTGAAGTGCCCGCCCAGGGGATTGCGATCTATCTTGAAGTCTCCAGAGTGCACGATCCTGCCCACCGGGGTCTCTATACCCAGACCATAACCCTGGATAATGGAATGGCAGACCGGGAAAAAGGTGAACTGCATATCTCCCAGGTCAACCTTCTGCCTGGGCTCCATTCTGCGCATCTCTGGCACCCGGCCCAGGCTTTCGCTCAGTTTGTTCTCCACCAGCCCCAAGGTGAAGGGAGAGCCAAACAGGGGCACGTCCAGGTCCGCCATCAGCCAGGGCAGGGCTCCGATGTGGTCTTCATGGCCGTGGGTCAAAACCACGCCCTGCAGCTTGTGCCTTTTCTCCAGCACGAAATCCAGCCTGGGGATGACCACATCCACTCCATAGTGGAAGTCGTCCGGGAACATCAGGCCGCAATCTATGAGCACAGCGCTGGTCTCGGTCTCCAGGAGCATGCAGTTCATGCCTATCTCCCCCAGCCCACCCAGGGGATATATGCTCAGGCCTTTGTCTTTGTCTGTCATTGTTTCAGCTCCAAAAATTTTTTGCGCATCAAGGACCACAGGTCCTGTTTCAATTCCTCCCGCTGCTTCATGCTGTAATCCCTGCTGACCTGCATCTCAGGCAGGGCCCTGATCCTGATCTTGCCCGGCCGGATATGCCAAGTCCCTTTCTGATGCACATAGCAGGTCCCGTCCAGCACCAGGGGCACCACCGGCAGCTCTGTCTTCAAAAGCACGATGAAGGCCCCGATCTGGAAATCCAGCAGATCGTCTCCCTGCGGGTTCCTGGTGCCTTCAGGGAAAATCAGGATGGACTCCCCCTGCCTGACCTTTTCCACCGCCAGCTGGATATCCTGCATGGCTTGGCGGCGGTTGTCCCTGCGCAGCTGGAAGTGCCCCAAGGCCCGCATACCAGGGCCGAACAAAGGTATCTTGAACAGGGACTCCCGGGCCAGGAATCTGGGCTGGAACCTGGTGAACAGGCTCAAGATCAGGGGGGTGTCCAGATGGCTCTGGTGATTGGACAGGAATACGTAGTTCTGATCAGGATCCAGCTCAGGCAGCTGCACATCCAGCTGCATGCCGCTGGCCCATATCGCGCTTCTGGCCCAGATGAGCTCCAGGCTGCGCACCAAGGGCTTGAGCCGCTGGTATCTGCCCAAGGGCCTGACTGTTAAGGCCACCAGTATAGTACAAGGCAAAAAAATCCCGGCAAAAAGTGCATTGCGCAATATGAGCTTCAGCTTGGCACACATGGACAGCAAGCATAGTGGTAACTCAGTTTGAAGTAAAGGACAAGGAGTGGATCCTGCAGGACAGGGCTCCTTGGTCCTCATGGATTCAGTCAATAATATCAATGAGTTTTTGGCAACTCTGAATAAGGGGCTTAAAAAATTGTTCAAACAGGGCTGTTCTTCAGTTGGTCTGCTGAACCTAGCCATACCAGCCAAGTTGTAGCATGTGCTCCTGCGCACTGCCCTGGATGGCTTTCCCTGGCAAAGTGACTTGAAACAGCAATGCTTGAGGATACAGGGCTATTTAGGTGTGCTGTGATTCCTGTTTTATTGAGCTTGCCAGTTAGGAAAGATTCTTGTATTTGCGTATTGAGAAGAGTTAGCAAGCCTGTTGTAAGATCACAAGTCCCTGCTGGATCCAGCAGCGGTCTCAAGGCCCATTAATCCAGGATTTTTCTGATGCCCGGGATGCCCCTGAGAGAGACGTTCAGCGCATTGCTTCTGGGTCTGCTGACCCTGCTGGGACTGGTGCTGCTCAGCGCCTTTGATTTTTTGCTGTTCCACACCGTGGCAGAGCTGTTCAGCATCGTGATAGCCTGCTGCGTATTCATCCTGGCCTGGAACTCAAGGCAAAACGAAGAAAACAGCGCTTTTACCCTGCTGGGGATAGCCTATCTCTGCGTGGGCATCCTGGATGGGGTGCATACCTTAAGCTACGAGGGCATGCCCTTTTTCCAGGCCTACAGCCCCAATCTGCCCACCCAGCTCTGGATAGCTACCCGGTGCCTGGAGGCCTTGTCCCTGTTGGCCTTTGCCCTGCTGCTGGGCAAGAGATTCTCGGTGCAAATCACGGCCCTGGGTTACAGCCTGCTCACAGCAGGCATTTTGCTGGCCACTCTGAGCAGGCTCTTCCCTGACTGTTATGTTCAGGGCCAGGGCCTGACCGGATTCAAAATAGGCAGCGAGTACCTGATCTGCCTGATCCTGCTGGCCACTATCGCTGTGCTGGCTAAACGCAGGGAGCACCTTGATGCCTATATTTTCAGGCTGCTGGTCTTTAGTCTGGTGACCACCATCCTGGCTGAGCTGGCCTTTACCTTCTACGTCAGCGTCTATGGCCTTTCCAACCTTATCGGTCACTTCCTGAAGATTGTGTCCTTTTTCCTGATCTACAAGGCTATTGTGGCCACAGGGATTATCAGACCCCAGGATCTGTTGTTCAAGAGGCTGCAGGAAAGCGAGGAACGCTACGACTCTCTGACGAGCAATATGAACGGGATTGCCTTCCGCAGCCATCTGGACTGGAGTCCGGTGTACATCCGCGGGGCTGTTGAAGATATCACCGGCTACAGCCAGCAGGAATTCCTGCAAGGCAGAATCACGTGGAAGGACCTCATACACCCCCAGGATCTGCAGGATATACTGCGCTCCTCCTCCCGCAAAGAGCTGCTCAGCAGGCCGGGCTACAGCACCTACCGGGAATACCGGATCCTGCACAAGCAAGGGGCAGTGCGCTGGCTCTACGAGGGCATCCACAATGTACCGGATGAAAAGGGCCAGCCTGTATTCCTGGAAGGGGTGCTCCTGGACATCAGCA
>JBKGXZ010000146.1:0-4002 GCA_046546355.1 Desulfohalobiaceae bacterium | reverse complement strand
ATAAACAAATAAGGTGCAGGAGAAATGAGGATCTTGATTGCAGAGGACGATTTCTATAGCAGGAAAGTCTTGGAAAAGTTTTTGCATGCTTACGGTGATTGCGATGTGGCAGCAAATGGGGAGGAGGCTGTAGAATCCTTTCGTATGGCCTGGGAAGAGAAGCAGCCTTATGACCTGGTTCTGCTGGATATCATGATGCCAGGCACTGACGGGCAGCAGGCCCTGAAGCAGATCAGGGGCTTCGAGCGCTCCAAGGGCATCATCGGGTTTGGCGAGGCCAAGGTGGTCATGGTGACTGCCCTGGATGATCCCAAGAGTGTGGTCCGGGCCTTTTATGACGGTGGGGCCAGCTCCTATGTGGTCAAGCCCATTCAAAACGATAAGCTGCGCGAAGAGCTGGACAAGCTGGGCTTCAGCCCCAGGAGCTCCTGAGCAATGATACTTAGGGCGAGTCGCAGAATGAGATGGCTTCGTCGAGCTCCCTGCGCTTCGCTCGGGACAGGCCTCGCAATGACGGGAAATTGCGCAACTCATTAAGGAAAGCAGGGGACAGGCACTCCGGCACCCACTTGAGCATAATTTTGTGCCCGAAAAGCCTTCATTTTTGGGACAAGTGGCTTCCAGCCCGGAGGCATACAGCCCGGAGGGGGGCCGGAAGAGCCAGTCCCCGTGCCACACTGCACACTTTCGCTACTGATAGCTTCGATCGCAGAGTCAAATTTTAAGCTGGGGATAATGCCCCGGGGTACAGTATGTCACCCATAGCACTCCTTTTGGCAGGGACTGAGCCGGAACAAAGCCAGCAGATCCTGAGCGCATGGGAAGATCTCGGCTGTGACAGGCAGGACCTGCTGCAGGCTGACACTGGCCAGAGAGCTCAGGGGATTTTCCAGGCCTATCATCCAGGGTTGCTAGTTCTGGGTGAAGGCTTGCCGGACATGCCTGCCAGGGAGCTATTTTCCAGGATAAAGGGGCTGGACAGCCAGTTTCCGGTGTGCCTGCTGCTGACTTCCAAGGCAAGTATACTAAGGCAGGAGCTGCAGCAGGAATTCCAGCTGGACTTGGATGACGTGCTGCTGGCTCCGTTGGATACAGGGGAACTGGCCCTGCGCCTGCAGCTGGGGCTGCAGAAGGCCAGGCAAAAGCAAATCCGGCCGCGTTTCCAGGACCTGGCAGTCAGAACAGGCCTGGCCTATTGGGAGTATGTTCTGCATCAGGACAGATTCTACCCTGCACAGGAGCTGTGCAGCCTGCTGGGCTATGCCCCTGATGAGCAGGGCCCTGGGGATTGCAACCTTTTGCGTGCTCATTTTGCAGAGCAGGATGTGCAAGAGCTGCAGAGAAATCTGCAGGCCTTGGCTCCCGGGGATTGCTTTGAGCTGGAGCTGACCTGCAGGCGTCTGGACCGCGAGCAAAGGTATATCAGGATCCAGGGCCAAAGGGATCCGAAACAGGCTCTGGTGGCAGGTCTTTTCCAGGATATAACCCAGCAAAAAAGGGTGCAGAACAAGCTCATTGAGCTTCTGGAGCACAGCTCCATGCAGGCTGCAGCCCTGGAGCAGAGCGGAGAGGGAATAGTACTCACAGATCAGGATTTTCGGGTGGTGTATGTGAATCCCTTTTTTGATCAGGTTTGCGGCTTCAAAGCCAGTGAGCTTATTTGCAATTTGCCGGACAGACAGCGCAGTACAGGGCTGCAAATCCAGGAATCCGGGGCTGACCATAGCTGGAGGGGACAGCTCAGCCTGGAGGACAAAAACGGCATGCTGCGCCAGGTGGAGGTCACTGTATCCGCGGTCAGGAACTGGTCAGCTCAAATAGTCAACTATGTGCTTTTGGTACGCGACGTCACTGAAAAGCTGCATCTGCAGCAGCAGCTGCAGCAGGCCCAGAAAATGGAGGCCATAGGCACTCTAGCTGGGGGCATTGCCCATGATTTCAACAATATGCTCATGGCTATGCAGGGTTTTACAGAGTTGGCCCAATCCAGCCTCTCCCAGGACTCCAAGGCAGCCCAGCACCTGCAGAGCGTGCTGCAGACCTGTGAGCGGGCCAAGGATCTGGTGCAGCAGATCCTGACCTTCAGCAGGCAGGAGCAGAGCCAGAAGAAGCCCCTGCAGGTCAAAACAGTGCTCAAGGAAGTGCTGAAGCTGATGCAGGCTACTTTGCCTGCGAATATTGAGCTGCAGACCAGCATAGATCCAGACCCACCCCGGGTCCTGGCAGATCCTTCCCAGATGCAGCAGGTGATCATGAATCTGTGTACCAATGCGGTGCAGGCCATGCCCGAGGGGGGCAGACTTCAGGTGGCCCTGAGGGGCAAGAGGCTGGGCCTGGAGGATGAGCAAAGGCCGGAAGAGCTGGAGCCAGGGCACTATTTGGAGCTGGAGGTGCAGGATACCGGGCAGGGTATGGAGCAGGAGCTGACTCAGAGAATTTTCGACCCCTTCTTCACCACCAAGCCCAGGGGCCAGGGCACAGGCCTGGGACTGTCAGTGGTGCATGGCATCCTGCAGGAGGTCTCAGGCAGCATAACAGTCAGAAGCACCCCAGGTGCGGGTACATTGTTCAGGGTGCACGTCCCGGCTCTGCAAAACCCCAGGCTAGGCACGGACCAGGAGCAGAAGCAGGACAAGGGTGTTGTCCCCGGCAGGGGGGACATCCTGCTGGTGGATGATCAGCAGGATATAGTGCGCTGGGGGATCAGGGCACTGGAGGGTCTGGGCTACCGGGTGTTTGGTACTTCGGACAGCACTAAGGCTTTGCAGCTGATAGACCAGGATGCCTCAGAGCTCGATCTGGTGGTCACAGACTTGAGCATGCCCGGTGTTTCGGGATTGGAGCTCCTGCAAAGGCTCAAGGAGCGAAGGCCTGAATTGCCGGTTATCCTGTGCACTGGATACAGCTCAGAGCAAACAGCAGGCAGCCAGGCAATGGAGCAGGCTGATGCGGTGCTGTATAAGCCTTTCAGTATAGCTGAGTTTTCCAGGCTGGTACGTTCCTTGATTATGCGCAGCAACAAAGAGCTGACAACTTAACAGCGAAATTTATACTTTTGACGGCAATTCTATTCAGAGGTTATCCGTCCAGGGGCGAAAAACGTCTCGTCCCTGCTACTGGAGCCGTAGATCATAGTGAAGAGACTCATTAAAAATATTTTTGTCTAGCTTGCGATGAAAGGCTAGCTGATAGATAGGACTCAAAATAATGTTAAAAGCGCTTTGCAATAATCTGCAAAGCGCTTTTAACATGGACAAAGCAGGCAAGGACGAATGCAATCTGGGTCTAGTAAATTTTATGAAGCAGCAAAACTGATTTGAAATGCTGACAATTCAGCTTACAGAGTGCTTACTTTAAAAGAGGCTGGCCATCTCCTTTGATTGAGAGCGATGCTTTTAGGATCGTTCAGCAGCTGCTTAGCCCTGTTTTCAATTTCTGACTTTGTGGTTTTGTAAGAATTGAAAAACTCTTTAAAGACCACGTTGTTGTTAATGTCATACAGCCTGATCTCGAATCCTTTTCTCATTTTCTACCTCCCCCCTGGAAAAAGTTTATAGAAGAACCTAAGGAAATTTTTTTATAAGCCATACAAGAAAGTGTGTCAATAGGCAAGTTCAATGATTTTTTAAGTTATAGCAGAGGATGGCTTTAGTTCAGATCCGCGATAAGTATAGGCATGTTCAGTTTAAATTTTTAGTATTAGTTATATAATAATCAAATATTATTTTAATGAGATTTAAGTTTAAATAAAAAAAGACTATAATATATTAAAAGCAATAAGCTAATAAAAGTATCATTATCACTTGATGATATAGATATCAAAATCATATCTTGAATACTAATATATTCTACTTAACTATTGTTTAGAATAAAATATTAGCTTTTAGTATATTATGAAAATTCTAAATATTGTATAACTTTTTTTTCTTGAAGATATTATTGTTTAAATTAACAATCAGAAAAGGACAGCAGCATGGCAGGTTACTAATTTCTAGTATCGAG
>JBKGXZ010000145.1:0-4103 GCA_046546355.1 Desulfohalobiaceae bacterium | reverse complement strand
GGTTATCCTTCTCAGTTTATTGGGAGCGACGACTTTAAATATTAAGCAAAATCAGTCAGCTTTGATTCCCCTCCCCGGCACTCACTTGGCGGGGCAATAATACTTGATACGTGCTTGAGCAAGTGAGTGCCGGGGGTTAGGGGAGGGTTGCATCCCGCTATCGCTATCGTGGTCGTAGTCGTAGTCGTAATCGATTTACTAAGCCCCTTCCTTTCCCCCCAAAATGCTATCCACCACCCTGTCCACCTCCTGCCTGTGCAGGTAGGGATGCATGGGCAGGCTGAAGATGCGCCCGGCGCAGTCCTCAGCCATGGGAAAATCCCCCTGCTGATACCCCAAATAATGAAAGGCCTTCTGCAGATGCAGGGGCAGGGGATAGTGCACAGCGTAAGGCAGCCCTTGCCCGGCCAGGGCCTGCAGCATTCTGTCCCTGCTTTCCCTGTCCCTGGACAGCAGGGAATACTGGGCCCATACCGGTCGCATGCCATTTGCCACTTGCGGGGTCTGCAATGCCCTGCAATCGCTTAGCCTGGAGTTGTACCAACTGGCCACCTGAGCCCGGGCAGCTATCTCCTCCTCGAAGCTCTGCAGCTTGGCCAGGAGCACAGCAGCCTGCAGGCTATCCAGGCGGGCATTCAACCCCAGGCGCACATGCTCGTACCTGTCCCTGCCCTGGCCGTGATTGCGGATAGAAGCGATCTTCTCCGCCAGCTCTGGGTCCCGGCAGAACACCGCTCCTCCCTCCCCGTAGCCTCCCAGGGGTTTGGCCGGGAAAAAGCTGGTGGCAGCCATGTCCCCCCAGCAGCAGCTATGTCGGCCCTCGCATTTGGCTCCCAGGGACTGGGCAGCATCCAGGACCAGGGACAATCCATGCCTGTGTGCTACTTCCTCCAGGGCCTGATAGTCACTGGGCAGACCGAACAGATCCACAGGCAGGATAGCCCTGGGGGTCAGTTTCTTCTGCAGGGCCTGCCTGGGAATGGGGTACATGGAGCTGTCCCTGTTTCTCAGGGCCTGCAGGGCAATATCCAATCTGCTGGGATCCAGGTTGAAGCTGCCGGACTGGATATCCACGAACACCGGAGTGGCCCCCAGCAAGGCTATGGCCTCTGCTGTGGCGATAAAGGTAAATGGAGTGGTCAACACCGCATCCCCTGGCCCGATTTCCAGGGCCAGCAGGGCCAGGAGCAAAGCGTCCGTGCCTGAGCCACAGCTCAGGCAATGCTTGCTGCCTGTGTAGGCAGCCAGCTCCTGTTCCAGCTCCTGGACCTCCGGGCCCATGACATACTTATTGTGGCCCAGGACCTCAAAAAGCCGCCTTTCCAGCTCCGGCCTGACCTGATCCTGCTGTCTGGCCAAATCCACAAACTGCAAGTCATCTTCCTTGCTCGGGATCTCCAGGAAGTCCCCAGGGGACACAGCCAGACTGCTGGCCTGCAGCAGGGCATTGTCCCTGGTCAGAAGCAAGGCCCCGGACTGCAGCCTGCCCAGGGCCTTGAGAAGCTGCCTTGGCTCGAAATCCTGGTGCTCCAGCTGCAGGCAGTCCTCAGCCAGGGCTGCCAGCCAGTGCTTGTCCCTGCCGAACTCCCACAGGGCCTGCCTGGCCCTGTCCAGACAAGCCCGGCCTGAATCAGCAGCCTGCTGCTCATCCTGCAGCGCTGCCTGTAAGCCCAAATCCTTGAGTATTCCGGATACGCCTCCGGAGTATATCCAGATCCTGCAGCCCATATCCCTGGCCTTCTCCAGAGCCTGCATTGCATCATGCCCTGCCCCGGGGCTGCAGCACTCCCGGACCAGATCGTTGCTCAACAGTATATCCTGCATAATCTTCCTTTGCGCTGCTAGTAGGGGCGAGCGGCGCTCGCCCTTTTGTTGAGTAAGCTCGCCCTTAACGTTATGGGTTTATTTTCCATGCTTGCAACTATTCAGGGCATGACAGTTAGCAGTTAACCTGCTCTCTCTACAACATCCTGGAGCCTCAAACGCCTGTGCCCAGACCACAGCAAACCCCCCACCGCAAGCAAAAGCCCTGCCGGAAGATAGAAAGCCCATTCCAGGCCCAGCCAGGAAACCACCATGCCCAGCAGTAATGGACCCAGGAAAGTGGCGGAGGTGATCACGGTGAACCGCAGTCCCATGGCCAGACCCGATTCCGAAGTGGTGGCCAGATCAGAGACCATAACCATGGACAAAGGCTGGGAGATGCCGAAGCCCAGGCCGCAGACCAGCAGGGCCAGGGTCAGCCAGGGCTTGGCCTGCAGAACGGGCAGCACCAGCACCCCCAAAGCCAGCAGGGTCAGGGCCAGGAGCAGGAGCTGTCCCCTTTTAAAGGTCCTGAGCAGCCGGGCCGAGACCAGTCGGACCAAGGTCATGGCCACGGCAAAGCTGGAGATGAAAAACCCTATATAACCAGGGCCAAAGCCCTTATCCTGCAAAAGAACAGGCAGAAAGGAGCTGCGCAGGGTAACTGTGAACACTGCAGCAAAGGTGAATAACAGCACCCCCAGCATGATCCTGTCCGCCAGGAAGGAACCCAGCTGTTCCCGAAGCTTGGGCCTTTGGCTTTGCTCTTCCGGGCCTGCGGCCTGCCTGGGCAGAGCAAGGACTATACATCCGGACAGGGACAGCAGCAAGGCCAGGGCAAACACCCCGGCGTAGCCAGCTGCTGAGACCAGGAGCCCTCCACAAAACGGCCCCAAACCCTGACCCACGGCAGCAGTAATGGACAACCCGGCAAAACCCCTTTCTATCTGCCTGGTTACGCCCAGCCTGGTCACATAGGCCTGGCTGCCCACCACCATGAATAAGAATCCCAGCCCGCCCAGCAGCTGGGCCCAGGCCAGGATCCAGACATTATTTGCCAGGAGCAGCAGAATCGAATATAGCATATTGCTGCAGACACCCAGGGCCAGGATAAACCTGCTGCCCAGCCTGTCCGCCAGCCTGCCCGCGGGTATGGCCAGAAACAGGGCCAGCAGGCTAAAGGCGCTGACCACGGCACCAATCAGGGCGGCGCTGGCCCCCAGTTCCCTGGCAAACAAAGGTATCAGAGGCAATACCATGCCGTGCCTGAAAAAATGCAGCAGATAGAGCAGATTGACAATGCGCATTAAAGGCTGGTCTTTTTCTGTTCCTGGGCTGTGCTGTCTGAAAAAGACAAGAACTTAGTCCAGGCCAGGGGAATATGCAAATCTGGGTTTTGGCCCTTGAGCTTGCTGCCCTCTGACTTATAATACCGGAGAGAAAGATCAGCCTTGCTCAGTTGGGGATAGGCTTAGGGCTGGAAGCTTTGTAAAGGTCAAATGACAGCAAGAAAACCGAATGCAGATAATGCTGGAATGCTGGTCCAGCAAACTAAATTTGTCCTCAAGGTTCTGCATTGATGAGTGTACCAGATTTCCTGTATCCCGGGCTCTACTTCTCCTGCCAGAACTGCGGCACATGCTGTACAGGCGAGTCCGGTACCATATACGTATCCCCCCAGGAGCTTGGGCCGTTAGCCAGCTTCCTGCAGCTTAAGCCAGAGGAGCTGATCCAGAGGCACCTGTATCCATTTCAAGACAGCTACAGCATCCAGGAGGACGAGCACGGGGCCTGCCATTTCTATTGCCGGGAGCAGGGCTGCCTGATCTATCAGGTCCGGCCTTGGCAGTGCAAGAGCTACCCCTTCTGGTTCAGGAATTTAAGGAGCAAAAAGAACTGGCTGCGGGCCAGTTACCAATGCCCGGGTATCGGGCAGGGCAGGTTCTACAGCGCGGAGCAGATCCTGAGCATAGCCCAGCAGACCATGCACATCTAAAGCTTTTATCTCATTAAAAGCCCTCATAATCGGGCCCTGGCTGAAGGCAATTGAGCTAGTGGTTACCTCCGATTTTCATGAAACATATTCCCCTCGGATAATAGGTGGCCGCGGATAACGTTTGCTGAGCCCATGAACATCCGCTCGATCCGCTGGTTGGCCGGAGCGGAACAGAGGCTGCAGGCTAAAAGCACGTCCAGAAAAGCTCGCCACTATCCCTGGGCCTAAATCCTGGAAATCAGCTCCTGGATCTCTTCTTCTGAAAGCAGGCCCTCCTGACGCACAATATCCAGTATGTTCTGCC
>JBKGXZ010000144.1:0-4187 GCA_046546355.1 Desulfohalobiaceae bacterium | reverse complement strand
AAGAGCTGGGGCTGAAGCCCTTGTTCCGGATCCTGGATTACGCCGAGGTGTCCCAACCTACCAAGGACATCGCCACCGTGCCTGGACTGGCAATCAGCAAGATTCTGGAACAGAACCAATTGTCCATACAGGATGTGGATTTGATCGAGATCAACGAGGCCTTTGCCGCGGTAACACTGATTAGCGCCAGGAGCATTCTGGGGCTTAGCCAGGAGGAGATGCAGGCCAAGGTCAATGTCAACGGCGGGGCTATAGCCTATGGGCATCCCATTGGGGCCACCGGAGCCAGGATAGTGATGACCCTGGCCTACGAGCTGCGCAGGCGGGGCGGAGGCCTGGGGGTCTGCGGGATCTGCTCCGGCCTGGCCCAGGGGGATGCCATGTTGATCAGGGTGGATGCGGAATAAAACGCTGGAGGAAGACATCAGTATGAGCGTACAAAGGATTATGGTGGTGGGCGCCGGCCAAATGGGCAGCGGTATAGCCCAGGTTGCTGCCCAGAGCGGTTATCAGGTATTTTTGAACGATATCTCCCAGGAGTTGGTGCAAAAGGGCCTAAGTGGCATAGAAAAAAATCTGGACAAGGCCCTTGGCAAGGGCAAGATCAGTGAAGAAGACAAAAAGGGAACCTTGGACAGAATAGAGAGTTGCGTGGAGCTTGACCCTGCCAGTCAGGCGGATCTGGTGGTGGAGGCAGTCGTGGAGAAGATGGACATCAAGGCCCAGGTCTTTTCCAAGCTGGACAGTCTCTGTCCCCAGCATGCCATTTTGGCCAGCAATACTTCCTCTTTGCCTATTACAGGCATTGCTGCAAAGACCAACAGGCCGCAGCAGGTAATCGGCATGCACTTCATGAACCCGGTGCCGGTGATGAAGCTGGTGGAGGTTATCAACGGCCTGGCCACCAGCCCTGAGGTCACAGCCACGGTGCAGGAAGTGGCCCGGAACATGGGCAAGACCACGGTGGAGTGCAAGGATGTGCCCGGGTTTGTCTCCAACCGGGTGCTGATGGTGATGATCAACGAGGCCCTCTGGGAGCTCTACGAAGGGGTGGCCAGCGCAGAAGGCATAGACAGCATCATGAAGCTGGGCATGAACCACCCCATGGGACCTCTGGCCCTGGCGGACCTGATCGGACTGGATACCGTGCTTTCCATAATGGATGTTCTGCAGCAGGGGTACGGGGATCCCAAGTATCGGCCCAGCCCACTTCTGAAGTCCTATGTGCAGGCAGGCTGGTTGGGCAGGAAGTCAGGCCGGGGAATCTATACCTACAGTTAAAGTTGCAGCTACACTTTCTGTCTCACCTTTGTCACTCCGGCCCTGGATCGGAGCCCGGCGCATGCTGCAGTCGGAATCCAGGTAGAGAACTAGATTCCAGGATCCATGTCCGGGATAAGAGAGCAGAGCTGAAGTATAATTGGAATTTTCAGTGAAAGGTTAAAAAGTGAAGGAGAATTTTGTGTATGCATAGTGTGAACTACGAGCCTCTGAGCCCCTTGCAGTTTCTGGAGCGCAGCGCTTACGTGTACCCGGAGAAGACCGCTATTATCCACGGCGAGCAGAAATACAGCTATGCTGACTTCAAGGACAGGGTCTGCCGCCTGGCCACAGCCTTGAAGCAAAGAGGAGTGGGAAAAGGGGATAAGGTGGCCTTTCTGGCTCCGAATATTCCTCATGTTCTCGAGGCCCATAATGCCGTGCCTTTGCTGGGTGCGGTGCTGGTGACCATCAATATCAGGCTCTCTGCCCAGGAGATCAAGTATATCTTAGAGGATTCCGGGAGCAAGTTCCTGTTTCTGGACAGCGAGTTCTTTAGCTCTGTAGAGTTGGTTTTGAGTGAGCTGCAAAATCTGGAGCTGGTCAATATCTGCGATGTGCAGGGCAAGGCCGTGGATGCCCCGGACTACGAAGAATTTCTGGATGTCAAACCTGAGGAGTTCAGGTTCGGGGTGGATGACGAGCTGCAGCCCATCACTTTGAACTACACCAGCGGGACTACGGGCCGGCCTAAGGGAGTGCTCTACTCCCACCGAGGAGCATACCTGAACGCCCTGGGGGAGATCCTGGAGTACCATATCCAGCACAGATCGAAATATGTCTGGACCCTGCCCATGTTCCACTGCAACGGCTGGTGCCACACCTGGGGGGTGAGCGCTCCTGGGGCTACGCATATCTGTCTGCGCAGGGTGGTGCCGGAGGACATCTTTGCCGCTATCTCCAAAAACCGGGCCACGCATCTGTGCGGAGCCCCTGTGGTGCTCTCAGCCATGGCTGACTATGCCAGCAAGAATGAGGTGGATGTCCCGGACGGGTTTATCATCAATACCGCTGGAGCGCCGCCTTCTCCGGCGATTATCAAGCAGATGGAAGCCTTGGGCTGCAGCGTGACTCAGTGCTATGGCCTGACCGAGGTCTACGGTCCGCACAGCCTCTGCGCCTGGAAGGAACAGTGGGATGAGCTGCCCCTTGATGAGCGGGCCAGGATCAAGGCCAGGCAGGGCGTGCCCTATGTCACCACCCATTTCATGCAGGTGGTGGACACCAACACCATGGAGCAGGTGCCCAATGATGGTCAGACCATGGGCGAGATCGTGATGCGGGGCAACAATGTCATGCTGGGCTACCACAACAAGCCTGAAGAGACGGAAAAGGCCTTCCAGGGCGGCTGGTTCCACAGCGGGGACCTGGCTGTGCTGCATCCTGACGGGTATGCGGAGATCAAGGATCGGCTCAAGGACGTGATCATCAGTGGCGGGGAGAACATCTCCTCTGTGGAGGTAGAAAATGTGGTCCATGAGCATCCGGATGTCCTGGAGGTGGCAGTGGTGGGTGCGCCCCACGAGAAGTGGCAGGAGGTGCCCAAGGCCTATATCAAGCTCAAGGAGGGCTCTCTGGCCACGGCTCAGGAGATCCAGGACTTCTGCAGGGAGCGCATAGCCAAGTTCAAGGTGCCCAAGGAGATAGAATTTCTGGATTTGCCCAAGACAGCTACAGGCAAGATCCAGAAGCATAAATTAAGAGATTGGAATAAGTAGGTACCTGGAGGAAAAGGATATGTATTTTGCCCAAGAGTTGTTGGATAAATGTAGCAGCTTGCGCAAGAAATGGGAGGATCAGATAAGAAGGCTCCTGAACAAGAAAGGGGAGCGCAAGGAGAGGTTCAGCACTGTCTCGGACAAGGAGATAAACAGGCTGTATACCCCGGAGGATATCCAGGATCTGGATTTTGAGCGGGATATAGGCTTCCCGGGCATATTCCCTTTTACCCGCGGGGTGCAGGCTACAGGCTATCGGGGCAGGCTCTGGACCTATCGCATGTTCTCAGGCATGGGCACGGCCCGGGAGACCAATGAGCGCTGGCATATGCTGCTGAGAAACGGCCAGACAGGGCTTAGCACAGCTTTTGATTTTCCCACTTTGATGGGCTACGACACAGACAGCCCCAAAGCCGCAGGGGAGTGCGGCAAGTGCGGGGTGGCCATAGACACCCTGGAGGACTTCAAGGTCCTGGTGGATAATATCCCCTTGGATCAGGTGACCACCTCCATGACCATCAATCCTCCGGCTACAGTGCTCTGGGCCATGTACTGCGCCTGCGCAGAGCAGCAGGGGGTCTCCCTGGATCAAATAGGGGGCACCATCCAGAATGACATGCTCAAGGAGTTCATAGCCCAGAAGACCTTTATGCTGCCTCCGGAGCCATCCATTAAGCTGGTCAGCGATACCGTGGAGTTCGGGACCAAGCATGTGCCCAAGTGGAACACCATCAGCATCAGCGGCTATCATATCCGGGAAGCTGGCTCTACAGCGGTGCAGGAGCTGGCTTTTACCCTGCGCGACGGCATGGAGTATGTGGAGGATGTCATGAACCGCAAGGGCATGCATCCGGATGAGTTCGCACCCAGACTGTCCTTTTTCTTCAATGCCCATATCGATTTCTTTGAGGAACTGTGCAAGATGCGGGCCGCACGCAGGATGTGGGCCAAGGTCATGCGTGACAGGTACAAGGCCCAGAACGAGCGATCCCTGTGGCTGCGCTTCCACACCCAGACTGCAGGCTGCTCCCTGACTGCGCAGCAGCCTTACAACAATGTGGTCCGCACTGCCCTTGAGGCCCTGTCTGCCGTTCTGGGCGGGACCCAGTCTTTGCATACCAACTCCCTGGACGAGGTCTGGTGCCTGCC
>JBKGXZ010000143.1:0-4196 GCA_046546355.1 Desulfohalobiaceae bacterium | reverse complement strand
CTTCAAGGCCAACAAAGCAGCAGCCTCTCCAGTGGCCAGGCAGCTGCCGATCACCCGGGCCGAGGCAATCGCCCCGCAATCCGCGCTGATGGATTTGCCTGCCATAAACAGATTGTCCACTGTTGATGATTGCAAGGCCCTCTTCGGGATTTCATAATAATGGCCATCGCTTAGATACCTGACTTCAACCGCCCCATTGCTGCCCCACCTCTCCACTGGCCAGCAGCCCTTTGCAGCAGCATCTGGGAACTTTGCCGCTCCTAGAACATCCTGCTCGGCAAGTATATACTCCCCTGCTCCCCTGGACCCTGTCCTGTGCAGCACAGGACTTTCTTCTGCTAAAGTGGAGCAGTCAGAAAGCTCAGGCACATTGTTTGTTAAGAATTCGACAACACTGAATTTCAGCTGATTGGCCCCAGCCTGGAGCTGCTCAGTGCTTAACTGTGGCTGTTTTTGCAGCATTGGTCCCAGATTCAGCTTGAGCAGCAGACAATCCGCATCCACTGCAGGCAAGAAGCTTATCCAGGAGGCTTCTGGGGCCAAAAGACCCTGCTCAGCAGCACGCACGACAAGCATTCTCCAACGCGCAGCCTTGCTGACGGAAATGCCTGCACCGCGTAGCCCATACAAGGGGAAGGCAAGCGCTGGGGCTTGTCTGGCTGGGTCCGCCAAGAGCAAGGGAGCGCCTGCAGCCCGAACCACCAGGGCCTCGCCAGAGGCGTCTATAACCAGACTTGGTCTGATCTGCCAGCTGCGCTCCCCTAAAGCTACATTTATCCCCTGTATTTGTCTGTTCTCCACATCTGCACCGCAAAACCGTGCATTGCAGTATACTCTTAAATGGGGCTCACTGGACAGCAGTTGCTGTGCCAGGGCATAAAAGCTCCCAGGCCTGAAGGGCAGCACATAAGTCTTGCCCATTCGCACCGGTGCCTGTACTCCATCCAGATGCATCAGGCGTATCGCGACTTCCCTGGGAAAGCCCCTATAAAGCATTGTGGGCCCGCGGTCTTCTGCCCTGCACAGGTAGAGCCCGCACAAGGTGCTTAAATAACCTTGAACCGGAATCCCGCCCACAAAGCCCTGTCTTTCCAGCAGCAAGGTCCTGGCCCCGCTTCTGGCGGCTGTGATTGCGGCTGCAATACCTGCAGGCCCTGCACCAATCACGGCTAGATCCGGATCAGAGCTCATCCTTGCCTTCTCATGTAGGCCCCGTAGTTCCTGATATCCCTCCAGCAGGGGATGACCCTGTACTTTGCCAGCAGCCACTGGATGGCCCTGACCCTAAGGGAATTCCAGTCCGTGGGAGTACTCCAGGCAGGATCTCTCCTGGCCAAGGCATCCAGGCGCTGCACAGGATCATCTTCCAGAAGCTGCGGCGAGATGTAAAAGCAGGGCTGCAACAGACTCATTTCTTGTGTGACGTATCCCTGTTCCACTGCAATATCATGCATGCAGGTCTGCGCATATATCCGGATTCCCAGGGAGGCAAACACTGCATTGGCGCTTCCAAAGCCTTGGAGATTTTTCTGAGTCTGCTCCCAGTCCGCATATGTCTCTTCCGGACCTCCGAAAAGCAAGAAAACCGCAAAAGGGATGCCCGCCAGGTTCAAAGCCACGTAGCTGCTTTTGATGTTCTCAAGCGTGAATCCTTTTTTCAGCTTGCAGAGCATTTTCTCTGTTGCTGCATCCAGGCCCAGCTCTATACCGGCACATCCTGAGGCTTTGAACAGCTCTGCCAGATCCTTATCCAGTCCGACAGGATTGCAGTAAGCCAGCCAGCGCACATGGAGCCTGCGCCTGATAATCTCTTCGCAGACCGCAGCTGCATGATCCGTGGGGTAGTTAAAGACCCCGTCCACGAAAAAAAAGTCAGATCTGCCGGTGTCCTTGACTATCCTCTCCATTTCCTGCACGCACTCCCCTGGAGGCACCAAGCGGGGCAAGCGTCCTTCCAGGGCCGGATACACGCAGTATATGCAGGAAAAGGGGCAGCCCCGCTTGGTCTGCACAGCTGCCAGGCCGCCCTGGGCAAAATATCTGCCCAGATCAATACAGTCATAGGCCTGCAGGGGCAGCCCTTGCAGGTGGCCTAGACAGGCCCCGGGGCTTTGCAGCCAGCTGGAGCCATTGCGCCTCAGCAGACCAGGCACCTCCTGCAAGCCTGTATTGCTCTGCAAGGCCTGCAGCAGCGCAGGCAGGCTTTCTTCTCCTTCCCCAGCAATCGCATAATCCACACCCAGGTAATCAGCCAGCTCTTCAGGCATTATGGACACCGCGCTGCCGCCGATAACAATCTGTGCCTCTGAGCAATCCCTGATAGCCTGCACAATGTTCCTGTCAGAGTCGAAAAAGGCCCTGGGCTGATCATAGGCGCAGTTATCCAGATTGCGGATGGAGAGGCCGACTATATCCGGAGCAAAGGACTTGATCCGTTTCTTGATGCTGCGCCTGATGTTGCGGCAAAAGCAAAGGTCCAGGAAATCCACCTGGTGTCCGGCCTGCCTCAAGGCAGCAACAACCTTGAGCGCACCTATGGGGACTACCGCAAACGGGGTCTTTTCCTGATTGGTGGATATGATCAGGACTTTCATGTCCAGCGGCCTGTGCATAGATTTCGCTCTACCCTCTGTATAAAACAGCCTGCCTCAGCCCGGGAGAGCATGGCCTGCACATAAACCAGACTCAGCTGCAGGCGGCCTGAAAAGGAGTAGAATATAAGCCCCAGGCCTGGAGGGACCACTATTATGGGCACATGCACCAGGTTTTTGACTGCACAGCCCATGAATTCAGACAGGCAGCCCAAAGATTGGCCAGGATTGGCCAGGACCATGGAAGCTATCTCCCCCTTGAATGCCTGCCGCATCTTTCTGGCGTACAGCCTGGAAGGCAGAACACGGGACAGCTCCATGGCGCAGATATTGGCCTGCAGCAGGCCCTCGCGCACCGCTGCCCTGGCCTGATGGGCAAAGCTGTCCATAGTGCAGGCAAAATCCTGCACTTGCTCTGGCTCAAATCCGTATAAAAGCGTGGCTGCCTGATTCCCGAAAACAGGCAGTCGAGTGCCCTTCTTGCGCAGGTCTATGGACACCGGCAGCACATAGCCTGGGGAGGATATATTCCTTTCCTGCAGGAGCTGCAAAAAGGCCCCCATGCCGGCTGCTGCATAATAGGCTGAGGCGTTCAGGAAACCGCCGTGCCTTTTGGCCATCTCCTCAATGGCCTGTGATGTTTCCTCTGTAAAGGACTTGCAGACAAAATCCTGCCTGGGCTGGAGCCTGACCTGGCTCTGGGTATACACAGATACTGGAGGATGGCTGGCTAGTTGGTCTACCTTGTTCAAGGCTTGCTTGGCCTGCTTCCATTTGGGACCTTTTGGCATGCGCTCTGTATAGCTGCCAGAGAGCAGTTCTGCCTGAGTCCGGGACTGTGCTCCAGGCACAGAGTTGCCCAGCAGGGCCAGGAAATACTCTGCGCCGTGAACATCCATCAGCATATGGGACCAGGTCATGATCACTTCCATGCCCTGATGCCCTTGCTGCTCAAGCAGGTCCAGGCGGATCAGCTCCCCTTTCTGGATATCCAGACCGCTATTGAGAAGCTCTGTCCTGATACGCTGCAGTTCCTGGCCATCTGCCGCACAATAGCTCCTGACCCGGGGATAGCTGGCCTCAGAACCCTTATGAAGGCTCCAGTACGGATTCCAAGGCCAAAAGCCCCTTTTTATGACCCCGGTTATTATGGGCCAGCGCCTTTTTAAGGCCTGAAGCCTTGCTGCCAGATCTGTCTCTGAAGCCTTGCCCTGCAAAAACAAGGAGATCTGGGCCTGGTTGCCGGGAAATCCCAGCTGCTTCAATTGGCTGTGCATGGCCAGCATCAGGCAGTCAGAGCCGCTTAGCTCTAGCCTATCCCTGTTCCTGGAGCTCATATATCAGCTGGGCCATATTTTCCGGGCAGCGTATACGTTCTTCCCTGATCTCGGATTCTGGTATGCGCAGCTTGAAGGAGTTTTCCACGAACAACAGAATCTGCAGCAGGGACAGGGAATCCAGTCCTGCCTGCAGCAGATCAGTATCCTCTTTAATTTGCACAGCTGGATCAAATATTTCAGTGCCCAAAAAAGCCAGGAGCCTGGACTTCACCTCTTGTAAAGGGACAATCCCCCTGCTCTCTGCCCTGCTGGCACCGCTGTTGTC
>JBKGXZ010000142.1:0-4210 GCA_046546355.1 Desulfohalobiaceae bacterium | reverse complement strand
CGCTCGCCCTTCTTATACCAGCGACGCTCGCCCATTGCCTTGCGGTCAGCCCCAATACAGAGCTAAAACAGGACTGACCGCCAATTGGCTTTTTTTACTGCTTGGAGCTCAGCTCCGGGAAGTCCCAGTAGAAATACTCCTGCTCCCCAGGGCCAGCCTGTTTTTCCTTCTTCTCATTTTCCTTTTCCCTGAGCTCGATGCGCCTGATCTTGCCGCTGATAGTCTTGGGCACTTCCTCCACGAACTCAATGATGCGTGGGATCTTGAACTTCGCCAGAATGCCCACGGTGTGCTTGAAGAGCTCCAAGGCCAAATCCCTGGAAGGCTCATAGCCCTGGCTCAATATCACATAAGCCTTGACCAGCTGATAGCGCTTGGGATCAGGACTGCCCACCACAGCTGCCTCTGCCACTGCCGGATGCTCCACTAGGGCGCTTTCCACCTCGAATGGCCCTACCCGGAAATCCGAAGACTTGATGACGTCATCAGCCCGGCCCACAAACCACCAGTAGCCGTCCTGGTCAAAATAGGCCCGGTCCCCGGTATAATAAAAATTGTCCACGAACACCTGGGCCATCTTCTCTGGATTCCCGATATATTCCGTAAACAGGCCTACAGCCCGCCACCTGTCCAGCCTGACCACAATGTGCCCGGTTTCCTCAGGGCTGGTGATCTCCTGGCCAGTGTCGTCAGCCAGGGTCAAATCGTACATCTCGATGGGCCGACCAAAGGAGCCAGGCCGCATCTTGCCCACATACCAGGGGGGGTTGCCGATCATGGCTGTGGACTCTGTCTGGCCGTAGAAATCCCTGATCTCAGTGCCGGTGTACTTCTTCCACTGCTGAATGGCCTCAGGGTTCAAGGGTTCACCAGCGCTCACAGAGTGGCGCAGGGAGCTGAAGTCAAACTGGCTGAGATCCAGGCCAATAAACATTCTCCAGGCTGTGGGAGGAGCACAGAAGGTGGTTACCCCCAGATCCTCAAGGCATTTTAAATACTTGTTTCCATCCAGGGCCTTGAAGAATATTCCGGAGCCAGTGGCCCCAACGTTTAAAGGAGCGAAAAAGCTGCTCCAGGCCCATTTGGCCCAGCCCGGGGCGCTCAGGTTGTGGTGGATGTCCTGGGGCTTGATGCCTACCATCACAGCAGTGGACAAATGGCCCACAGGGTAGGAGACCGCGGAATGCCCCACGCGCTTGGGCAGCCCGGTGGTTCCGGAGGTAAAGAAGCAAAACAGGGTGTCGTCCTGCTTGGTAGGGGCAGCCTTTGCCTGCTTGTCCTGGTTCTCTGTCTCGCTGAAGCTGGTCCAGCCCTGCTTTTGACCCAGGATGAGCTTGACCTTGGGTTGGGTTTCGGTTTTCTGCAGGGCCTCATCTATGACTTGGGCAGAATCCTCATCAGCCACAATCGCATCCGGGGCATAGGTCTCGAACCTGAATTGCAGCTCCCGCACAGTCATGGAGGTGGCAGTGGGCACGGTTATCAACCCTCCCTTGATGCAGGCAAAGCTGGTAAACCAGGTCTCAGGCAGGATAGGGATCATCATGTACATGTTATGACCCTGCTGTATACCAAAATTCCGCAGCAGGTTCAGGCATTGATTGCCCTTGGCAGCGAACTCCTGATAGCTAAAATCCCTCCTTTGTCCAGTCTCCAGGTCAGCCCAGAGCAGGGCCTTTTGCTGCCCCCTTTCCTGGACATGCAGATCCTCAAAGATATCCTGGGCCCAATTGAAATGCTCCGGGAACTGCATGTGGTTCAGCTTCTCAAAGAACCTGCTGACCGCCTGTTGCTTATGCTCATCATCAGGCAGCTGGTTTAGCTCCATGACTTCCTTGTAGAATTCCTGCATACTCATCAGCCACCCCCTTTTTTGCTTGCGTTGTCCAAAATGCCTGACCACTAGAAGTTGTCAGCCGTAAACCTTCAACAATTCTTGGATCATGATATGCATCGCTTACCACTGTTCAACTCAAGATGCAATCCCGTTCAGGCAAAAATCCCGGAGGTGCTGCCTGAAATTGCTCAGCATCCGGGTTCTCATCCTGATCAGCTGTTTTTTGCTCCCTGCTCCTGCTGCCTGGCTTGAGCCAAATAGCTTTTGGTGAGCTCTTCAGCCATAGAATAGGGATCGATCTCCTTTTGCACCAGCCGCAACAGTTTATTGTCCAGCTCCCCGTCTTCCCAGAGCCTTTGCATCAAGGGGTCCAGCAAGGTGACTCTCAAGGCGTTCTGCAGCTGCACCAAATACTTGCGCTTCTCCCGCTCCTTGAGCATATCCTGCTGCAGCAGGAGTCCATAATGCTCATCTATCTTTTGCCTTATCTCCTGCACTTTTTCCTGAAACAGCTTAGGCTGGGCAATACTCTTCAAGGCCAGCACCGGAGGTTTCCAGACCCCGTGCAGCTCCTGGGCCATATCCAGAGCCCTCCTTAACTCCTGGAGGAGCTTGGCCGCACCTGGCTGATCCGCCTTGTTTACCAAAAACAGATCCGCAACCTCCATCACCCCGGCCTTGATGGTCTGCACCTCGTCTCCTAGACCAGGGGTAAGCACCAGGACCACTGTCTGGGCATTGTTCATGATGTCTACTTCAGACTGGCCAATGCCCACGGTCTCCACCAGGATGATGTCCTTGTCCATGGCATCCAAAACATGGATGGCATCGTCCACTGCGTCGCAGAGCCCGCCCAGGGCGCCTCTGGTGGCCAGACTCCGGATAAACACCCCTTTGTCCTCAGCGTGTCTTTGCATCCTGACCCGGTCCCCCAGCAAGGCCCCTCCGGTGAAAGGACTGGTGGGATCCACCGCCAGTACCCCCACACTCTTACCCTGCTCCCGGTAAGCTGTGATCAACGCATCACTGATAGTGCTCTTGCCTGCACCCGGGGGGCCGGTAAGGCCTATAACATGTGCATGGCCTGTATACGGGTACAAAGACTTGATGGCCTCCTTGGCCCTGGGCTGCTTATCCTCAATATTCCTGATCAGTCTGGAAACTGTGCGTATATCTCCGGACCTGACCTTCTGCACCACGTCCATTTTGCATCCCGCCTTGCGCTTGCTGTTCGCTGCTCTAGGCCTGCAGCTTGCCAGTTTTCTGTCGCAGCCTTGGCTTTGCCGCAGTTTCCTGTCTAGAGCTAGAGCTCTTCTTCCCTGGGCTGTACATTGTCCTCTATCCACTGCAAAATATTCTGCAGCGGTGTTCCCGGGGTAAAAACCTCCTGAATCCCTGACTTATACAGGTAGTCAAAGTCCTGGGTAGGGATGATCCCCCCACCTATAACTTTGATGTCCTCGGCGTTATTCTCCCGCAGCAGCTCCACCACCTTGGTGAAGAGATGCTTGTGCGCTCCGGACAGGCAGCTGAGCCCGATCAGGTCCACATCCTCCTGCAGGGCTGCAGATACAATCTGTTCCGGGGTCTGATGACAACCGGTATACACCACTTCATACCCTGCATCCCGAAAGCCCCTGGCCAGGACCCTGGCTCCCCGGTCGTGTCCGTCCAGGCCAGGCTTGGCCACCAAAATCCTCACCTTTCTATTGCTCATTCTACTACCCCCTGCTATCTCCTCTCAAACTTGCCTTGTCCCAAAGCTTTAGAACAGTCCGGGATCTCGATACTCCCCGTAGACCTCCCGATAGACATCGCAGATCTCCTGCTCCGTGGCCAGATCCTTGACCGCCTGAATACAATAGGGCATGACATTTTCACCCTTTTCACAGGCTCGGCGCAGATCATCCAGAGCCTTTTTCACCGCCTTGTTGTCCCTTTGCTCTTTGATCCGCTTCAGGCGCTCCAGCTGCTGCCGTTCCAGCTCCTCGTCGATTTCCAGTACTGGACAGCTCTCTGCTTCTTCTGTGACGTACTTGTTAACGCCCACCAGGACCTTTTCTCCGGAATCCACCTGCTGCTGGAACCTGTAGGAGGCCTCGGCGATCTCCATCTGGGGAAAGCCCTGCTCGATTGCCTGCTGCATACCGCCCATGTCGTCTATCCTTTCGATGTATTCCCAGGCCTGTTCCTCCATCTCATTGGTCAGCTTCTCTACGAAATAGGAGCCTGCCAGGGGATCGATGGTATTGGGCACCCCTGTCTCTTCGGCGATGATCTGCTGGGTGCGCAAAGCGATCTGTACGGAATGGTCCGTGGGCAGGCACCAGACCTCGTCCAGGGAGTTGGTATGCAAAGACTGGGTCCCGCCCA
>JBKGXZ010000141.1:0-4260 GCA_046546355.1 Desulfohalobiaceae bacterium | reverse complement strand
GATAGAGCCTTTCCCTGCTCTGGACCCAGGCCGGGATGGCGATGCGCACTCCATTGGAGCTGAAGTCCTGGATAATATACTGAAAGGGCTGGAAGTCCTCCTGCCTGAGCCCAGAAAGGGCAGGATTGCGGACTGCATAGGGATGCGCTCTTCCCGGCGTCTGGAGCTACTTTGCATCAATTCTTACTAGCCCAGTATCGACACAGAGGTCAAGCTTTGCTCCAGGATCTGGACAGAGAGGAGACTGGCATGTATAGGTATCATCTGGCTTTAGCCATGTTTTTGATTGACGTCAGGCTTTGCAGAAGCTATATAAGAAATAATAATTACTATTTATACTGGAGAAGCACCATGCACAGCAAAGATGCTACCATGCCGAGCAGCCTGCCGGATGCAACCAGGCTAGTGCAGCAGGCGCTGTCCAGGCGGAGCCTGCTGCGCGGGGCAGCCGGGGCTTTTGGGCTGTTTTTGGCCGCCCCCGGGCTGAGCTGGGCGGATCAGGGGCAGCAGCAAAATGGACAGGGCAGCCTGAGCCAAGTCCAGGAGCTTTTAACGGTAGCCCTGCAGCACGAGCACGGGGCGTTTGTGCAGTACGCCAATCATGCCGGCATCATGTCCCTCAGCCTGGAGCAGGATGTGAGCAGCCTCTACCAGGAGATCATCGCGGACGAGGTGGGGCACGCCATAAGCCTGGTCCGGGCCCTGCAGGCCTCGGGTGCGGAGCCTACTCTGGCGGTCTGGCCGGCCAGGAGCCATCAAGACCCAGCAGAGCTGCTGTTTCAGGATGTGGCTGCTGAGGAGAACGCCGTAGAGCTCTATCAGAAGATTTTGGAGCTGGACCTGGACTCAGGCCTACAGAATGAGATTCACCTCATACTGGAGCAGGAAGTGGATCATCTGAAGGTTTTCTCAGACATGCTGGAAAGCCTGGGCTAGGAGCGGCTGCTAAAAAGATGGGAAGCAAGCAGAGCAGATTCCAGCTGGGATTTTGGAGCTCCCTGCGCAGCAGGCTGGCCCTGTGGATTGCTGCCGGTGCCTGCGTTTTCGCTCTGTTGGGCGCAGGGATCAGCCTGGGCCTGGGCTCCTGGTATCTGAAGCAGGATTTTGAAGACAAGGTACGCTCCCATATGCGGCTGGCCTCCATATCCCTGCAGCAGCCGGTACAGGACATCAAATACCTCGCCCTGCGTGAGCAGGTCCAGGCCATATTGGCCTACCGGGATATTACAGGGGTCAGGATCACCGATCATAATGACCAGGTCCTGCAGGAGCGCGGAGAATTTCAGCAGCAGATCCTGAGGCAAGAGATCGCTTCTGGAGAGGAAGTCCTGGGCTGGATCGAGGTCAGCTTCTCCAGGCAGGGACTTGCCTCCAGCATGCGCATCATCCTGCTTGCCGGCACCGCGCTTTTGATTTTGTTCCTGCCGGGATTTGTGTATCTGGTCTGGCGGCTGAGCGGGATTTACCTGCAGGATCTGTCCAGACTCACTGAGTGCATCCAGCAGGGCTCCTGCCGGGAAGGCCTGGATGAGTATCCAGGCCTGGAAAGGCAGGATGAGGTGGGCTTTTTGTCCCAATCCCTGAAGGACAGGGACCAGGAGCTGTCTGCCTACCACAGGGAGCTGGAGGACTACAAGAACCACCTGGAAGAAATGGTCCAGGAGCGTACCCTGGAGCTTAAGCGCTCCCAGATGCTCAGCCAGAGCATCTTAAACAGCATGCCAGACGCCATCGCCCTGATCGATACCACGGAGATGGCTGTCCTGGATACCAATCTGGTCTTTTTGCAGCGCTACAGCCTGAGCCAGGATCAGGTCCTGGGCAATCCCTGCTATAAGCTTTTGTATGGCTATGAACAGCCCTGCTATGAGCTGCAGAAGGTCTGCCCCGTGCATAGCTATCAGGAGCGCGGCCGGCCCTGCATCCTGGAACAGCAGCAGCACAGTGGGGAGCAGGGCGACTTGTATCTGGAAGTCTCTGCCTGGCCGGTGTTTGACGAGCAAGAGCAGGTGCAAAAGATGGTCTACCTGGAGCGGGACATCACCGAGCGCAAAAGAGTGGAGCAGCTGCGAGAGGAGGTGGAGAGGATCGTCCGCCATGATCTGAAGACCCCCTTGAACGGGGTTATAGGCTTAGCCGAGCTCTTGAGCCAGGATGAGGAGCTGGGCACAGAGCAGCAGGAGCTGGCCGGGTATATCCTGGAATCAGGCTGGCGTATGCTGCACATGATCAATCACTCCCTGGATCTGTACCGTATGGAGGAGGGCACCTATCAGCTGCAGCCCCAGAAGTTCGACCTGGGCCAGGTCCTGGAGCGCTTGGAGCAGGAGACAGCCAGGATCAGGAAGAGCAAAGGCCTTAAGCTGGAGTACTTTCTGCAGGGAGAGCCCTATACCCTGGAGCAGCCCGTTTTGATCCAGGGGGAGATGCAGAATATCCAATCCATGCTGGCCAATTTGCTGACCAACGCCTTGGAGGCAGCTCCGGAAGGCTCGGTTGTCAGCCTGGATATCCAGAGATCTGGGGGGCAGCTAATAATAGAGGTCCACAATCTGGGCGTGGTGCCTGAGGAGGTCCGGGAGAGCTTCTTTAAGCGCTACGCCACTGCCGGAAAGACCAAGGGCACCGGACTGGGCACCTACAGCGCCAGGCTTATCGCCCGCTCCCACGGCGGGGACATAGATTTCAGCAGCTCTGAAGAGGATGGTACCAGGGTCTGGGTCACCCTGCCTGAAGCCTCGCTGGATCTGGATTGACTTCAGCAATGATATAAAATATTTGAAAGTGCAGGCAGATAGGGGCGACTGGCAGTCGCCCTTTTGAAGCAGGCTGTTTCTGTAGATACAATTTTGCATACAAAAAGGAGTATTAGCTATGTCCAAGGAAGCAGTGAAGTCCCTGGTGGAGAGGCTGAACAACGATGACAAGCTGCTGAGCAGATTGACAGAGTGCAATTCCAAACAGGAAAGGTTTGAGCTTGCCCGGGCAGAGGGTTACCAGGTCAGCGAGCAGGATATCAATCAGGCCTTGAGCAGCGGTCTGGATGAAGGTGATCTGGGCTCATTTATCGAGGGCAGCCTGCACGGAGATATGCTGGAAACTGTTAAAGATCTGTTTCTGGTGTCAGGCTCAGACTCATAGAGAGTTTGAGCAGCCCCGCATCCTGTCCAACTCCAGAGTTGGACAGGATGCTTTGTCCATCTTTTTTCTTTTGCCCAGCCTGCCTAGCAAAGCTGGTCAATATCTATGGGCCTGCCGCATACAGGGCATCTCTTGAGCATCCGCATCCTGGCAGTGGGTCCAAACAGATGGAAGATGCCCCTGGAAGTGAACACATAGGCCACATACACCTTGTTGCCGCATTGGCAATACCTTTCCTGCATGCAGAGCCTCCTTGTGATTGCTTTACATTGGTAAACAAAAGGAATAAAAAAAATCAATACTCCCTGCTGCTCCACAGCACCCGACCCAGGATCCTCATGGTCTCGATCTCCTCTCCTTGCAGGGCCAGGGGCGGGTAGCTGCGGTTCGTGCTCAGCAGGAGTACTATTTCCGCCTTGGACTGGACTCTCTTAACCTGGATGGTATCTTCCAGGCCCACGAGGTATAAGGCCTGATCCCGGAGCTGTCTTTGGCTGAGGTCCACCAGGATAAAGTCTCCTGCTTCCAGCTCTGGAGACATGCTGTCCCCGATGACCTGCATGATTACCATGTTCTCCGCAGAGCCCTTGCTCCGCAGCCAGGGCTGGCTGAAAGGGATCTCGCCCACAACGTTATCCTGGACCTGGAAGGATCCGGCCCCAGCGCAGGCCTGGGCTGAGACCCGGGGCACGAAAAAGGTCTGATCTTCCACCGGCTGCTGCATCCGGCCCTGGCCGGTTTCCAGCCAGGTGGCATTGAGCTGGAAAATAGAGGCTATCTTCAGGCTCCAGCTCTTGGGCACTCCGCGCCTCTTGGCCAGGGTTATGGCTGAGGCGCCCACGCCCAGGACCCTGGCCAGCTCCTTCTGGCTCCGGATCTGCGTGGCTTGACTCACCCTGTTAAAAAAATCCTGGAACTGCATGGCTCATCCTTTTATCTCTTAGTTAACAAAAGTAAATGTAGTCTGTCAACTATTCAAGACAGGAATTATGCTTCGAGATTTAGGGCTTACCCTGTCCGGGCTGTTGGATTCTGATCCAGGGCTGGATAAATCCCTTATTTGTCGCAGGCCTGGACAGCAGGGCCTGAGGGATCACTTGTAGGGCGGGTGCAGATCCA
>JBKGXZ010000140.1:0-4293 GCA_046546355.1 Desulfohalobiaceae bacterium | reverse complement strand
ACAGAAAATCAACCTTGCGTCCAGAACTTGCGGATGGCTTCCCGCAGGGTCTGAGCTGCCAGGTGGGCACAATGCTCATGGTCTTCAGGCACATTCTGCAGGATCTGCAGGATATCCTGGCCTTCTAGTCCAGCAGCCTGCTCCAGGTTCTTGCCCTGAGCCAGCTCGCAGGCGGTATTGGCACAGGCGATGCTGGGCCCGCAGCCTGTGGTGGTGAATCTGGCCTGGACAATGCTCTGGTCCTGGATCTGCAGCTGGATCTGCATCTGGTCTCCGCAGCTGCCCTCTAAGGCTGCAGCTGTGCTGGGATTCTCCATCTGACCCATATATTCCGGATTTTTCCAGCGCTGGAAAAGCTCCGGGCCATAGTCCTGCAGGGTTTGCTGATAGATATCCTCCTGGAGCTGGGAAATAAATGAATCCAGAGGGTCTTGCATAGCTTGGCCTCCTTAAGCAATCAGGATGTGATTATGCCTTAAGCAAGCCTTGTAAACCATTTTCCGGATCAAGACAACAAGCCTGGATTTGCCCTGCCCCCTGTCTTGCTTCCCAGCCCTGGCAGAAAGCTAATTCTTAGCCTCTTCGATTATCTCCACTATGCTTTGGTAGGAGGTGCTCAGGGATTGGGCAAAATCAGAATCACCTGTCAGCTCCTGCACCAGATCCTGGCCATAGATGAGCAGCCTGATCTGCAGCATACCATTTTTGCTAAAGGTGGTAATGAATTTAGGCATCAAGGCTGCCCGCTCCGGATTGGCGCTCAAGCTGGGAGCAGCCTTTTCCGGCTTGCAAATCTGGATCATGTGCAGATCAAAGTCCTCTGCCACCTCTATGCCATGCTTGCCAAAGGTATGCGCCATTTCCATCTTGTCCTCGTTGTGGATCATGAAGCCCCGTTTGCCAGCAGCCTGTTTCAGATCCCGCAGGAAATCCTGGAGCTGCTTGCTGGTTTCTGTGGAGTACAGGCTGGTCTCCCGCATATTTCCTCCTTTGCTTGTCTTCTATGTTTACAGATTGCTAGCTGCCTGCATCAGGTCCTGGCTTAGGCCAGTGCGCTGGACGTGGACAGATTTACAGACAGCACAGGCACCGGGCTTTTGCGGATCACCCCGTGAGCCACGCTGCCCAAAAAAGCTTCAGACCAGGCCCCATGTCCCTGGGTGCCTAATATAATCAGATCAAAGCCCTCATCCCGGGCCACCCTGGTGATCTTCTCCACCGGGTCTCCCACCTCCACCCGGATATTCTCAGTGGTCATGGGGCAGTACGGGATCTGCTTGACCACTTCCCTGGATGTGGCCTCTATCCTGCTGCGGATCTGCTCCAGAGCCAGCTGCATGCCCTTTTCATTAAACTCGTTCCAGGTCTTTTCATCCACATGGGAGGAGATGTCCACGCCAGCGCTCTCTGAGAGCTCCTCCAGCACATCCGGCAGGACATGCATCACCGTGACGTCAGCCTCAAACTTGACCCCCAGGCTGCAGGCATACTGGGCAGCGTTCCTGGCGCTTTGGGACATGTCAGTGACATAGAGGATGTTCTTGAATTCCGGGATAGCCAGGGGCTGCTGCTGCAACTGGCCTGCCTGAGCTGCAGCAGGCTCTGAAGGGGCCTTCTCCTCTGCCACCTCGGGTTCTTCAGCAGGAGCGGGTCCGAATATGGAGTCCGAGAACTTCACATACCAGGCTGCTGCCTGGACCTGCACTATGTAGGCAATGGCGATCACCAGGGCTGCACTGGAGCCTTCAGGGCCAAAGGCATTGATGGCAATAGCCAGGGCTATGGACAGGTTGCGCATCACAGAGCCGTAGACCAGAGCTATGCCATCCCCCCTGGGCAAAAACTTCTTGGCCAAAAAGCTGCTCAGGGTGAAATTAAAGGCGTACAGCAAAAGCAAGGGGAACAGGATGTACAAAAGTGTTTGCGGAGAGCTGGCTATGGTATCCGCCTTCAGGGCTATGGCAATAAATACTATGCCTATCACGCCCAGGGTGGACAGGGCCGGAAATCTCGGGGCCCAGTCCTGCTGGAAGCCCTTTTGTCCATAGCGCCGTATCAAGGCCTGCTGGGTGATAAACCCGGCCAGCATGGGAATGAAGACAATAATCACAATCTGGCGCATGACCGCCAGGATATCCACCTGGATATTCGCGCCCATCAAGAACTGCACATAGAAGGGCGTGGCCAGGGAACCCAGGGTCAAGCCTATAACGGTCATTTTCACAGCGGAAGCCACATTGCCCTTGGCGAACCCGGTCCAGGAGATGGTCATCCCGCTGGTAGGCACCAGCCCTGCCAGGAGCATACCCAGGGCCATATAGGGGCTGTCCCTGAAAAAGAGCAGCCCCAGGACAAAAGCCACAAATGGCACGATGCCGAAATTTATGGCCTGGGTCATGACCTGGGCCTTGAAGTCCCGGCCCTCGAAAACCTTCTTGATCTTCAGGTTGACCATCATGGGGTAGACCATAAGGAAGGTAAAAGGGATGATCAGGGCCTGCAGGGGAGAAGAATCCCACAGCACCCCGTACAAAAAGCCCAGAATCATCATCGACGGGATTGCCAGGGTCAAGTGCTTGCTGATGATAGAGAGAATCTTCCACATAACGCATCCTTTAGGTTGGAGATTGGAACTGCCGTGCCAGGCCAAAAACTTCCGCAGGGCTCATTCCAAAACTGCCTTTGTGCTCGGTGCAGCTAACATGCCCTGCTGGTTTCTGCATGCTCCAGAAACAAAGCAAGGAAAGTGCCAAACAAAACAGCCCTGCCCGAGGTTCCCCTCGGTGCAGGGCCAATTCGTGTTCAGGCTTGAGGCCGGCTGCTGTTCGGCAGGAACACCCCTGCTCCTGCCAGCAGCTTGGTAGCGCTACTTGTAACGTTATAACGCTACCAGTGTTCTCAAGAGGGAGCGGGGATATTCAAAACCCAGGAGGCTATGCTTAAATAGATGAGCACTCCACCTATGTCGGCAATGGAAGTGATAAGGGGCACACTGGCTGTGGCCGGATCGATTTTCAGCTTGGCCAGCACAAAAGGCAACAGGCAGCCCACCAGACTGCCGAACAGGACCACGCTGATCATGGCCAGCGCTACCACCAGGGCCACTTCCGGCCCTCCTCTGAGCACACCTATCAGGGATACTGCGGCCGCCATGCCAGCTCCCAGGCCCAGGGCAATACCCACCTCCTTGAGCAGGAGGTGGGCCCAGTCCTTCATCTGCACATCCCCAGTGGCCAGGGCCCGGACCATGAGAGTGGAGGATTGGGAGCCGGCGTTACCCCCGCTGGCTATAAGCAGGGGCAGAAAGAAGACCAGGACCACCACCGCCTCGATGGTGTTCTCGAAAAAAGCTATGCCTGCCCCGGACAGGAGATTGACAAACACCAGGATCAAAAGCCAGGGGAAGCGCTTCTGCATGAGCAGCCAGGTGCTGGCCTCCTTGAAATTGCCCCCTGCCAGGCTCTCCCCCGGCCCGGAGACTGAAACCATGCGATGGAAGTCCTCGGTGGCTTCTTCCTGGATGATGTCATGCACATCATCAAAGGTGATAATGCCCACCAGTTTATTATCACCGTTGATGATGGGCATGGCCATCAGATCGTATTTGGCCATGACCTCTGCCACCTGCTCCGCATCGTCATCCACGCAGGCGAAAATAGGCTTGTCGTTCATGATCTGCTCCACCTTGGCCCGGGGGGAGGCGGTCAGCAGCTCCCGCAGGGAGACCACGCCAATCAGCCTGCGCTTTTCGTCCACTACGTAGCATTGGTAAATGGTTTCCTTATCCGGAGCCTCCCTGCGCAGCTTCTCCAGGGCCGCCCAGGCTGTCAGCCAGGAAGTCAGGACAGCATAGTCAGAAGTCATCACCGCACCAGCACTGCCCTCCGGATAAGAGGCCAGCTTGCGGATATCCTCCCGCTCAGCCTGGGCCAGAGCGGGCAGAATTTCTTCTTGCTGCTCCTGGGAGAGGCGATTGAACAGATCGGCCCGCTCGTCGTGGGACATGGCCCCGATGATGCGGGCCAGCTCCTTGCGACCCAGGGCAAAGGCCAACTGGGTCTCCATGCTGGGAGAAAGGTAGTTGAAGATCTGGGCCTGATTCTCCAGATCCAGCTTCTGGATCAAGGAGCTGGCCAGATAGGAATCGAAAAGCTCAAGCACCTGGGCTGCGTCAGCTGGATGCAGATCCAGGAAAAAATTGCGCAGCTCCAGGGTCTGACCTGCTTCTAGCAAATTCTGCAGGCACTCCTGCAGCTCCTGCTGGCTCTGTTCCTCTCCAGTCAGGGCTGCAGC
>JBKGXZ010000139.1:0-4310 GCA_046546355.1 Desulfohalobiaceae bacterium | reverse complement strand
GGTTGAGTCGTGTGGTCAGGAGGACTGGCAGTCGCCCTTTTCAAAAAGCCAGTTCCTGGAGATGCAGTTTTGCATACCAAGTGTCTGCCAAGGTATGCAATAGGCTGAGCCCTTCCCTGGGCAGGGAGCCAGGGAAGGGCTTTTGTTTTGCGGGCTGTTATGGCAGCCAGGACTCCACCTGCTCCGGGTGGGTCCGGATATAGCGCAGGGCCTTTTCATAGGGGTATTGGCCGTCGTCCTCATGGATCCAGATCATCAGCTGGCCCATATCCTCTGGTTTCCA
Source organism: Desulfohalobiaceae bacterium (assembly GCA_046546355.1). Taxonomy (GTDB): domain Bacteria; phylum Desulfobacterota; class Desulfovibrionia; order Desulfovibrionales; family Desulfothermaceae; genus CAZBUB01. The sequence continues at coordinate 4,027 of JBKGXZ010000139.1, read as the reverse complement.
GGAGAAGTTGTCCAGGAACTCTGCCACCTCTGGCATGTCCTCTGCCAGGTCCTTGCGGACGATAGTATTGATATGCTCCTCGCCGCCAAAGACGTTCTTGGGATCCTCCAGAAACTTGAGGTCCCATCTGGCAAACTTCCAATGCGGGACCCAGGCAGTGACCACAATCCAGCCATGCGCGGTAATAGCCCTGCCCAGGTCCCTGGTCATGCTGCGCTCATTGCCGGTGGTTAACTCAAAGTTTTGCAGATCATAAGCCTCGATGGCTTCTTTGGTTTTTTTCATGATCCCGGCCTCTGGATCGATGCCTATGATCAAGTGATTGAACTTATCCGCATACTTGTTCAGATCGGCAATGGACTCGGCCTTGATATAGGGCTCGTTGCGCAAGCCTGTGCCTGCGGTTTGCCTGCCCAGGGTCACATCAGGCACAGCCAGTCCAATCCGGGCTCCTTCCAGGTTGGGCCCCAAATCCACGACCTGATCCTCAAATTCCTGCATAAAATGCTCATGGGTTTCAGGCAGCCAGGCCCCAACCATGGCGTCTACTTCGCCCTCGGCCACGGATCGCCACATTTCTTCGGCGTTCATGGCTTCGATCTCGCAGTCATAGCCCATTTTTTCCTGCAGCACCGCCTTGACCACATTGGTGCTGGCAATCTCAGATGACCATTTTACATAGGAGAGCTTGACCGTATCCCGGGCTGCCTGCAATGGAGCAGCCCAAAGCAAAAGCGAGATCAGGCAGAAAGCCAGCCCCACGCACTTGGGATGTGTTCTGGAATGCATGCTTGGACTCCTTGTTGTTTTTTTCTGTCAGCCTGGATCTGGCATAAGCCTTGTCATGTGCCAGGCTCCAGGCCAAAAGCGTATTTGAAGCATTAATCCCAGCCGTATTTTTCTACATAGTTCCTGAGCCCCCGCAGCACAGACCAGCACATCAAAAGCACCACCAAGGCGAATGGCAGGCCAGTGGTGATGGCCCCGGTCTGCAGGGCAACCAATCCTCCGCCTGCCAGAAGCACCGCTGCCACCACGCCTTCGGTAACTGCCCAGAAGATTCGTTGCGGCTTGGGGGGGTCAGGGTTGCCTCCGGAGGTGATGATGTCGATGACCATGGATCCAGAGTCAGAGGAGGTCACAAAGAAGGTGATGACCACGATCACTGCCAGCAAGGAAGACACAGTGGTCAGGGGGAAGTTCTCCAGGAAGATGAACAAGGATACAGGGATGTTGTCCTGAACTGCCTTGGAGAGGCCGCCAACCCCGAACTTTTCAATGTAAATAGCGCTGTTGCCGAAGATGGTCATCCAGAAAAAGGTCACCACTGAGGGCACAAACAGCACACCCAGCAAGAACTCCCGCACTTTGCGGCCATAGGAAACCCTGGCAATAAACATGCCCACGAATGGAGACCAGGCGATCCACCAGCCCCAATAGAACAAAGTCCAGCTGTTCTGCCAGTTGTCCCCGGTATAGGTCTCGTTCCAGGCAGCCAGGGTGGGGAAGTTCTGCACATAGCTGCCTATATTTTCTAAGAATCCGCTCAAGATAAATACGGTCGGGCCCAGCAAGAGCACAAAAGCTCCTAACAAGGCCATGACCACCATGTTGCACTGGCTTAAGAACTTGATGCCTGCATCCAGGCCTCGGACCACGGACCAGGTAGCCAGGGCCGTGATCCCGGCTATGAGCAGGAGTTGCACCAAAGAGCTTTCCGGGATGCCGAATACGTGGGCCAGCCCGGCATTGACCTGCTGCACCCCTAATCCCAGGGAGGTGGCCACTCCGTAAAGGCAGGAGACTGTGGCCAGGATGTCGATCAGGTTGCCCAGGCCTCCGTAAATCCGGTCTCCCAACAGGGGATAGAAGACATTGCGGATGGACAGGGGCAGCCCCTCTGAGAAGCCGAAGAAAGCCAGGCCCAGGCCCACAATGGCGTATATGGCCCAGGGGTGCAGCCCCCAATGCAGGAAAGTCAGGTCCATGGCCTTCTGGGCGCTTTCAGCTGTACCGGCCTCGGTAAAGGGATTGCCCACAAAGTGGAACATGGGCTCAGCAACACCGTAAAACAAGATGCCAATGCCCATACCAGCGCTGAAGAGCATGGCAAACCAGCCCAGAGTGCTGAATTCGGGCTCGGCATCCCTGCCTCCGATGCGCAGTTCTCCGTACCTGGTAAAAACCAGGCCCAGGCAAAAGAACAAGACCACGTTCATGACCAGGATAAAGAACCAGCCGGCAAAGTTGGTTATCCAGCTTTGCAGGCCTTCGAACATGGCCTCGGCGGTGTCGCCCATGATCAGGGTAAGCAGGACCCCAAGGACGATAATGCCTGCCCCTCCAAAAAAGACCCAGGGGTGGATGTCGTACTTGAGAATTTTATTGTCCAGATTGGATATGGTCCGAGTGGTTCTGTCTTCAGGTCGGTGCAAGCTCTCCTGCATGCTCTCCTCCTTGTGCTGAATTCATAAAAGCAGTCGCTGTGATAGGTGTCTGCGTCTGCATCGCTTTACACTGAGACAACAGATAGGCTGGCCGCCAGCGGGTTGGGCGTGCTCAAGGGGCCAAGCTTTTAGAAAGGCAGCTAGGACTTCATTTGCAAAATTATCTTGTCAGCATGCTCTTGCATTTCCAGGACATTCCCGGTGTTGAAGGAAGGCAAGTAATTCGAGCCTGGCAGGCAGACATAGCCGCGCCTGTACCTGAGCATCTTTTGCGTTTTCTCCCGGTCCTCCAAGAGTCCGGGTATCTCATAGTACTTTTTGTCCTTGCGCTGCAGCAAAAACAGGTGCTCCTTCAAGGTCAGCCTGGAGATTTTCAGCTCCTGCATGATCTGCTTGGCAGTCCTGCCAGCCTGGATCATGTCCCGGAGCTTTTCCGGCTGGAACTTTGTGGAGTAATCCCCTTTGCTCATATAAGCCTCCTCTAAGCATTTGGCCTTATATCTTTTTCAGGATGATCCTGTCTTCCTCCACGATCAGCTCGAATTCATCCCCGGGCTTGAAGCCGGTCTTCTCCAGCATTTTCGGGGAGAATATAATGCCCTCCTGGATATGATGCGGCTGCTGATGCCAATCCACAGACCTTAAGCCCTGGACATCGTAGAATTTTTTATCCTGCCTTTGCAGCATCAGGATGTGTTCCCGCAAGGACCAGCTGGAGATGCCCAGCTCCTTCATGATCTCCTTGGCTGTCTTGCCTTGCTGGATCAGCTCCCTTAGCTTTTCAGGCTGGTAGTTGTGACTGTAGCTGCCCCTAGTTTTGGCCATAAAAACTCCTCGTCCAGCTTTTGGATTTAGACCATAACTGACCTGTTGTGCGTTTTTTTAGAATCTGGCTTCAGCTGCTTATGGGAAGAATTGCTTCAGGGCTCGCTGTCAATGCTCTGATATACGATAGCCTAATTTACTAGTTAAAACAGAGTAAAATGTCAAACTGGATATACTGTCGGGTGGAAGATACGCCCAGAAGGTCGGCCTTACTTTCTAAGTGCAGGAGTAAGGGTATCTCCTGGCCGGTGGGGGTTGGTATGGACAAAAGCCGTAAAAGCTCCCGGTTCAACCAATTCCACATTTCTGATCAGAGCTCGCTTCTATGAAAATGTTCCCCTACAACCTGGTTAGGTCAAAGCTTCATCCTGTCACTATCCAGCAGGGGAGTGTGTCAACCCCTGCAAAACAGCCAGGTTCTCCCGGTCCCACTTGCCAGCCTTGTCCTTGGGGGTCTCCAGGAGCATGGGAATCCTGGCCAGCCTGGGCTCGTTCAGGATCAGCCTGAAAGGCTCCAGCCCCAGCTTGCCCTGGCCGATATGCTGGTGGCGGTCCCCGCGGCTGCCCAGATCAGTTTTGCTGTCGTTGAGATGTACGGCCTGCAGCAGGTCAAGCCCCACTGTGCGCTCCAGCTCCTGCAAGGTCTGATCGAAGCCTGCCCTGCTTCGCAGCTCGTAGCCTGCTGCAAAAACGTGGCAGGTGTCCAAGCAGATCGCCAGCCTCTCGGGAGAGCTGCAGGCCTGGATGATTTCCGC
>JBKGXZ010000138.1:0-4351 GCA_046546355.1 Desulfohalobiaceae bacterium | reverse complement strand
GGACTACACCCTGATGCTCAGATACGGGGACTGCGGGCAGGCCGCCTTTATGGCCGGAGACAGCTGCGTGAGGTATTTGGGTTTGAAGACGGAAAAGAGCCAGATCCCTGCAGCCTGGAAAAAAAGGGCGGGCAAGAAATACATTATCGAAAACATCGCCTGGAACGATATCTACCTCTGGAACTATGCATATTTTGAGCTAAAAGAGCATGCAGGGGTGCTTATGCTTTCCGGGATGCTGGACCAGCCTGTTTTTCCGGAAAGCATAAGCACCGCCTTGTTGCGCGGTCTCATGGACCAAAGGGAGGGCAGCTCCTTTCAGGCAATTGAGGAAGAGGGCAGGGAAAAGCTGGTAATCGGCGGGTTTAAGGCCTATGACGCTGATCTGGTGCCCAGGGTGCAGCTAGACGACAGTGTAAGCTGCAAGACCCGGTTCCCACAAAACAAATGGTTCAAGCTGCAGCTGGATTCCGAGCCCGGGCAGCTTACCCTGGATACAGGCAATGCAGACTATACCCTGCGGGTTATGGACAGCGAGCTTGAGCAGCAGGTGGCCCAGGGCCAAGGCTCTTTGACCTGGGATGCCGGGGCAGGAACCTGGTATATTGCGGTCTGCCCCAATCCGGACGCACCCAGGGAGTTTGAGCTCCAGGTGGGAACCCGGCAATAATCTGACCTAAGCGGTACAGATATATTCTACACCGTATCCGCAGTATAAAAGATGGATCCTTCAAGGCCATGACTGTGATGGATCTCTACCTATCGCAAGAGGCATGCCTGCTAGACCTTTACCGCTTCATATGGAAATGCTAAGGGAGGATTTAAGATAATAGCATGCCTTGCACGAGCATCAAACTTTTGAGACCCGTTACTATGTCCAGAAAAACCAGGAACAATCCTATTCGAGCTGTTTGCATAATCTTTGCTGCCTTAATGCTTTTGCAGGCCTGCCAGGAGGACAGCAGCTCTTTGCAGGCAAAGCCTGAAGAGCTCATCGGTCAGGTGGAGCTGCCTGCCCTGGAAGGCCAGGAATCAAAGAGTCAGAATCAATCGAGAGATAGCTCAGGCAAGAGGCGGCAGGAGAGCTCCTCCAGCCTGCCGAATGTCCCTGATAAAATCGATACAGAGCTTCCAGATTTCTCCCAATACAAAGATGTGCAAAAGAAGAAGGAAGCCTTTTTCAACTTCCTGCGGCCCATTGTGCAGGCGGAAAACCGCAAGGTCCTCGAGGAACGGGCCTATGTGCTTGCGAAATGGAAGCGCTTCCATCAGGGGCAAGAGCTGTCTGAGAAGGAGCAGGCAGAGCTTAGCTCACTGGCAAAAAAATATAGAGTGGATGCAGAATACGCAGACGGCACGAAATTCTTCAGGCAGCTTTTGATGCGGGTGGACAAGATCCCGGTGTCCCTGGCCCTGATTCAGGCAGCCAAGGAGTCCGGCTGGGGAACTTCTTATTTTGTCCAGGAAGGCAACAACCTTTTTGGACAGTGGTGCTTCGAGCCAGGTTGCGGCATTGTTCCCAGGCAGCGACCCAATGGGGCGAGCTATGAGGTCAAGAACTTCGACGATGCGACTGAATCAGTGCGGGGCTACATCCAGAACCTGAACTCTCATCCGGCGTACAGAGAGCTCCGCCTGCAGCGCTATCGGATGCGCCTGGCAGGCAAAGAGCCTGATGCCCAGCTGATGGCTGAGGGGCTGGAAGATTATTCCCAGATTGGCATGAAATACGTGAGGACAGTACAAAGCATGATTCGGGGCAATGAGAAATTTATGGGGCTTCACAGCTCGAATTCAGATTCCTAGAGCGTCGCGTTGCTTTGTGCAGCTGGAGAAGGCAAACCAGCAGTAGCAGTTTCTAATTTGCAGGGATGAAGGCTTATGAAAGGCATTGTTGGGTTTCTGATCTGTGGCTTGGTTGGGGCCTTGATGCTTATGGTGCCTGGAGCAGATGCTGCAGCAGATGATAAAGCGGTTCGGCTTGGATATGTGCAGTGGTCCTGCGCAACTGCAGCCTCGAATGTAGTAAAGGCTGTTCTGGAGGAAGAAATGGGCTATGAGTGCACATTGGTGCCCATGCAGGCCGAGGAGATCTGGCTGTCCACCGCAAGCAAGGATATTGACGGATTTGTCTGCGCCTGGCTGCCTAGCCTGCACCAGCATTACTACGGCAAGGTGGGCTACAGGGTACTAGATCTGGGCCCCAATCTGCAAGGGACCAAGGTAGGGCTGGTAGTCCCGGAATATGTGAGCATCGACTCCATTGCCCAGCTCAGTGACCATGCCCAGAGATTCGACAGCCACATAATCGGGATTGATCCTGGTGCAGGCGTGATGGGGCTGAGTAAAGAGGCCATTGAAGAATACCAGCTGCAGGATATGGAGCTGGCTCCAGGCAGCGGGGTCTCCATGACCAAGACCCTGCAGCAGAAAATCCAGGACCGGGAATGGGTGGTGGTAACCGGCTGGACTCCGCACTGGAAATTCGCCAAATGGGATCTCAAGTATCTGCGGGACCCACAGGGCGTCTACGGGGGAGCGGAGGCCATCCACACCGTGGTCAGAAGGGGGTTGGAAGAGGATAAGCCAAGAGTCTACAGCTTGCTGGACAATTTTAGCTGGAGCCCAGAAGACATCCAGCAGGTCATGCAGATGATCCAGGAAAGCGGGGAGCCTTATTCAAGCGCTGCTGCCTGGGCTAGGCAGAATCCAGAACAGGTCCAGGCCTGGATACCGGATTGACAAGCTTTCTGCCTTACTCCGGGACTCCAGGAATTACCCACAGCTGAGAGTGCCAAAACCATTTGGAGCCATCTTTTGAAGGCCCGGTTATGGTATACAGGGTCCTCCTGGCAGAGAGCTCGCTTGTCGCCTGGACCTCCAGCTCAAGGGCATCATCTTTGGATACCGTGTCCAGGCTGCAGTCCCTCTGGCCACTGACAAAGCATTGCAGCTCATCCGGGTTCAGTTCCTGATTTTCAATACGCAGCTTGAGTCTTGGAGGGTTTTCCCCAGAGACCAAAGGGCTTTCTGGGACTGCTTCTGTGACCTGCAGGGCGTTCATCCCGAGCTTTTCCCTGAATCCTTCCATGTTGGCGTAATTGAGATTCATAGGAAATCGCGGCAGCGCAAAGCCCCTGCTCAAGGAAGATATGACCCCGGAGTGTTGGGCAGCCGCAGCCAGATAGCCCTGATCTTCAAGTATAGACATCATCTCAGGAGTATACTCGCCATAGGGATAGGCATAAAGATCAGGCACGCTGCCCAGGTGCCGCTCGAACTCTGCATGGGACTTCTTCAGATCAGCCGCAAAGGCCTCTTCTAACTCCCCTTGCTCCAGGTCCAGGAAATATGCATGGGAGTGGGAATGGTTGCCTATTTCAAAACCTTTCTCGTGGAGTTTTTTCAACTCTTCCCAGCTGAGATAGCCTTTGCCCCCCACATGGCTGGTGGCAACAAAGATGCTGGCCGGATATCCGTATTCTTCCAGCAGGGGAAGGGCCTGGTCCCATATCGAGCTGTAGCCGTCGTCTATAGTGATTACAGCTGTCCTCTTGGGCAGCTCCTGCGCTGAATAAAGCCTCTCCAGGGCCTCTCCCAAAGTAAGCACTTTGTAGTCATGCGTTTTTAGGTAATCCAGATGGTCTTGGAACTGCTCCAGGGATACGCTTGTGGAGGGGTATTTGTCCTGCATGCCGAAGTGGTGGTAAACAAAGGCTTTGATTTGTCCAGCTCCCTGGGCAGACTCATCTGCCTGGCCTGCTGCAGCCTGCAGACAGACTGGGCCGAGCAGGGATGCAACAAGCCAGAAGACCAGAAAGAATGCAGCAGCTGGAACCCTGGGATGCAGAAAGAACTGCTTTAAGCAAGAGGTTTTGCAGGTATTTTGGGTGCTGGAAACGTTTTGCATGGGGTCTAATATATCTTGATGTCCTGCTGATGTCCATTGTGACTTGGCTGCTCGAGGGGAATTTCCAGCCCATGCCTTGCTGCTCAATCCTGGTCATCCCAATGACTAAAAAAGCATCTCTCAAGTCGGCAAAAAAAGAGGGGACTGCAGCAGTTGCTGCAACCCCCTGATTTTCTATTGGTGCCGGGGGCGGGAGTCGAATGACAGGGTTAAACTCTTGTTTTTATGAATAATATTTTTTTTGAATCTTAAATATACCCGCTAAAATACCCGCAGCCAGTTATTTCTTAGAAACAGGTTTTGTATATTCTGTCGATCCTTTCATATTGATAGCTAGCGCTTGTAAAACTCGAAGTCAACGCTTGACCAGCTCTAACCCCGTCGCTTATCCTTTTGCAACTTATCCTTATAACCATTTCACAGCTATCTCACCACCAAGGG
>JBKGXZ010000137.1:0-4392 GCA_046546355.1 Desulfohalobiaceae bacterium | reverse complement strand
AGATCAAGCTGTTTTTAACTAACATATTGTAATAATTGTATGGAACAGGACATGATTTGCCCCAGATACAGGATACAAAATCACTCAGAGCTAAGGCAAATTCAAAACAGGCTGCTGCACAGGTCTAAACCTGACCCCGGCTTGAAGCAGCAGGTCCAGGATATCCTGGATCAGGTCCGAGACAATGGAGACTCTGCCCTGGTGGACTTTTCCAGGCGCTTTGATTGTCCCGGTTACCAGGCTGAGCATATAAATGTCAGCTCGGATCATTTGTCTGCGGCCCTGGACTTTGTTCCTGGACAGGACGTGGAGCTGATCCAAGAATGCATTGCGAACATCCGGGACTTTCACAGCAATCAAAAAGAAAACTCCTGGATCAGCCTGGAAGACAAGGGCCTGCTTTTGGGCCAGCTGGTCAGACCGGTGCGTAGGGCTGGCCTGTATGTCCCAGGTGGCACCGCTGGCAAAACTCCGCTTATCTCCAGTCTGATCATGGGTGTCGTGCCCGCGCAGGTGGCAGGAGTCCAGGACATAGTAGTCTGTACTCCCCCTGACCGAAACGGCAGCTTGAATCCTTACACCCTGGCTACTGCACATCTATTGGGCCTGCCTCAAGTATATGCCCTGGGCAGCGCTTGGGCCGTGGCAGCCATGGCTTACGGAACCAGCAGCGTGCCCAGGGTGGATGTCCTGGCCGGCCCTGGGAACACCTATGTAACCATGGCCAAAAAGCTGCTCATGGGAGAAGTGGGCCTGGACATGCTGGCAGGCCCCAGCGAGATCCTTATCCTGGCAGACAGCCAGGCCAGACCTGAGTGGCTGGCTGCGGACATGATCTCCCAGGCTGAGCACGATCCCTGGGCTGCAGCCCTGCTGATCACAGACGATCCACAACTCCTGGAGCGCACTGAGCAGGCCCTGCAAAGCCAGCTGCAGAGCCTGCCCAGGCAGGAAGCAGCCAGCCAATCCCTGTCTGATTGGGGAGGTCTGATCCAGGTCCAGAATCTGGAGCAAGGCCTGGAACTGGTGAACATGCTGGCTCCGGAACACCTGGAGCTTTGCCTTCAGGATCCCTGGTCCTGGCTGTACAGGGTTCAGAATGCAGGCGCCATATTCCTGGGTCCAATGACCCCAGAGCCCCTGGGCGACTATTTTGCAGGCCCCAATCACACCCTGCCCACCATGGGCAATGCCAGATTTGCCTCTGCCCTTTCTGTGCAGACCTTTTACAAAAAAAGCTCTATAATCTCCAGTTCCAGGGAATACATGGAGCAGCATGCGACAAAAGTGTCCAGAATGGCCAGGTTGGAAGGCCTTGAGGGACACGCCAGAAGCGTAGATATCAGGTTCAACAACTAAAACAGGAGGAGCTGCATGCAGATAGTGCAAGAAACCAACATTCAGGAATATCCCTTGCTGTCCAGGGGCAAGGTCAGGGATATATACGAGGTAGACCAGGACAGGCTGCTGATCGTGACCACGGACCGCATGTCAGCTTTTGACGTGGTCCTGCCGGATCCTATACCCTACAAGGGAGCAGTCCTGAACCAGCTGACAATATTCTGGATGCAGAGATTCCAGGATCTGGTGCAAAATCACCTTTTAGAGAGTGACCCGCAAAATTATCCACAACCCTTACAGAAGCACTTCCAGGAACTTCAGGGCAGATCAGTCCTGGTAAGCAGAGCAAAGCCCCTGCCTGTGGAATGTATAGTTCGCGGTTATTTGAGCGGTTCCGGATGGAAGGACTACCAGAGCACCGGGCAGCTTTGCGGTTATAGCTTGCCTGAGGGGCTCAGAGAATCTGATCAGTTGCCCGCACCTTTGTTTACGCCTTCTACCAAGGCAGAGGCTGGAGCCCACGACGAAAACATCACCTTGGAAGAAGCCCAGAACACAGTGGGCAGGGAAACCATGGACAAGGTCCAAGAGCTCTCTCTACGCCTCTACCAGCAGGGTTGCGAGCTGGCTGAGGACAAGGGGCTGATCATAGCTGACACCAAGTTCGAATTTGGACTTAAGGATAACCAGATCCTGCTCATAGATGAAGTGCTGACCCCGGATTCATCCCGGTTCTGGCCCAGGGATCGCTACCAGCCTGGCCAGGCTCAGCCCAGCTTTGACAAGCAGTACCTGCGGGACTGGCTGAGCCAAAATTGGGATAAGACCTCGGAGCCGCCCAGATTGCCCCAGGAGGTCATCCAGGAAACATCCAATAAGTATTTGCAGGCCTACAGACTGCTCACAGGCCAAACCCTTTAAGCTGAATAAGGAGATAAGAAATGAATACCGCAATTACTGTTTTGCTGGCACTGGCGGTTTGGATAGTTTTAATGCGCTATGTTTTGCCCAAGCTGGGCATCAAGGGCTGAGGCCCGAACTCCGAGGACAGCTGCAGTTTGCAGCACAAAAAGGACAAATAGCTCTAAAGCCCGCAAAGCATGGCTTTAAACCTGATTTTTTGAGCTTGGGCCTGTAGCCCTTGTCAAAGCTCAGCAAAAATATTATAGAACCTTTTTTGCGGAGAGGTGTCCGAGTTGGCCGAAGGAGCACGATTGGAAATCGTGTGTGCCGCATCACGGCACCGAGGGTTCGAATCCCTCCCTCTCCGCCAGTTTTCAGTTCTAAAGGAGCCGGACGGCAAGGGAGCTGCAAACCCCGTCAGGCCCGAAAGGGAGCAGCGGTAGCAGTTGCCCTTGGGTGTCCGGCTTCTTTCAAAAACAGGGGCGCAGATCAAGCCTGCGCCCCTGTTTTTTTTGCCCCACCTACTAACTGAACAGTCAAAAGTTCTCTGAGAACACCTTATTGAGCATCTCCAAGACTCTGAATGTCCATAATTATTACGAATTTAACTTCCTGATTTAATTGCCTTTACTTTTTAATTTGTACTTTGTACTCTCCAGTTAATATCTGCCTTGACCCCGGAAGCGCAGATCATTATCTTGCAGTCTTCTATTGCCGGATAATAGAGGCTACTGAGTTTTCCAAAAGCAATTAAACCGAAGGCCCTGCACCATGCTTGATCTGAAATTTATCCAAAGAAACCCAGAGATAGTCAGGGAAGCCCTGCGCAAAAGAAGGAGCGATGTGGATCTGGACCGCTTCCTGCAGCTGGATCAACAACGGCGCTCTCTGGTTCAGGAGGTGGAAGAACTGCGCCAGGAGCGGAACCAGGCCTCTGCACAGGTCGGGGAGCTCAAGAAACAGGGCCAGGATGCCAGCGAACAGATCTCCAAGCTTTCCAAGGTAGGAGACAGGATAAAGGAGCTGGAAGCCCGCCGAAAGGATCTTGAGCAGGAGCTGCAGAATATCCGGCTGTCCATTGCCAACGTGCCCTATCCGGATGTGCCTGAGGGCGACAGTGACGAGGACAACCAGGAAATAAGAATCTGGGGTGCAAAGCCCCAATTCTCCTTTCAGCCCAAGCCCCACTGGGAGCTGGGTCCTATGCTCGGGGGGCTGGATTTCGAGCGGGCAGCTAAGATTACCGGCAGCAGATTCGCCCTGTACTGGGGCTGGGCAGCCAAGATGGAAAGGGCCTTGATCAATTTCATGCTGGACATCCAGTGCAATGAGCACCACTACCTGGAGGTCCTGCCCCCTTTCATGGTCAATGCCCAAAGCATGCAAAACACAGGCCAGCTGCCCAAATTCGCAGAGGACCTGTTCAAGATCGAGGACTGGAACTATTACCTGGTGCCTACAGCAGAGGTGCCGGTAACCAATATCCATGCCCAGGAAACCTTGAGCGAGCAGGATCTGCCCCTGGGATACGCGGCATTCACTCCGTGCTTTCGGTCTGAAGCCGGCTCCTACGGCAAGGACACCAAGGGCTTGATACGTCAGCACCAATTCAACAAGGTGGAGCTGGTCAGGTTCGCACACCCGGATGACTCCTATCAGCAGCTGGAGCTTTTGCTGGGACATGCTGAGGTGGTGCTGCAGCGTTTGAACCTGCACTACAGGGTGGTTAATCTATGCAGCGGGGATCTGGGCTTCTCCGCAGCCAAGACCTATGACATCGAGGTCTGGCTGCCTGGGCAGGACAATTACCGGGAGATCTCCTCCTGCTCCAATTTCGAGGATTTCCAGGCCAGAAGGGCCGGAATCCGCTTCAAGGACTCCCAAGGCAAAAAGAGCAGCTTGGTGCATACCTTGAACGGTTCGGGGCTTGCCGTGGGCAGAACCCTGTTAGCCATCATGGAGAACTTCCAGCAGCCAGACGGATCCGTGCTCATCCCTGAGGCCTTACAGCCCTATATGCAAGGCATGGAGAAAATCAGCCCTTAATTTTTCCTTGACATCCCTGCTTCAATTAAATAGATTAAATGTTTTATTCGGGTCGTTAACTCAGCTGGTAGAGTATCGGCCTTTTAAGCCGAGAGTCGCAGG
>JBKGXZ010000136.1:0-4409 GCA_046546355.1 Desulfohalobiaceae bacterium | reverse complement strand
CGCACTGCATTCTATGAGCTGGGCGGGGTGCATATTGAGCTCCTGGAGCCCATGGACGAGGAGAGCCCGGTGGCCAAGTTCCTGGCCAAGAACGGCCCTGGAGTGCATCACGTGGCTTATGCAGTGGACGATGTCCAGGCCCAGCTGGAGCAGGCCCAACAGGCCGGCTGCAAGCTGATCAATCAGGAGCCTGTGCCTGGGGCAGGGGGCAAGCAGGTAGCTTTCCTGCATCCCAAATCCAGCTTTGGGGTGCTGACCGAGTTCTGCAGCCATCAGGAGTAGCAGCAAGGCGCAAGTCAGCCAAATGGCCTTTTAGATGCAAGACAAAGGAGCGCGTGCAGGATGAAGATCCACGAATATCAGGCCAAGGAGATCTTCAGGCAGTATGAAGTGCCTGTGCCCAGGGGCAAGCCGGCATTCAGCCTGCAGGAGGCGGTGCAGGCAGCCCAGGAGCTGGAAACACTGCCTGTGGTGCTCAAGGCCCAGATCCACGCCGGGGGCAGGGGCAAGGCAGGCGGAGTGCAGCTGGCCCATTCTGTGCAGGAAGTCCGCGATGTGGCGCAAAAACTCCTAGGTATGCGCCTGGTCACCCCCCAGACCGGGGAGCAGGGCCGCCAAGTGAGCAGGATCCTGGTGGAAGAGGGCCTGGGAATAGAAAAGGAGCTCTATCTGGGCCTGCTGCCGGATCGCAGCAGCGGGCAGAACGTGATCATGGCCAGCGAGGCCGGGGGTATGGATATTGAAGAGGTGGCTGAAAAGACCCCGGAGAAGATCATCAAGGTCTTTGTGCCTCCGCTTTTGGGGCTGCAGGCCTTCCACTGCCGCAGGATAGCCTTTGGCCTGGATCTGCCTGCTGCTGCCAGGAAAGCCCTGCTGCAGATCCTGCCCAGGCTGTACAGGCTGTTCACTGCACTGGACTGCTCCCTGGTGGAGATCAACCCTCTGGTGGTGGACAGCCAGGAGAGGGTCCTGGCCCTGGATGCCAAGCTGAGCTTTGATTCCAACGCCTTGTTCAAGCACCAGGAGCTTTTGGAGTACAGGGATCTGGAGGAAGAGGAGCCCCTGGAGGTGGAGGCCTCCAGATATGGTCTGAATTATATCAAGATGCAGGGCAATGTGGGCAATATGGTCAATGGCGCAGGCCTGGCCATGGCCACTATGGACATTATCAAGCAGGCCGGGGCTGAGCCGGCCAACTTCCTGGATGTGGGCGGCGGGGCCAGCACGGAGATGGTGGAGAACGGCTTCAGGATCATCCTGGGGGATGAGAATGTCCAGGCTATCTTGATCAATATCTTTGGAGGGATCCTTAGATGCGACGTCCTGGCCAGGGGCGTGGTCCAGGCAGCTGGCCAGGCAGGCCTGAATGTGCCTGTGGTGGTGCGCATGGAAGGTACCAATGTCGAGGAAGGCAGGAAGATCCTGGCGGAGTCAGGCTTGGACCTGAGGACAGCCAGGGATCTGGAGGACGCAGCTAACCAGGTGGCCCGGATAGCCGGGTAAAGCAAGGCCTGCCAAGGACAGGGGATAGAGATATGAGCATATATGTGGACGACAGGACCCGGATCCTGGTGCAGGGCATAACCGGCAAGGAGGGCAGTTTCCACGCCAGGCAGTGCCTGGACTACGGCAGCCAGGTGGTAGCTGGGGTCACTCCAGGCAAGGGAGGAGGACAGGCTGAAGGGGTGCCAGTATTCAATACCGTGCAGCAGGCCGGACAGGAGACAGGCGCGAACTGCAGCCTGATATTCGTACCCCCGGCCTTTGCCGCGGACGCAATCCTGGAGTGCATAGATGCCGACCTGGACCTGGTGGTGGCCATTACCGAAGGCATACCTGTCCAGGACATGCTCCAGGTCAAGGCTGCCCTGGCCCAGAGCAGGACCAGGCTGATAGGGCCCAACTGCCCAGGGATCATTTCCCCGGGCCAGAGCAAGGTGGGCATTATGCCCGGGGCAATCCATACTCCAGGGCCTATCGGAGTGGTGTCCAGGTCCGGGACCCTGACCTACGAGGTGGTCTACCAGCTGACCCAGGTTGGGCTGGGCCAGAGCACCTGCATAGGCATTGGCGGGGATCCGGTCAACGGCACTGACTTTCTGGATTGCCTGCAGGCCTTTGAGCAGGACCCGGAAACCAGGGGCGTGGTCCTGGTGGGCGAGATCGGCGGGGACGCTGAGGAAAGGGCGGCGGAATTCGTGCAGCAGAGGATGAGCAAGCCTGTGGTGGGCTTTATCGCCGGGCTAACCGCACCTCCGGGCCGCAGGATGGGACATGCCGGGGCAATAGTCAGCGGAAAAAGCGGCACAGCCCAGGGCAAGATCCAGGCCATGCGCGAAGGAGGCCTCCAGGTCTGCGAGGATTTGACCAGGCTGGGCAGCTTCTGCGCAGAAGTCTTTGCGACTTAATTGGTTTAGTGGTGTTCATAATTTTAAGGAAACACCTTTTGTTTGCCAGACAGTTGGTGTAGGCTGAAAAAAAACTTTAGCCTGATACAGGGGGGAGAGTATGAGCAATGCTTACGAACAGGCCTATCACAGATCCATAAACGAGCCCGATTCCTTCTGGGCGGAGCTGGCTGAAGACTGCCACTGGTTCAAGAAGTGGGACAAGGTCCTGGATGATTCCAGGCACCCCTTTTATCGCTGGTTTAGCGGTGGGGAGCTGAATACCTGCTACAATGCCGTGGATCTGCATGTGCAAAACGGTCGCGGGGACCAGGTGGCCCTGATCTACGACAGCCCGGTTACAGATACCCTCAAGTACTACACCTATTCTGATCTATTAAGCCAGGTCTCAGCTTTCGCAGGGGTCCTGGCGGAGCAGGGCGTGGGCAAAGGAGACCGGGTGATACTCTATATGCCCATGATCCCTGAAGCAGCTGTGGCTATGCTGGCCTGCGCCAGGCTGGGAGCCATCCATTCCGTGGTCTTCGGCGGTTTTGCGGCCAACGAGCTGGCCACGCGCATCAACGATGCCCAGCCTAAGCTGATTGTCTCGGCCTCCTGCGGGATAGAGGTCAATCGTGTAGTGGAGTACAAGCCGCTTTTGGATAAGGCCGTGGAGATGGCCAAAACCAAGCCCGAGAAGTGCATCATTTTCCAAAGGCCCATGCATCAAGCAGAGATGGACAAGGACCGGGACCTGGACTGGCAGGAGCAGATGGACAAGGCCCAGCCCAGGGACTGCGTGCCTGTCCAGGCCACAGATCCATTGTATATCCTGTACACCTCCGGGACTACAGGCCAGCCCAAGGGCGTGGTCAGGGACAACGGAGGCCATCTGGTGGCCTTGAAGTGGAGCATGAAGGCCATCTACAACCTGGACGCCGGGGATGTGTTCTTTACAGCCTCGGACATCGGCTGGGTGGTAGGCCACTCCTATATTGTCTATGCCCCGCTTTTCAAGGGCTGTACCACCATCATGTTCGAGGGCAAGCCTGTGGGTACGCCTGATGCTGGTGTGTTCTGGCGGATCATCTCCCAGCACAAGGTGAAAACCATGTTCACGGCTCCGACTGCCTTTCGGGCCATCAAGCAGAGGGATCCCAAAGCTGACCTGGTCAAGGAATATGACATGTCCAAGTTCCAGGCCCTGTTTCTGGCTGGGGAGAGACTGGATCCAGATACCCTGCACTGGGCAGAGGATCACCTGCAGGTTCCGGTCATAGACCACTGGTGGCAGACAGAGACTGCCTGGGCCATTGCTGCCAACTGCATGGGCCTGCACCAGTTCCCTGTCAAGCCTGGCTCCCCCACCAAGCCGGTTCCGGGCTGGAATCTGTTCTCCCTGGATAATGAGGGCAAACCCGTATCCCCCGGCCAAATCGGGACCCTGGCGGTCAAGCTGCCCTTGCCCCCTGGAGCCCTGCCCACCCTGTGGAACAATGACCAGGGTTTTGTGGACAAGTACCTCTCAGAGTTCCCTGGCTACTATAACACCTCTGATGCGGGCTATCTGGATGAGGAGGGCTATGTCTTTGTCATGTCCCGCACCGACGACATAATCAATGTAGCAGGGCACAGGCTGTCCACCGGGGCCATGGAAGAGGTCCTGGCTGATCATCCAGATGTGGCAGAGTGCGCTGTAGTAGGCGTGGAGGACGAGCTCAAAGGCCAGGCCCCTGTGGGCTTTTTGGTGCTGAGCGCTGGCGTGGAGCGCGACCCAGAGGAGATAGAAAAGGAAGCTGTGCAGATGATCCGGGATAATATCGGGCCTGTAGCAGCCTTCAAAAAAGCCACTGTGGTCAGCAGACTGCCCAAGACCAGGTCCGGCAAGGTCCTGCGGGGCACCATCCAGAAAATAGCGGACAACAAGGAGTACAGCACTCCGGCTACCATAGACGATCCGGATATTTTGAGCGAGATGGAGGAGACCCTGGTAAGAATAGGTTTCGGCAAGGCCAGACA
>JBKGXZ010000135.1:0-4440 GCA_046546355.1 Desulfohalobiaceae bacterium | reverse complement strand
TGCCTTTGTGGTTCAATTCTCTCTTCCTTAGGTTGCGGGCGAAGCCCATTTTAGGAGTAGTTGTTCATCTGCCCAGGCCTGTAACTGGCCTCGAAGACAGGTACTCATTGAGGGGTGAGCTTTTTCTCCAATTTTTTGGCCAAGACTTCTTGAATGAATTGCAAGGCCTGCTTTTGATCCTCATCAAAGGCTATATTCAAGGCCTGTTGGACTTCTTTCCTGTCCAGCTCCACTGAAACATCTTGGAGTCTTAACATGCCAAACCTCATACTTTGGATTTATTCCAGGCCGAATCCAGCCAGATATTCCTCAAGCTCCTGTTTTTTGTCCTCTTCCAGATGGGGGCAGTCTTGCGGGGAGGCAGCACCATCACAGAGCAAAGTAGCAAAGACCATGCATGTGGGCTGGCCGCATTCCCGGGGACAGCCAGCTCTGTTGGGCAGGCGCTTCAGGGCTTCGAATACCTTGGGGACGCTTCTGGCCTGGTACTTGGGCTTGATTTGGTCCCTTCTCTGCCAGATATCATTGATCTCCCGCATAAGCCAATCACAGATCTTTTGCGCCTGCTCTTCGCTTTGCAAAGCGTTGATGGCAATCTTTTGCGGATGTACTGTGATCAGCTTGCCGTGGGCCTTGAAGGTCACAGAGGGAGGATCCGCAGTAAAAGAATCTCCTTCCAGCTCTGCATTCAAGTAAGGAATGACTGCAGCAATATCCTGGTGCAGATGCGCAAAGCAGTGCAGACTTTGGGCCTCCCTGTTGCAGCGGGAGCGGAATATCTCTTTGTGGTATCCTTGCAGCAACATAGCCAAATTCCTTAAAATTTATATAAAAAATGAACCCATACCCTGACGGGCACAACGAAGCATAAAAAAATTCACCCCGCAATGCAAAGGGCGAGCGCCGCTCGCCCCTACTAGCATCGCAGCAGCACATTGCTTTAACGACAGGCCTGTCGGGAAATCATAGCCTTGGGCGACTGGCGGTCGCCCTTTTTGCAGAAAGCTGTTGTTGGAGATCCAGTTTTCCATGCAAATTTATTGTGAATGCAGCTCCTGCAGCCACTTTTCCAGCTCCTGTCTGCTCGGAACCCGGCCCACGCACTTGACCTGGCTGCCCACCACCAGGGCAGGAGTGCCCATGACACCGTAGGAGGCGATTTCCTTGGGGTCTGTGATGTGCTCCACTTCTGCTGCCAGGCCCAGCTTGGCCAGCACCTCCACCAGCTCCTTATGCAGGTTGTCGCACCTGCTGCAGCCTGGCCCCAGGACCTTCAGGCTGGGGGATGAAGAGCCGGCTTCCTTGACCTCCAGGCCCAGATATTTGCAGTACTCCTGATAAAAGGCCTGGGCATAGTCCTCCCTGGCAGGGGGTGGGATATAGTTGTCTTTTTGCAGCCTGGAGAACAAGGCGTTTTGTATCTCCTGCTGGGAGCTGTCCTTATGGGTCTGGGAAACCTCTTCCAGGGCCTCATCCAAACCCGTGATGCCCACTTTATTGCCTTTGACCCTGATCTGGCGCACCTTGGCTGACATGTGTCCCTTCTCCTGGTATTTTTTTTGTGCCTGGCTTTGCGCCTGCTGTGTGTTTCTGGCAGGCGCAAAACGCCAGTTTTTAACCCTGCTGGATCCAGGACTTGATGTCTTCCTTGGAGGGTATCTTGCCTACCACCTTGACCTCGCCATCCACAACCACTGCTGGAGTGCCAAAGACACCGTACTTGGCAATATCCATGGTCCCGGTCACCTTTTCCACATTGGCCTGGACACCGGTTTCCTGCAAAGTATCCATGACTAGTTGCTCTGTTTGCTGACATTTGGGACATCCAGGTCCGAGTACCTTGATTTCCATAGTTTTACTCCTTTTGGGGGTTTGTGTGCTCAGTTTGCCAGTCAGAAGCTTTATGGCAACGCCTTCACTTTTAATCTTTCACCTTTAACTCTTAACAGTCAGATTCTCAGGCCACAATAAATGCCCCGTAGCCCATGCCTACAATAGTGGACAGTACCACAATTATTCCGGCAAAGGTACCCGTCTTCTTCCAGCCCATCACACTGCCGATCACGATCAGGTTGGGCAGAGAAAGCGCAGGGCCGGCCAGGAGCATGGTCAGGGCCGGGCCCTGGCCCATGCCTGAGCCCAGAAGCCCCTGCAGGATGGGCACTTCGGTCAAAGTGGCAAAGTACATCAGCGCCGAGGCCAGGGCTGCTATCACATTGGCCTGCAGGGAATTGCCACCCACCAGATCTGCTATATAGCGCTCCGGTATCAACGCAGTCTCGCCTGGGCGACCCAGGAAGAATCCGGCAAACAGCACCCCGGCAAAAAGCAGGGGGAAGATTTGCTTCATGAAGCCCCAGGTGGAGTCCACCCATTGGCTGAGCTCATCGCGCTGGAACCAGGACTTGAGCATAAAGCCCAGGATGATCAGCATGAGACCTGTGAGCAGCCATTTGACCTGGAAAATGCTCTGCCATACAGCTGCTGCTCCAGGGCCGGGCTGGGCAAAGGCGGCAAAGATCAGGATCAGGATCAAAACCAGCATGAACATGGCTTCCTGGAAAAGGGAACGTCCCTCTCCTTCTTCTTCAGGCAGATACATCTGCCCGGCCTGCCTTTGCTCGTCCTCTTTTCTGAAGATAAAGTGCATGAGCAGGCCCACTATGGCGGCAAAAGCCACTGCGCCAATGGCCCTGGCCAGGCCCAGCTGCCAGCCCAGGATCCTGGCGGTGAAGACAATGGCCAGGACATTGATGGCCGGGCCGGAGTAGAGGAAGGCAGTGGCCGGGCCGATGCCTGCACCCCTGGAGTAGATGCCGGCGAAAAGGGGCAGCACCGTGCAGGAGCACACAGCCAGGATGGTCCCGGAAACCGAGGCCACTGAATAGGACAAAAGCTTGTTGGCCTGGGCCCCGAAGTACTTGAGCACCGAGGCCTGGGAGACAAATACCGCAATGGCCCCGGCAATGAAAAAGGCCGGGATCAGGCAGGTCAAAACGTGCTCCCGGGCATACTCCTGGAGCATCATAAAGGCCTCCAGGCCTGCCTGGCGAATTATTTCCTGGTTCCAGGGCACGAAATAGGCCACCAGGAAGAAGAGCACCAGCAGGAGCAGTTTGTAGCGTTCCTGGAGATTCATAGCTGATTCCTCCTAACCTGAGAGTTAAAAGCTCAAAGTTAAAAGTTTAAAGTAAATATCGGCTTATCTACAGCCTAAAAGGTTTTGTGGTGCGGATGTTGTTCTTCTTGTAGATAATTAATAAAACAAAGGGTCGCCATGGGACTGTTGACTGTGTAGCTCCCAAGTAGACGATTTTGTA
Organism: Desulfohalobiaceae bacterium; assembly: GCA_046546355.1. Lineage (GTDB taxonomy): Bacteria > Desulfobacterota > Desulfovibrionia > Desulfovibrionales > Desulfothermaceae > CAZBUB01. Next base: position 1,120 of record JBKGXZ010000135.1, on the reverse strand, counting down.
TTAGTTGGCAAAATAGCCAATAAATCTTGAACATTAGCTTAAAGTAACTACAAAAAACAACGAGTTAAAAAAGCTGGTTATTTCGTGCATAAGATTTATGCGCTTCATTTTGACTGTTGTTCTTGCAGCACCTCCGGCAGGCCGCGCACAAAGTCCTTGATTTCGTCTCTAACCCTTCGGTAGCCTTCCAGGGCCTCTTCCTGATCTGCAGCATCCCTGGCCAGGGCAGGGGGGTCGTCAAATTCCTGGTGCAGGCGCAGGAATTTGCCAGGGAAAAAGGGACAGCTCTCATTAGCGTGGTCGCATAAGGTGATCACTGCATCAAACTCCTGCTCAGGTAATTCGTCGGTGGTCTTGGACTGGTGCCCGGAGATGTCCACTCCTGCCTCAGCCATGACCTGGACCGCCCTTTGGTCCAGGCCGTGCTTGATTACCCCGGCTGAAAAGGCCTGGATCTCTTCTCCCAAAAGATGCCTAGTCCAGCCCTCTGCCATTTGGCTGCGGCAGGAGTTGCCAGTGCATAAAAACAAAACCTTTGTTTTGGACATGAGTCCCTCCTTATTCTGGATCATTCAAGCTGGAGCTTTCTGCGCTCCAAGTCTGTCTGAATCAGGTTCTCCAGGCAGCTGAAGAAGTCCAGGATACAGGGTGCAGAGAGATGGTAGTGCATTTGGGTGCCCTGTTTGTCATAATCCACCAGCCCGGCTTCCCTAAGGATGGACAGGTGCTTGGAGACAGTGGATGTATCTGCGCCTATCATCTCGGTCAGCTCGCACACGCACCTGCTGCCCCGGCTTAGCTCCTCCACTATGAACAGCCTGCTGGGATGCCCCAGGGCCTTCATGATCCTAGCCCGGGCCTCATAGCGTTCCCTGATTTTCCTGTTCATGGCCACCCCTTGTTTCTTGTTTGGCATAATAACCAATAATAGTGCCTTGTCAAGTTTTTTACAGGGCTACAGGCCTGTAAATCTGTGCTTAACGCTCTTAATATATTGAAGAAAGCTTGGGCAGGCTTACAGAAAGCGGGTCAAATTATAGATTTCGATCATTGTGTCAAGACGGAAACATCGTATCTGCTGAATATGTTGTCGCGAGTAATGACACACAGTTTTTCCAGA
>JBKGXZ010000134.1:0-4458 GCA_046546355.1 Desulfohalobiaceae bacterium | reverse complement strand
CGTGGCAACTCTGCCTATCATCTTCGGGGTGACCGCTACCTGTCTGTTTTTTTCTTGGGCTTATGTATTGGAAGGGAGGAAATGATATGGACACATTTGGATGGATCATGCTTTTTTTGTCAGTAGTGGCCGGGATCGGAACTTTCCTGACCTGGAGATCCAACAAAAAGCGCCGCAGAGACCACAAGGCCCACTGATGGATGCATTCACTGTGATGATGGGCATTCTGGCCCTGATCTGATGCGACAAGGCTATTGTGAGACCTGGATTAGCAACAGGCTACGCAATAAAAAAAACACAAGGCCTACTGAAGGCAGTCTGCATCCCCTGGGAGGCAAGTAAGCAAATCGGAGCTTATCATGAGTATTCAATACATAGTAAACGAATCTGGGGACCCGACAGCTGTTGTAGTTCCCATTGATGAATGGCGCAGGCTCTTGGAAGAGGTCCAGAAGGCCGAGCCGGAAAGAGATGATACCACATATCTATTGCAAAGCGAGGCCATGAGAAAGCGCCTTCTGGAGGCCAAGGAGCGGTCCGGAGGAAAGACCTGGGAAGAGATTCAGGATGCGCTTGGTATTTAACCTCGCTTTTGAGGATCTGGCCTGGTTTGTGTCCGAGGATCCAAAGCTGGCCAAGAAGATTATGACCCTGATTCAAGAAGTCTCCATTTGAAGGCAGAGGCAAGCCGGAGCCCTTGAGGCATGAGCTGTCAGGTTGTTGGCACCGGAGAATCAACAAGGAACACCGGCTTGTCTATCTTAAGAAAAAGTGCTCCACAATTGCCATTTTTGGGCTTTCTGGAATGTTCCGAGGGGTACAGGTCGGGGGTGGACGGAAAAAGGCAATTTTAAGGCTTTTATGTGGCCGGGATTGTTGGTAATATTTTATATCTTTATTTGGACTTGTTTTGGTTTGTTTTAATATTTACACTTTTATTAAAAGCTGGTAACTCTTCATGTCCAAGTGAGGGAAAAGCTAGGGAGGTTAATATGGCCAGAGCATTACGCCATATATTTGTTGGCATGGGGCACCTGTTTGATTTTTCAGGCTTTATTAACGCTTCAGCAATGAGGCGGGTGAAGGCCAAGCGGAAAAAACTGCCTAGTAACGCACTGGATGCGTTTCATACTGATTTTGTGAAAGTGGGATCTGATATGCAGAAGGCGTTCAGCAAATATCAAGAGCGGTATGGCAAGTAAAAAATCCCCGAGAGAACAAAACTCTAAACAAGAAAATGGGGGCAATTCAAAGCCGCTGATTCAGGCAAGCTATTCTGGCCCCCTTCCACCTGCTGCTGAGCTTGAACGATATAATCAGGTTTATCCAGGTGCAGCAGAGATTATTTTGAGTTCCTTCCAGCAAGAATCAAAGCACCGGCAGGAACTGGAGAACAAATACCATGACCTTGACAAGTTCTACATTAAGAAATCAACTAATCATTCACTTGTAGGCACATGGCTTGGGTTTGGAATAGGCATAGCCGTTTTGGTTCTAGCCGGGTATTTCGCCCACCTGGGATACCCAAAAAGCGGCGCATTCATCGCTACCGTTGATATTTGCGGATTAGTAGGAACATTCATTTACGGGACAAAACACAAAGACAATAACCGACAGTGATTAGTGATTAATGCAAGGCTACTTATAAACCCCGCTCTCAAGTGAAAGCGGGGTTTTTTTGTGGCTCATGGATGCCGAGTCTATGATCCACAAGGGGGATTGTGGGTAACAGGTGAGCGGGGCAGGCCTTAAGCTGTCTCATTGCAGCTAAGGCCAAAGTATACCCTACAGTCTACCCAATCCATTATTGGGTAGAAAAAGGGGGTCAGACACCTTGTCTAACCCCCAGATTTTCTTAGGTGGAGCTGCGGGGAATTGAACCCCGGACCTCCTGAATGCCATTCAGGCGCTCTCCCAACTGAGCTACAGCCCCTGAAAAAAAATTTTATATTCAATCAGGCCGGCAGTTGTCAACCCCTTCTCCCCTAATTTATCAGGACCCGGATTTAGGGCTGGAACCTGAGCCCTTTTCCTGTTATGTTTGCAGCGCAGCAAAGGCAAGACCTCTTCTCCACGGCCCACAAATCCAGCTATACGAAATATGCTCGAATTTCTGCGTATCAAGAATCTAGGCCTGATCCAGGAGCTGGAGCTGGAGCTCTCCCCTGGGCTGAACGTGATCAGCGGGGAAAGTGGGGCAGGCAAGTCTTTCATCCTCAGGGCCCTGGACTTCGTGCTGGGAGAAAAGATCAGCTCCAGCCTGGTCAGCCCAGGCCAGGACAAGGCAGTGGTAGAGGCTGTATTCAGCAGCCAGGGCCAGGAGTACATCCTGCGCAGGGAGCTCAATGCCCAGACCAACAGAAGCAGGTTCTTCATTAACGATCAGCTCAGCTCCCAGAACAAGGCCCGGGAGCTAAGGCCTGAGCTCATCCTGCACACCAGCCAGCACAGCCAGCAGCGCCTTCTGGAGCCCAGCTACCACAGGCAGCTTCTGGACTCCTGGCTGGATGAGGAACTCTTGCAGCGAAAAAACAGCCAGCTGCAAAAGCTGCGGGAGCTGGACCAAAAGAGCGCAAGGCTTAAGCAGCAGGCCAGGGAGCTGGAGGACAAGCGGGACTTTCTTAATTACCAGCAGGGCGAGATAGCCAGGGTGCAGCCCAAGCCAGGTGAAGAACAGGAGCTGGAGGACAAAAAGCAAACCCTGAAGGAACAAACCGAGAGTCAAAAGAGCGTACAGCTCTGCCTGGAGACCATGTACAGCCAGGGCCAGTCCCTGGAGAACAGCCTCTGGACCCTGCAGAAGGAGGCTGAGAGGCTGGGCTCTTCGCGGGAAAAATTCCAGGAATACGCCCAGGGCCTGGAGGAGGCCAGGCATGTGTTGCAGGAGATGGAGCGCGAACTCAAGGCCCAGCCCTTGCCTGCAGAGAACGAACAGGAACTGGAAAGAATCGAGTCCAGGCTCTGGGAGCTTAGCCAGCTGCAGCGCAGGCTGGGCAGGGGGCTGGAGGAGATCCTGCTGCTGCAGCAGGAAATTGAGGACAATCTATCCTTTCTGGACAGCTGTCACCTGGATCTGCAGCAGCTGGACAGGGAAAAACAGGAATTGGAAGCCAAACTGGAGCAAACTGTACAGGAGCTGAACCAGGCCAGGCGCAATTCTGCTGAGCAGCTGACAGCCGAGCTGCAAAATGAGCTGCGCAATCTGGGATTCGATCCTGAAGTGCAGGTTCTTTTCCAGTTCCAGGCCCAGGAGATCAGGCCCGGCATCTCTGAGGACATGCCCAGGCTGATGTGGGTCCCCAACCCGGGCCACCCTCCCCAGCCCCTGGACCAGATTGCCTCCGGCGGTGAGCTGTCCCGCTTCCTGCTGGCCCTGGTCAGCTTGGCCGCCAGGCAGAACCTGCCCACTTTGCTCTTTGACGAGGTGGATGCAGGGATCGGGGGTCTGGTCCTGCACCAGGTGGGCAGCAAGCTGCAATCCCTGGCAGACAGGCAGCAGATCATCCTGGTCTCCCACTGGCCCCAGCTGGCCTGCCTGGCCCACTGCCACTTCAAGGTACAGAAGGTGAGCTCGCACAGCGCCACCTATACCAGCTGCCAACAGCTTACTTCAGAAGAGGTCCTGCAGGAGCTGGCTCGAATGGCAGGAGGCGGAGAAAAGGGCAGATTGCTGGCCAGGCAGCTCTTGGAGGAGGACCAAAGCGCAGGAACACAAAAATGAACCATAAAGCCGGAGAACAAAACCCCTGCAGGCAGCTCCAGATCTTGGACATCAGCCCTATGGCTAATGATCGCTTCTGGCACCTCAGGCTGCAGTCCCCTGACTGGAGCTGGACCCCGGGCCAATTCCTGATGCTCAGATCCCTTTCCTGGGGCCACGATCCCCTTGGAGCCAGACCTTTTTCCATTGCGGACCAGAATCAGGATGGCCTGCACATATATATGCAGGTCCTGGGCAAGGCCACCAGAAGCTTGGCCAGACTAAGCCCCGGGGAGGAGGTCCTGGTGTGGGGCCCTTTGGGCCGCGGCTTCCATCTGGAGCCAGAGCTTCCTGCCCTGCTCCTGGCCGGGGGCATGGGCCTGGCACCATTAGTGGGCCTGATAAACCATCATCCCCATCCCAGGGAGCTGGAGCTCATCTTCGGGCACAGGCAAGACCTGGGGAATTATCCCTTCAGCCAACTAGCGGAACGGGTCCTGGCCTGGGATGTCCAGGACAGGACAGAAAAGGACCTTATGCGCCTGCAAAGGGCTGTGGAAGTCAAGATCAACGGCTATGCCCCTGACGGACGGGTTTTGGCCTGCGGTCCCGAGCCTTTTTTGCGCATGGTGCAAAGCATTGCCCTGCAAGCCGGAGCCCAGGCCCAGCTCTGCCTGGAAAAGTACATGGCCTGCGGCATAGGAGCCTGCCTGGGCTGTGTGGTGCAGGACAACCAGGGCGAGCATGTCCAGTCCTGT
>JBKGXZ010000133.1:0-4477 GCA_046546355.1 Desulfohalobiaceae bacterium | reverse complement strand
CGACGCGGCAGGCTTGGCAAACCCCGTCCGGAGCAAGACCAAATAGGGAAGCGTTTGAGGCCGGCCCGGCTGAAGCTTCCGGGTAGGTTGCTGGAGGCAGGGAGAGATCCCTGTCCTAGAGGAATGACGGTCCTGGCACAGAACCCGGCTTATTTCCGGCTCCTGCAGTAAATTCCACGAAAGACAAATTATTTCTACAACCCCGGACAAACAACAGGCTTAAGAACCCGCATGCAGACATGGTGCATTCTCCTGGCTGCTGGCCAGGGGAGCAGAATGGGTGCCCATTCTGCCAAAAAACAGTTTCTGAATTGGCAAGACAGACCCCTCTACTGGCACAGCGTGCGCGCCTTTTCTGCATTGCCCTGCATTCAGGGCCTGGTGCTGGTCTTCCCTGAACTTGAGCTGCAGGAAAGGAGTCAGGAGCTGCGCGAGCTCTTCCAGCTGGAGCAGCCCGGGCTTCCCTACCGGATCACAGCTGGCGGGAAGAAAAGGCAGGACTCCTCCTGGTCCGGCATCCAGGCCTTGCCAGCTGAATGCGAGCAGGTGCTGATCCATGATTCTGCCCGGCCCTTTGTCAGCCCAGGACTGATCCAAGAGGTGGTCCAGGCTCTGCAGCACGGAGCCCAGGCGGTAGTGCCCGGCCTCAGACCCACGGACACCATCAGGCTGCAGCAGGACTCCTGCAGCCAGACACTGCCCAGACACAACCTTTATGCAGTCCAGACCCCCCAGGGATTTCTTCGACCTGCCCTGGAAGAGGCCTATAGACAGGCTGCCTGCTCTGGGCTGGAATTCACTGACGACGCAGCCATCTTGGAGGAAGCGGGACACAGGATTCATTTCGTCTCCGGAAGGCCGGAGAACCGCAAGCTGACCACCCAGCAGGATCTGGAGCTCCTCCAGGACTCGCATGCGGATGAGCTGCGCGGCATCTGCAGCAGTTTCGGCTATGATGTCCACAAATACGCCCCTGGCAGACCACTGCGCCTGGGCGGGGTGCCTCTCCCCAATGCCCCTGAGGTCCAGGCCCACTCTGACGGAGACGTGCTTCTGCACGCCATAATGGATGCTGTTCTGGGCTGCCTGGGCCAGGGAGACATCGGAGAGCTCTTCCCGGATACTGACCCCGCACTGGAGGGGGCCAACAGCGCAGTGCTGCTGTCCGAGGTCCTGCATCTGGCTCAAAAACAGGGCCTGACAATCCTGCACCTGGACCTGACCATAATCTGCCAGACCCCGAAGATAGCCCCCTGCAGAGAACAGATCAGAAAGAACCTTTGCAGCTTGCTCCACTTGGACGAGCATCAACTGGGACTCAAGGCCAGCACTGAGGAGGGGCTGGGCTTTACTGGAGAAAAAAAGGGCATCAAGGCCATGGCCCTGCTCACCGCACGGAAGCAGCTCCGGAGCAGAAGCATACCCCAGGCTGGGGTCCCAGTCACCCAAGACCCTTAACAGGACGGTTTCTTGCTATGCAGTTCTATAACACCCTTAGCAGGCGCAAACAGGAATTTCTGCCCCAGGAAGAGGGCAAGGTGCACATGTATGTCTGCGGCATCACCGCCTACGACTATTGCCATATCGGCCACGCCAGGGCAGCGGTGGTCTTTGACACCCTGGTCAGGTTCCTGCGCTATAAGGGCTTCCAGGTGTTTTTCGTACGCAATTTCACAGATGTGGATGACAAGATTATCAACCGGGCTCGCGAAGAAGGCCTGGACTCTTCAGAATTGACCGAGAAATATATCCAGGCCTTTTACCAGGATATGGACCGTCTCCGGGTACTGCGTGCGGATCTGGAGCCCAGAGCCACGGAATACATCCAGGACATGCAGGACCTGGTACAGACCCTGCTGGACAAAGGCTACGCCTACAGCACCCCTTCCGGGGACGTCTATTTTCGAGTCCGAGCTTTTGAGGACTACGGCCGACTTTCGGGTCGAAATATTGAGGAGCTGCAGGCCGGGGTCAGGATCGAGCCTGGAGAAGAGAAACAGGACCCCTTGGATTTTGCCCTTTGGAAGCATGCCAAGTCAGGGGAACCTGCCTGGGAAAGTCCCTGGGGCCAGGGCAGGCCGGGCTGGCATATCGAATGCTCAGCCATGAGCCAGCGTCTGCTGGGCCTGCCCCTGGACATCCACGGAGGGGGCCAGGATCTGGCCTTCCCCCACCACGAGAACGAGCGGGCCCAGAGCCTGGCTGCCACAGGCCAGGAGTTGGCCAGATACTGGCTGCACAACGGCTTTGTCCAGGTCCATGCGGAAAAAATGTCCAAATCCCTGGGCAACTTTATCACCCTGAGGGACATCTTCCGGGATTATCTCCCGGAGGCCCTGCGCTTCTTCCTGCTCAGTCAGCACTTTAGAAGTCCCCTAGACTTCAGCTGGGAAAGCCTGCAAGAAAGCGAAAAAGGCCTCAAACGCATGTATCAGACCAAACAGCTCCTGGAACAGGCCCTGGAGAGGGAAAGCTGGAAGCCTGGGCTGCTGCCCCAGGAGCTGCAGCATGAGCTGGAGGAGGCCAGCAGGCATTGGGAGCAGAGTTTGGCTGATGATCTGAACACAGCCGCTGCCCTGGGCTACATTTTCAATCTCTGCCGCTTGGGCAACCGCATCCTGGAGGACAAATCCCTGCGCCAGACCCAGGGCGCTGCCCAGGCCTACCAGATGATTCTGGAGAACCTAAGCGCTGTGTCCGGTGTGCTGGGCATCCTGGATGAACCCAGCCATAAGTTCCTCTCTGATCTGCGGGATGTTCGGGCCGCGCGATTGGATATCGACACTTCCAAAGTGGAAGACATGCTGCGCGAGAGGCAGCAGGCCAGACAGGACAAGGATTTCGCCCAGGCAGACCGCATCCGGGACGAGCTGGCCCAGATGGGAGTCCAGGTCCAGGACACCCCCACAGGTACCACCTGGGACTGCGATTAGGCAGCTCAAGGTCTAAAGTTTTGTATGCAAAACTGGATCTCCAGCAACAGCTTTCTCCAAAAAGGGCGACTGCCGGTCGTCCTTCTGATCCTGGCAATATTGATGTCATTAGTGTCGACAGCGAGTACGACAACGACCACGATTACGATTTGCTCTGCCCTCCCCTCGCTCTCGTTGTCGTGGTCGTAATCGGTATTTTGACCAATACAGAGTGCGAGCGGCGCTCGCCCTTTTCGTTGCGGATTGAAGTCTTCCATGCTTCGTTGTGCCCGTAGTCAGGGCATGGGGGGTATTTTCTGCATATCGAGCACCACAGGGACAGCACAACCAAAACGCCGCACAGGAGCAAATCCCTATGCAGCCCGCAAGCCGCGCCTGTCAGCTAAAGCCCTTTATGGTAATGGATGTTTTGGAGAGGGCCAAAGCCCTGGAAGCCCAGGGCCGGTCCATCATCCACCTGGAAATCGGAGAGCCTGACTTCGACACCCCGCAGTGCATCAAGGATGCTGCCATTCAGGCCCTGAACCAGGGCCTGACCCATTATACCCACAGTCTGGGCCTTTTGGAGCTAAGAAAGGCTATCTGCACGCACTACCACAGCAAATACCAGGTACAGATAGACCCGGAGCAGATCATTGTTACCTCCGGGACTTCCCCGGCCATGCTGCTTTGCTTCGCTGCGCTGCTGGAGCCGGAACAAAGCGTAATCATTTCTGACCCGGGCTATGCCTGCTATGCCAACTTCATAAAGTTCGTAAACGGCCGCCCCGTGCCAGTGCAGGTCCGGGAAGAAAACGGCTTCCAGTACAGGGCCCAGGACATCGAACAGGTCTGCAGCCAGGATACCCGGGCCATCATAATCAACTCCCCTGCCAATCCTACAGGCACCCTGCTGGACATTCAAGAGCTGCAAAGGCTTGCCCAGCTTGGACCTTATATCGTCTCCGACGAAATCTACCACGGCTTGGTCTATTCCGGGCAGGAGCATTCCATCCTGGAATTCACCGACCAGGCCTTTGTGCTGAACGGTTTCTCCAAGCTCTATGCCATGACTGGCTGGCGTCTGGGATATCTTATCTGCCCCAGGCCGTTTGTGCGGGAAATCCAGAAAATGGCCCAGAACCTGTACATCTGCGCCGGATCCATAGCCCAATGGGCGGGTATAGCTGCCCTGGAGCAGGCCGGACCGGATGTGCAGAACATGCGGGAGACATTTGACCAGCGTAGGCGCTTTCTGCTCCAGGGCCTGCAGGATCTTGGCTTCGGGATCCAGGTAGAACCCACTGGCGCATTCTATATCCTGGCCAATGCCAAGCGGTTCTGTACCGACTCCTATCAGCTGGCCTTTGACATCCTGGAGAAAGCAGGGGTAGGGGTCACACCTGGCATAGATTTCGGCTCTAATGCTGAAGGTTTTCTGCGCTTTTCCTACGCCAACTCCCTGCAGAACATCGAAGCTGGACTGCAGCGCCTGGGGGAGTATTTGAAGCAATACAAATGACACTACAGCAACACTGTCTGTCTCAACCAGGTTTGTGTGGTAA
>JBKGXZ010000132.1:0-4505 GCA_046546355.1 Desulfohalobiaceae bacterium | reverse complement strand
CCCTCCCTCGCTATCGTGGTCGTGGTCGTAATCGTAGTCGGTATAATGATCTCTACCTCTGACCCCAGACTCCTGCCTTTCATCCCTTCCTGGGCTTGCGCACGTCCCCTACCCTGATGGTCACTTTCTGCCGGTCCAGGTACTCTAACAGCGGGATGCTGTATTTGCGGGACAGGCCTGTAAGCCCCTTGAAATCAGGAGGGGTCAGCTCGGACTTTTCCCGGAAGTAATCCTGGACCAGGGTCTTGATCCGCTCCAGGGCCTGGGGGCTGAAATAGAGCTCCTCCTTGACCTTGACCAGGCTGCCCTCCTCTGTCAGCACCCGCAACAGCGGCAGAGCGGTCTTCTTGTCCGTGCCCAGCTCCTGCAGCAGGGCATTCAGGTTGGGAGGTTCCAGACCTGCCTGCTCATAGGCCTTAAGCAGCCGGTCCCTTAGCTCAGACTGCTCTCCCTTAAGCGAGACCTGGTGTCCGGGCAAGCGGATCAGTTCCTGCTCGCTTTCCAGCTGGCCCTTTTTCAGGCAGCGCTCCAGCAGGAAATGCACCAGCTTGGGGGACAGCCTGCGACCCCAATTGGAGGTCAGCATGCCCCTGGACAGCCCGGCCTGCAGGGGGTTTTGCTCATGGAAGCCACGGACGTGCTCCAGCAGGGAGTCCTGCAGCCCTTGCAGCACTCCGTGGTGTATGTAGCGCTGCTCCTCCCGGTCGAACAGGAAAACTTGCTGCTTGGAGGCCATATCCTGCAGCAGCCTCTGCAGGGTTTTTGCCGGCTGGGCACAGACCACCTGCAGCTGCCTCTGGGTCAGACCCTTCGAGCCTGCCAGCTTGAGCTGGGTGAGCAGGCTGGTCTGGGGATCCTCCTGGGCCAGGGTTTGCAGGAGCTCCAGCTTTGAGGAATGGCGCTTGATCCTCTCCGCCAGGGGGTTCAGGATCTTGCCCCCGGCGATGGTTCTCAAGGGGGAGAAGGAACGGATTACGAACCTGTCCAGGTAGACTCCTACCATGGGCTCAGGGAAACGGACTTGGGCCAGGGCGGTCTCCCCTGGCTTTAGCTCCTCCCGATCCAATAGGTGCACCCGGGCCAGGGTTTCCCTGGATCCGTGGTGGAAATGGATCTCCTTTCTGTGCTTCAGGGCCTTGTGCGCAGAAGGCAGACAGCTGATCTCGACATCCCAGAGCTGGCGAGGAAACAAGGCCCCGGGCTTGGCCAGGCAATCCCCGCGCTGCAGGTCTTCCACCTCCAGACCCGCCAGGTTCATTGCGGTTCTTTGCCCGGCATGGGCGCTTTGAACGCTCTGGGTGTGCACCTGCAGGTTCCTGACCTTGCTTTTCAACTCTTCTGGATAGACCGTGATCTGCTCCCCGGTCTGGACTGTCCCGGATATCAAGGTCCCTGTGATCACGGTGCCGTAGCCGCGCATGGTAAACACCCGGTCCACAGGCAGCCTGAACAGGTCGCTGTCCTGCTTGCTGGAGCTCTGGGCAGCGTAGCTCTGCAGGGCCTGGGTCAGCTCCTGCACTCCCTGTCCGGAATGGGCAGAGACAGGGATCACAGGAGAGTCTGCCAGGAAGGTCCCGGAGAGGTAGTCCTGGACATCCTCCTGGGCCAGCTCCAAAAGCTCCTCATCCACCATGTCGGTCTTGGTCAGGGCCACCAGGCCTTGCCTGATTCCCAAAAGGGAGCAGATCTCCAGATGCTCCCTGGTCTGGGGCATGATGCCTTCGTCTGCTGCTACAGTAAGCAGCACGAAATCTATTCCTGCGGCCCCGGCCACCATATTTTTCACGAATTTTTCATGGCCGGGCACGTCCACAATGCCTATGCGCTGGCTGTCAGGCAGATCCAGGTAGGCAAAGCCCAGCTCAATGGTGATGCCCCGCTTTTTTTCGTCCTTGAGCCGGTCGCAGTCTATGCCGCTCAAGGCCTTGATCAGGGTGGTCTTGCCGTGGTCTATGTGTCCGGCAGTGCCCATTATTACAGGCATTTTCACTCCTTGACTGGTTGAGCTGACAGCAGTGTCGCTCAAGATGGGAACATGGACATTTATTAGCGCTATGTCTTGACAATTCAGCTCAGGGCTACCTATAAAAATGGGGCCTGTAAGATCAAGATCTCCCAAGACCTGAACGCCCAGTTACCACTAGGTATCGAGGCTGATATGTTGCGGACCCTGGCCTTCCGGGGAGATACAAGTTGAACCCCAATCCATCCTAAGGGAGTCTTCAATGCAGCAGGATACGCTCAGCAAGCAACGCACGTTCGCCCTGGCCGGAAGCAGCGGCAGCGGGAAAACATCCCTGGCGGAGATGCTCCTGTACCAGGCCCGGGCTGTGAATCGTCTGGGGGACATCTCCAGCGGGAATACAGTGCTGGACTACGAGCCAGAAGAGATCAAGAAAGGGGGCAGTGTTCAAACCGCCTACGCAGTCTATACCTGGAACAAGAACAGGCACTTTTTGATAGACAATCCCGGGGATACAAATTTCCTGGGCGAATTCCCCTATCAGCTGGCTGCCGCTGACGCAGTGCTATATGTAATAGATGCTGTAGACGGTGTAAAGCCTCTGGACCGCAAGATGTGGTCAGACGTGCGCTCCTTCGGCCTGCCCACAGCTGTGGTGGTGAACAAGATGGACAGGGAGCGCGCCGATTTTGACCAGGCCTACAGCGGCCTGAGCGAGACCCTGCAGGCCAAGCCGGTGCTGATGTACATGCCCATCGGCTCAGAGTCCGATTTTCAGGGCCTGGTGGATGTCCTGCAGCGCAAGGCCTACTCCTTCCAGGAAGGGGGAGCTTTGCAGGAGCAGGAGGTCCCTGGGGAGCTCCAGGATAGTCTGGAGGAGTACCGGGAGGCAGCCCTGGAGAACATCGCTGAGAGCGATGAGCAGCTGATGGAGAAGTACCTGGAGGAAGGGGATCTAAACCAGGAGGAGATCCAGAATGGTCTGCGCCAGGGAGTGCTTAGCGGAGAGCTGACACCGGTGGCTGTGGCTGCGTCCCTGGGCAACAAGGGCGGGGAGAAGATACTGGGTTTGATCCAGGAGCTGTTCCCCAGTCCCCTGGAGAGGCCGGCCTGGAAGGGAGAGGACGGCAGCGAACGCGAGTCCTCTCCAGATGCCCCCCCAGCAGCCTTTGTATTCAAGACCATCACCACTGCCTTTGGGGGCCAGGTGAGCATGTTGCGGGTGCTGTCCGGGGTGTTCACCTCTGACATGCATGTCTACAATCCTCGCAAGCAGGCCAAGGAAAAGCTGGGCCAGCTGCAGTGGGTGCTGGGCAAGAAGCAGGAGCCCTGCAAGGAAGAGATGGGGCCCGGGGCCATAGTCGGAGTGGCCAAGCTGAAGTATACCACCACCGGGGACACCATCTCTACCGAGAAGGAGCCCTTTGTCCTGGCCAGGCCCAATCTGCCGCCCAGGCTCCTGTCCTATGCAGTGAGCCCGGTGAGCAAGGATGACGAGGATAAGCTGGTGGCTGCCATTCAGAAGCTGCTGGAAGAGGATACCAGCCTGAAGCTGGAGCATAACGAGGAGACCAAGGACATGATCCTCTCCGGCATGGGCCAGCTGCATATCGAGACTGCGGTGGAGAAGGTGCACCGCCGCAGCAAGGTCCAGATCCAGCTCAAGGAGCCCAAGATCCCCTATCGGGAGACTATCAAGGGCACAGCAGAGGTCCAGGGCAGGTACAAGAAGCAGACCGGCGGCAGGGGCCAGTTCGGGGACTGCTGGATCAAGCTGGAGCCCAAGGGCAGGGGCGAGGGCTACGAGTTCGTGAACCAGATCGTGGGCGGAGTGATTCCCAAGACCTATATCCCGGCTGTAGACCAGGGCATCCAGGAGGCTGCCCAGAAGGGAGTGCTGGCCGGGTATCCCCTGGTGGACTTCAAGATTACCCTGTTCGACGGCTCCTACCACAGCGTGGACTCCTCCGAGATGGCCTTCAAGATCGCAGGCTCCATGGCCTTCAAGAAAGCTGCGGAGAAGACCGGGGCCACGTTGCTGGAGCCCATTATGAAGGTGAACATCTCCGTGCCTGACGAGTACATGGGGGATGTGATCGGAGACCTGTCCGGGCGCAGGGGCAAGGTCCTGGGTTATGAGTCCAGCCAGGGCCTGACTGAGATCAGCGCCCTGGTGCCTTTAGCTGAGGTCATGCGCTACGCCCCGGACCTGCGGGCCATGACCGGGGGGCAGGGGATATTCACCATGGAGTTCGATCATTATGAGGAATGTCCTTCCCATGTGCAGGAAAAGGTCCTGCAAGAGGCCAAGGCCCAGGAGGAGCAGTAAGCATTCTTCCTTACGACTACGATTGCTATTGATTCTCCCCACACTAACACTATCGTTTTGGTAATCGTAGTTGATACAGTGATACTCACCTCCTTCCCCAGGGCAGGCGCAAGCCGGTAGGGGCGGACCTTAGTGTCCGCCCATCTAACTTATAATCCAAGCAGCATTGTTTTCGGTAGAGCCCAGCAGTATCGAAAGCGATTGCGACCACGA
>JBKGXZ010000131.1:0-4534 GCA_046546355.1 Desulfohalobiaceae bacterium | reverse complement strand
TGGACAGCCTGAGCAAGATGATCCAGGACATCTCCGGCGGGGTGGAAACCCTGGCTTCCTCCTCCACCGAGCTGAACACCATCGCAGAGCAGTTGGCCAAGTCCTCTGAGAGCACTGCTAGCAAGGCCAACTCAGTGGCCACTGCAGCAGAGGAAATGAGCTCTAACATGAGCTCTGTGGCAGCAGCCATGGAGCAGGCTTCCACCAACGTCAGCACCGTGGCCTCAGGCTCCGAAGAGATGAGCAGCACCATCAAGGAGATCGCCCAGAACGCAGAAAAGGCCAAGGAGATTACCAGCAACGCTGTCAGCCAGGCCAAAAGCGCCTCCAGCCGGGTCAATCAGCTGGGCAAGGCTGCAGAGGAGATCGGCAAGGTCACAGAGACCATCAACTCCATCTCCTCCCAGACCAACCTCCTGGCCCTGAACGCCACCATAGAGGCAGCCCGTGCTGGGGAGGCAGGCAAAGGCTTTGCCGTAGTGGCCAACGAGATCAAGGAGTTGGCTCAGCAGACCGCAGAGGCCACCCAGGAGATCGCCCAGAAGATCCAGGGCATCCAGGACTCTACAGACAGCACTGTCAGCGAGATCGAGGAGATCTCCAAGGTAATCAATCAGGTGGACGAGATTGTCTCCTCCATTGCCGCGGCTGTTGAGCAGCAGACTACCACCACCAAGGAGATCGCGGACAATGTGGGCCAGGTCTCCCAGGGCATCAGCGAGGTCAACGAGAACGTCTCCCAGTCCTCCAGTGTGGCCGGGGAGGTGGCCAAGGACATCACCGAGGTCAACGAGTCAGCCAACGAGATCAGCAACTCCAGCGCCCAGGTACAGCAAAGCGCAGGCGAGCTGAGCAGGCTGGCGGAGCAGCTTAAAGAGATGGTCAGCAGGTTCAAGGTCAAGGACAAATAGCTGCAAGACCCTTGCATTAATAATATGTGGGTAAAGACCAGCCCACATTCGCTGCAAACCAAACAACCCGGGTTGGCCTTTGCCCCAAAGGCCGGTCCGGGTTCTAACTTTAAATATTCTATGTCACGTGATACAGATCATCTAGAAGCCGGAGGGGCAGACCGTTTGTCTGCGCATATCAGGCTGCGTTGTTTTTGCCAGGGCAAGGCAGTTGAAAAGATGCTTCTTTTGCCGAACATGAGATGATTAAGGAGGCCCCATGCCCCAGGTAGCCAAGTACCAGGACCCCTTCCTGGACCGAACCAAGAATATCCCGGATATCGATCAGGACCGGGACCCCCAGCAAGACCTGCAGGAACAGCTGCGCCTGGTACAAAGCAGGGAATGCCTGCAGCAGACCTTGGATGCCTTGCCCCAGATGGCCATGATCATCAACAAAAAAAGGCAACTGCTTATGGCCAACCAGGCCTTGCTGGACTTGCTGTACGAAACCCGGGAGGTTCTGGGCAAGAGACCAGGTGAGGTCTTGGGCTGCGTGCATGCCGGCCACGGCGAGCAGGGCTGCGGCAGCACCAGCTTTTGCAGGTACTGCGGGGCTTTTCAGGCCCTGGTGCATAGCCTTGAAGGACAAACCTGGCAGGATGAGTGCCGCTTGCTGCGCAAAAAGGGCCAAGGAACCGAAGCCTTGGACCTGGCAGTAAGCAGCAACCCTTTGCAGATTGAGGACTATGACTTTATCCTGGTCTATTTGACTGACATCAGCCAGGACAAGAGGAAGCAAGCCCTGGAGAGGATTTTTTTTCACGACCTGCTCAATTCAGCCGGGGGCATTCAAAGCCTTCTGGAACTGCTCCAGGAAGAGGTCCATGGTCAAGCTCGGGAGCTGAGCTCCCTAGCCCTGAGCCAGGCTAGAAAGGTCATCGATGAGATCCAGGCCCAGAAGCAGCTTTTGGCTGCGGAGAACAAAACTTTGCAGCTCAATATGCAGCAGTTGCCCAGCCAGGATGTGCTGCGCAGGCTGCAGCTGACCTTCTCGCACCAGATGGAGCATGAGGGTAAGGAAATCGAGCTGGACAAGCAAAACGATCTGGGCCTGTTGTATACCGACCCCACTTTGCTGGAGCGAGTCCTGGGCAACATGCTCAAGAACGCGCTGGAGGCCAGCAAACCTGGAGACAAGGTCTGGCTAGGGGCTCAAGCCCAGGATTCAGAACTGGTGTTCTGGGTGCACAATCCAGGTTATATCCCGGAAGAAGTGCAGATGCAGATCTTTAAGCGCTCTTACAGCACCAAGGGCAAGGGACGGGGCCTGGGAACCTACAGCATCAAGCTCCTGGGAGAGGATTACCTGAGGGGCAGGGTCTGGTTTGACTCAGACCCTGAATCTGGGACCACTTTTTATTTCAGTCTGCCCCTGCAGTAAAAAGCTGGCCTTTACCATCACTTGACACCTAGGGTTAGGGGAGGGTCCTGATGGGAACAAGTTCCTTAAACACGGTTCTCCTTGCTAAATAGACCATAGGTCTCCGGCAAAGCCGCATTTATCTGGGTGGCAAGTGTGTGCTATGCTCAGCAGTAAAAAAGGGCGGCCCCAGGCCGCCCGCCAATCAAGGGACAAAAAATCAACTTACATGGAATCATCGTCATCGCCTTGGCCCATATTTTCCTGCTGCTCCTCCTGGGCGGGATCATCGCTCGGCTTGGGTTGGTCATCGTCAGGTTCACATCCCCAAAGACTCATAAAGAGCAGCCCGGCGCACAACAAGGCCAGAAACTTCCCCCATGCACTTTGCATAGCTACACCTCCATATTTCTGGTTCAAAACTCCAATGCGCTGTGCATGTTATGTGCCAAGTCCATGCAGAAGCCAGATCCCGAAGCTGGAGCCCAAGGCCCTTCCCATTGCATTGGATTATCCAGAGCACAACTCATGGGACATAATGACACATTAAGTGACTTTGTGTGTTAAAAGTACACATACCCTGGCGGGGAGGCTACTGCCAACAAAGGCAGAAAAAGGAGCGGCTATGCGCCCCAAAAGATAATGATCAGCGGGGCCATGGCCAGGCGGTAGTAGGCAAAAGGCCTCAAGGTGAATCTGCTTAGAAGATGGATAAATCCCTTGATGGCCAAAATGGCTGTAAAAAAGGAGACCACAAATCCCACGAGGAGCAGGGACCAGTCCAGTCCGCTGAAGATCTGCCAGCTCTTGTAGATATCATAGGCACTGGCAGCGAACATGATAGGCACCGCGGAGATAAAGGAGTACTCCGCAGCCAGCTTGCGCTCTGCACCCAAGAACATTCCGCCCATGATGGTAGCAGCTGCTCGGGAAAAGCCTGGCCAGAGGGAGAGGCATTGAAACAGGCCTATACCTAGGGCCAGCCCCTGGCTCAGGTCATCAAGCCCCTGGTAGCGCGGATTCCTTTTAATGGACTCCACCAGCAAAATGCCCAAGGCCCCGATGCCCAGGGCCCAGGCCACAGGCTGGGGAGCAAAAAGATGCTCCTTAATTGCAGAGTAGCCAATCAGGCCCATCAGGCCTGCGGGCAGGGTGGTCAAAAACAGCAGCCAAAGGGCAAAGGGGCCGGAGAACTTCTGCTCCTGTTTTTTGGTGAGCAAGGATCTGAATCTGGGCCAGTACAGATAGACCACAGCCAGGATAGCCCCCAGCTGGATAACCACGTCAAAGGTCTTGACCTGCTCACCAGTGAACTCCAGAAGGTTGCCCACCAGGATCAAGTGCCCGGTGGAGGAGATG
This sequence comes from Desulfohalobiaceae bacterium, assembly GCA_046546355.1. Classification (GTDB taxonomy): domain Bacteria; phylum Desulfobacterota; class Desulfovibrionia; order Desulfovibrionales; family Desulfothermaceae; genus CAZBUB01. The sequence continues at coordinate 862 of JBKGXZ010000131.1, read as the reverse complement.
GGCAAAAACTCGGTCACCCCTTCTACTATACCCAGAATCACGGCTGCCAGAAACTCATACATAAGCTATTCTTTATAGTGCATTTGCAGGCCACCTGCACTGTGCGTGACAATTCGCGAATTCTCGCACAGATTCGTGTTACTCTTCTATCCCAGAATATTACTTCTTTGCTTCACCACGCCAATCTCTTCGAAGGCCTGAGGCTTCATACAATCATTTCCCCCTGTTTTCAAGCTAAAAAAACCCGAATCAGGCTACTTTTCCTAGTTAAATCGGATCCCTTCAGGGTAGTTAGAATGCGTTGCAAAATTCAGTGACAAGGGGTTGCTGACAACCCATAAGCTGCACAACTCCCCGTCATTGCGAGGAGTCTTCGAAGAAGAAATCACATTTTGCGACACGCCCATTTTACTGGGTGTCCGTCCAGTTACAAGAGAGCGAATTATTATTCCCCCCTACAAGCCTGTGCTTTCATATCGGCCTGTATTAAAATGAGGTGCTGCTGGGACGCTCGCCCTTTATGTTGCGGGTTGAAGTTTTCCATGCTTCGTTGTGCCCATTTGGGGCATGATTGGTCATTGAGAAGTTACGAAAATTAAGCTAACTAGCTGTGATCATTCAACCCTTCCCCTAACCCCTCCCCGGCACTCACTTGGAAGCGCAATAATTCTTGCTCTAGGAGACCAAGCAAGTGAGTGCCGGAGAGGGGACAGGGGAGGGTCGTGATGCAGCCCCTTTCCTTATCCATGGTGTTCAGTGTGTGCTATGCTGCAGCTCTGCAGCTGGATCCAGGCCCCTGCTACTTGACTAATGCTTTAGCTGTCTCCAATACACTGCTGTAATCAGGCTCCTGGGCGATCTC
>JBKGXZ010000130.1:0-4545 GCA_046546355.1 Desulfohalobiaceae bacterium | reverse complement strand
ATTTATTGCTCCCACGCTCTGCGTGGGAGCTTTTTTTGACCGCTCCTGGAGTCTCTTTATGGACGCCGCAGCCTCCAGAGGAGCTCCCACGCAGAGCGTGGGAACGATAAAAATGACACCTTCCTTCTCATTCAACTCCCTTGTTTCCGCACAATATCTTGCACCTCCGTGCAGCATACCTTCTATCACCAGCACATTTCATCTAGAAATTTCCAAGCTCTTAACACAATTGTATACTCATGCAACTTCTCTGTAACTAAATCTTTGCTTTATAGACACTAAACCATAACGATATTGTAAAAATAATACCTTATTCCTAGCAATGAAGTTGGGAGGACAATATTTTTTAAACCTGTAAAACAAGTGAGGTGTTGATGTAAACATTTAATATCTTGTTGCATCTTTTAAGGAAGGCTAGTCAATTATTTTCAAGCAAAAGGAGGCAGGTAATGAAAGTTTATGTATTTATTGCAGCTGCAGCTATATTTGCTGCTTTATCTTTTAATGTGCATGCAGCCACCATCTATGAAAAGGAAGGCACCAAGCTGGAGCTGAAGGGAGATTACCAGATCCAGCTTCGTCAAGAGATTGGAGAGGATGAAGATCCTTACCTCGACTACGATGATCTTACAGTGTCCTTCAAGGGCTCCCAGGAGCTGATGCGGGGCTGGTCCGCCTTCGGAGAGCTGAAGATGGATTGGAAGGATCAAGTGCATGGGGATGCCGAAGATTATGATGCAGTGGATGAGGCCTATGCCGGTCTCAAATATCATGATCTGAATTTTGGCTCAGTAGCTGCCTCTATGGGCAAGCAGGACTGGGGCTCGGACGATTTCCCTGTAGAAGAGTCCGTGGAAATGGACGGAGGCGATGCCTTTCCAGCAGCCAGCGGGAAGGAGACCTTCAAGGTGAATCTTGATGCTGGAATGTTCCAGGCCGTAGGATCCTATGACCTGGAGGAGAACTCGGATTCTGGCGATGACAATGATTCCGCGGGAGAGCTTTATGTGACTACAGACCTGCAGGGCCTGAAGCTGGGAGCCATTGCCCAGACATACAAGGAAAACGAGGATGCGGACTCGGTAGAGACCTATGGCGCTCGCATCGGCTATGATTTTGATGTCGTCTATCTGGCTGCGGACTATACTACCAGAGAAGGTGACGACGAGCATTACCAGGATGTAGAACACACCAATGCAGTGGCTGTGATCCCTGTGCAGGAGCGCACCAAGCTGGCAGTGGGCTATGGGCACGAGTCCCCGGATGAGGGCGAAGACGTCAACAGCTGGTACGCCAATGTCAACTACAGTCTGAGCAGCAATGTCAAAATCTTTGCGGAAGTTGGAGACAACGACAAGGACAATACTGACATGGGCTACCTGGCAGGCATGCAGTTCAAGTTCTAGGCAAGGACTTGTATCCAGTACAGCAGGTTCAGGTTGATGGGCAACCTGGGCCTGCTGTACGTATCATCAGCAAGGCGGAGTTATGAGCTCCAAATTCCCAGCCCAGGGGATGAGCACCACCCATACGGCAGACTGAATCCACCTGAGTTTTGTGGCAAGAGGCATGTCTTGCCCTCCATGGGCTCAGCAACGCCTGATATTTGCTGTTCTTTTTCTCTGCATCGCCACAAGCTATGCCCAGGCTGTTTGTTGTCCTCCTCTTGACCAATACCACAAGGATGAAAGCATTCAGCTCAGCTCCTGCAGACGCTCCTGGGCCTTTTTCTGGGCATCCACGTCGCGGAAGGTCAAAACCGCGCCCTGGATCCTGTCCTGCCTGGTCCGGTAAGGCATAATGCGCATCATGTACCATTTGCCCTCAATGGTTTGGACTTCCCTTTCCAGGGGGACCAGGGTATCCAGGACCTGCCTTAGATCCTGGATCATCTGCCCATAATTGAGCTTGCTGGCCTGGTGCTCCAGAGGACGACCCACATCCGAATCTATCAGGCTGATGACCTGGGCTGCCTCCCTGGAAAAGCGCTTGATGCGAAGATTTTGATCCACAAAGACTATGGCGATCTCCGTGCTGCTCAGCAGGTTATTGATATCGTCCTGGACAGCTGTTAGATCCTCCACCTTGCTCTGCAGCTCGGAGTTTACGGTCTGCAGCTCTTCGTTCAGGGACTGCAGCTCCTCCTTGGAGGATTCCAGCTCTTCGTTCGTGGATTGCAGCTCCTCATTCGAGGACTGCAGTTCCTCGTTGGTGGATTTCAGCTCCACGTTGGAGGACTCCAGCTCCTCAATAGTAGTATGCAGGGTCTCCTTGGTGTTCTGCAGCTCCTGCTCCAGCTCACTGATCCGCGAGTCAACGTAGCAGCTCGCGGTGTCAGTCTCTTCAGTTTCTGAGCCTGACTGCTGCAAGACCTCCTCAAAGGCCACCAAAAGGTTCCCGGCCAGATCCTTAGGCCGCTGCAATGGGCTCACATAGAGATTGATCGTCTGCAAATAGCCGTTGATCCTGACCTGTACCCCCCTGCTCACCACTTCTTGTGTTGTTGCCACTGCCCTGCGCAGCGCAGAGGACAGCTCAATCCGCAGGCCTTCCCTGGCCATGTCCAGGATATTCTGGGATGGGGGGCCGCTGGGCGGTTCCAGGAACTTGCCGGTCTTGCCTTCCACGTGCAAAATGGTTCCCTTTCTGTCTACCAGCACAGCCGGCGGTGCGAAGCGGGCCAGGATGGCCCTGCGGGTCAGGCGCTTCAGGTTGACTTGGCTCACCTGGAGCGTCTTCTGCCCATTCTCTGCAGCTGCTGCTTCAGCTGGGATCCCGGTGGGAAATTCGATGTACTGCTGCATGGACTTGGGGATCTCCCTGCGCCTGTATATCTTCCAGGCTGAATCCAGGCACTGGAACAGATTGGTAAAGCCGCCCACGGTCTCAGAGGAGCCCAGCATAAGGACGCCTCCTGGCAGCAGGGTATAATGGAACAGGGGCAGCAGCTTCTTCTGGGCATCAGAGCTCAAGTATATGAGCAGATTGCGGCAGCAAAGCAGGTGCAGCCTGGAAAACGGCGGATCCTTCAGGACGTCCTGCGTTGAAAACACCACGCAATCCCTGACTACCTTGCGTACCCGGTAGAGCTCCCCTTCCTGCAGGAAAAAGCGGTCCAGGCGCTCCTGGCTGACATCAGCCCTGATACTGGCCGGATATTCTGCCTTCCTGGCCCTTTCTATGGCCTCTTTGTCGATATCAGTGGCAAAGATCTGCAGATTAAGACGCTTATTCATATCATCCAGGCATTCCAGGATGATCATGGCCAGGGAATAGACCTCCTCTCCAGAAGAGCAGCCAGGCACCCAGACCCGCAAGGAGCCGCTATCCTCCAGGTCCTGGATCAGCTGAGGCAAAAACTTCGCCTTCAGGACCTCAAAGGACTTGGGATCCCGGAAAAAGTTCGTAACCCCTATCAGCAGATCCCTGAACAAGGCCTGCACCTCAGCCTGACTCTCCCGCAGGAAACGCACATACTGCAGATGGGAGCTAATCTGGTTCAGGACCATCCTGCGCTGTATGCGCCGCAGTATGGTGCTCTGCTTGTAGGCAGAGAAATCGTGCCCCAGCTGGAGCCGGAGCAGTGCGAATATCTTGGGCAGCCAATCCTGTTCATCCCTTGGCTCCGGGGGCTTCTGAGCCAATGCGGGGCTCAAGCTAAAATAGCGCAGCAGATTCTCTGGCATCTCCTCCGGGGGCAGAACCGCGTCCACCTGTCCGGTGTCAATGGCGCTTCTGGGCATACCCGGATACTTGGCGCTCTCCTCTGACTGGGCCAGCACCAGGCCTTCAGCTGACTTGATCTCCTTCAGGCCCACTGTGCCATCCGAGCCTGTACCAGAGAGGATGACTGCGGCTGCCTGGCTGCCCCTGTCCAGGGCCAGAGCCCGGAAAAAGAAATCAATAAGCAAAGAGGAGTGCTGGTCCACCGGATCCAGGAGCTGGATCCGGCCCTCATAGAGGCAGACCTCCTTATGCGGGGGCACCACATAAACCTGATCAGGCTGCAGCACTGCCCCGTCCTCTGCAGCCAGGACCTCGAGCTGAGTTACCTTCTGCAGCAGCTGCGGCATCATGCTGGGCTGCTTGGGGGAGAGATGCACCAGGACGATATAGGCCAGCCCACTATCCCGGGGCACACTTGAGAAAAAGGTCTTCAGGGCTTCCAGCCCGCCTGCTGAAGCGCCCAGCCCCACCACAGGGAGTACCGCCTTATCCTCCCTGGCTGCCCCAGCAGCAGGATCAACTGCTTCTCTGGGGCCTTGCTCCTGTCCTATAGTATCATCTTTGTGCATATCAAAAGCCTGCTTAAAAGTGCTTACACCCCTTTTAGGCTGAGCCCTATTCCAAAGGGTGTTTTTTTATTGCTGAGCGCAGGTGTTATGTCAACCAATTAAGACACCAGGCTGGCCCTGACTGAACAGCTTAGGCCTGAATTGAGCGATTCTCAATCGTCATTGCGAGCAAAGCAATCTTGAGGGGTTAGAAAGAAATTGCCGCGCCCGGCACTGACGTGCAGACTGATTTGCTGTGCTTGATACGAGC
>JBKGXZ010000129.1:0-4558 GCA_046546355.1 Desulfohalobiaceae bacterium | reverse complement strand
CCAAGGGACAAAGCAAAGGAGGTGCTTATGGCCAAGGATTATCAATCTCCTGAGGAAATGAACCAGGAAGAGCTAGTGGAATATTGCCTGGACATGCTGCATCGCATCGTGGTGCACCATGTGTTCTGGTACAAGGAAGTGGAGCACCAGCTGGGTTCTGCCCAGGCCATGCAGATCCTGGCCAAGGCCTATCCATTCAGCCTGGAGAGGCAGATGAAACGGCTCTCCAAGGAGCTGGGATTCGAGATGCAGGACAAGCTTCCCAAACCTCTGCTGGATATGCCCAGGGAGAAGCTGATCTCCCTGTTGGATGCGGTGGCTAAGAACTGGCTGACCAATGACGGGGTCTGGTTTTTGTCTGTGGAAGAAAAGCATGGCATGAACGATGCCAAACGTTGCAACGACACCTGCTGGGCCTATTATTCGCCTTTCGAGGCCTGGTCCATAAAGCGGATGTTGCAGCTACCGGAACATCCGGGTATCCAGGGACTGAAACAGGCCCTGAATTTCAGGATGTATGCCAGGATCAATGTGCAGTCCATTATTCAGGAGGATGAGAATTGCATCCAGTTCCAGATGAATGATTGCCAGGTGCAGTCTGCCAGGAAACGCAAGGGCCTGGCGGACTATCCCTGCAAGTCTGTGGGCCTGGTGGAGTATGGCTACTTTGCCGCTGCCATAGACCCCAGGATTCAGACTGAATGCATCGGCTGTCCTCCGGACGAGCATCCTGAAGAATGGTTCTGCGCCTGGCGCTTCAGGATCCAGGACTAAGAGCGGCCTGGCCTGCAGGACATGCTTTGCAGGCCAGGAAGAACAAAATGCCCCACACACAGCAGTCCTAAGTCTGCAGCCTGGAGCAAATCAGCTCGGAGATCTCCTGCACCTGGAGCTCACGGTCCAGATTTAGGGACTTTAGGGCATCCTCCAGCATTATGGTGCATACCGGGCAGGAAGTGATCAAAAGCTGGGCACCGGTCTGGGCAGCTTCCCTGACCCGGGCCTTGGCTGAGGTTTCTGGGCCGCTGCAGACCAGGTCAGTGAAGAAGTTTCCACCCCCGCCGCCACAGCAAAGTGCGTCCTGCTTGCTGCGCTGCATTTCCAAAAGCTCCAGGCCTGGCAGGCAGTCCAGGATGCGCCGTAAGCTCTGGTAATCCTGGTTATGGCGGCCCAGATAACAGGAATCATGCACTGTGATCCGCAAGGACTGCTGGCTTTGGTCTGTCTCAGGCGGCTGGATCCGGGCCAAAAGCCCGGCCAGAAGCTGGGTGTAGTGCTGGACCTGGAAACTGCCGCCCCAGCCGGGGTAGTCATTTTTGAGGATGTTGTAGGCGTGGGGGCAAAGGGTGATAACCTTTTGCACCCCCAGCTCCTGCCAAATCTTTATATTCTTCTGCCCCAAATGCTGGGCCAGGTCGATCTCTCCCAGGGCCCTGGCCTCGTTGGCGTCGGAAAGCTCCCTGGAGCCCAGGATGCCGAAGGAGATCCCCAGCCTCTGCAGCAGGCTGACCACCTGGCCTGCGATCTGCCTGCCCCTGGGCTCAAAGGAACCTACGTCACCTATGTATAACAGGTATTCCTGGCCAGAGTATTCCTGCACATCCAGATCTCTGGCCCAGTCAGCGCGCTTTTTCTGGGGGATCTTATAGGGGTTGCCGTGCTCCAGGAGCCTGGTCAAGTAATCCCGGACACTCGGGGGCAGGGTGCCTTGCTCCACCATTTGCTCCTTGGCAGCAATAAAGGCGTTCAGGATATCCCCCCTGAACTTGGGAAAAACGCAGTGCTGCACGCAGTTGTTGCAGGTGGCGCAGGAAAACAGGATCTCCCGCAGCCTGCGGGTGTTCTGGATCTTACCGTCCAGCCAGGCCCGGATCAGCCACATCCTGCCCCCAGGGGAATAAGTCTCGAAGCGGTACTTGAGGTAGGAGGGGCAATTGATGTCCGCATAGTTACCGGGCAGCTTACAAAAGCCGCAGCGAAAGCAGCGATGCAGTATTTCCTGGTATTGCATTACTCTGGCTCCCAGTTTCCAGGCCCCATGATGCCCTGGGGATCCAGCAGGGACCTGACTCGGTTCATCAGCTCCAGGCTCCCGGGGTCCATCCTGTTCAGGATCTGCTTTTGGGCTGGCTCCTCTGCCTTCCAGGGGATGCCGCCCATGTTCAGGACCTCCTGGTTGGTCTTCTGCAGGGCCTGGTGGGCCCTTTGCATGTCTGAAGGGTCTGCCCGGTTGAAGGCATAGGCGTAGAAGAACATCATGCAGTGGCCTGGACCCACGATCCTGGAGCCCAGGGAATAGGCAGTCTCAAACTCCCGGGCTATGTCCAGACCCAGCTGGTAGGCCTGGGGGAAGGAACTGGTGGGCATAATGCCTCCCACGTACTCAAAGCCTCCCCCCTTCTTGACGTCAGCGAATCTGGCCAGGCCCTTGTCCGGGACCTCCAGGAAGCGCTCCCGCATGAAAGAGGGCAGCATCATGAATCCGGCGACTTTTTGATCCCGGTACTTCTGCACCGAGGCCTGGAGCAGGTTCCTTTTCCAGATCAGCTCCTGCCTGCTCTGGGCCCCGAAATGGATATTCAGGTGCTGGTAGCCTTTGGCCCACTGTGGCACCGGCGTCATCCAGGCCATGAGGTCCTCAGCCAGCTGGGTGTGGGTGATTTTGTACAGGATGTCCGGCATGAGCTCTACATCCTGGTTCACCAGGATGGCCACGTCGTTGTAAGGGTAGTTGGGGTACAGCTTGATGGCCAGCTTGGTGGCCACCCCGGTGGTCCCGGACCAGCCTAGGAACAGGCCGCTTAGGTCAGGCAAAGGGGCCCTGGAGAGCCAGTAGGGGGATACAGAGCAGGCACCGGTCCTGCAGACCTCCCCGGTGGGCAGGACTACCTCCAGGCCATTGAGCATCTCGGAATGGAATCCGGCCTGGGACAGGTGCCCGGAGCCGTGGATGAGCACGTTCCCGGCAATGGTGGCCATGGGCGGGGCGTCAGGCATGGAGTGCTTGAGATCTGGATAGTGCTGTTGCAGATAGGCCTGGAGCATGCCCTGGGTCACCCCGGCCTCTATCACAGCGTAGCGGCTCTGGGGGTTGACCTCCAGGATGCAGTCCATCCTTTTCATGTCCATGACTATCCCGCCTTGCAGGGGCCTGGTGAGCCCGGAGAGCACCAGGCCGGCCCCCATGCAGTAGACCGGGAGAGCTTGCTCATTGGCCAGATGCAGAATCTTCTGCACCTGTTGTGTGTGCCTGGGCAGAACCACGTAATCCGGCTGGCTGGGGGGCATGGTCCCGGGGTCCATGGAGTAGATGTACATCTCCTCCGGCTGGTTGGATACGAAGTCCTGGCCTACGATCTGGGCTAATCTCTGATAGATGTCCATAGCTGGCCTCCTAGATCTCCTGCAGGGCCATGCGGCAAAGGTCGTTCAGCAGAACTGGCTTCATGCCCCGCTCCAATACCAGCTCATCCAGGGTGTAGTAGCAAAAGGGGCAGTTGAAGACGCAGTACTCAGCTCCAGCCCGCTGCATGTCCTGGAGGTTATTTTCCTGCAGCTGGTCAGCCAGCAGGTCCCTTTGCTGGGCCCTGAGGATGCCTGAACAGCAAAGGGCGTTTTCCCGGTCGAACTCCCGGTCCAGCCTTTGCACGCCTATGCGGCTGAAGATGCGGTCCACCAGGGGATCAATTTCCGGGATCAGCCTGTTGGAGCAGGGTCTCTGGTAAGCCACCTCCAGGTTCAGGGGCTGGATATCCTGCTCCAGCTCCTGCAGTCTGCGATCCAGGTATTCAAAGAGGTGCACAGGCCTGAAGGGCACCTGCATCCCGAAGGCAGGGGCCAGGTGGGTAAAGGCTGCGTAGCATTCGTCATGGTAGCAGACCAGCTCTTCAATGCCGCTGTCGCGCAGGTACAGCTCCCAGATCCTGTCGATGACCCTGGGCAGTCTGTCCCGGATAACGGATGCTTTGCCGAAATGCAGCCACATGATGTTGCAGAAGATATCCGAGCCCTGGATGATGGAGGCCCCGGAATAGAGCTTGCCCTGGATGCTGGGCTCAAGCATGGGGAAAAAGCACATATCGATCACTGGCGGGGAAAGGCTTTTCTGCTCCAGGTTCCCGCGGGGCTGCATCATCAGGATCTGCTGCTGGGTGATGGGCTCTGGGGCTGGCTGGATGCCCTTTTCCTCCTGCAGCTCCACTATCTGATACAGGGGATGATTGCCGTAGGGACAGTATTCCTCGCAGGCATAGCAGGTTACGCAGTCCTGCAGCAGGCTGCAGTCCTGCTTGTGCAAAAGCCTTTGTTTCTCAGCCCGGGCCTGCTCTAAGCCGTAATTCAGATACTGGCATCTGGTCAGGCAATCCAGGGTCTCACATTGCTCGCACAACCCAGGGTCATACTGGAGCTCGTACATGGGGCTCACCTCCTAGAAATCAGGCACCTTGATCGGCTGCCTTGGCTGCTCAATCTGTACTGCCGGCTGCCAGGCAAGCTTTGTGCCTGGGGCTTTGTGTGCAAAACTGGACCTCCAGCAACAGCTTTCTGCAAAAAGGGC
>JBKGXZ010000128.1:0-4616 GCA_046546355.1 Desulfohalobiaceae bacterium | reverse complement strand
TTTTTCAGCAGCTGGTTGGCAGCAGTCAACATTGGATCCCAGGCCGGGCCAAAAGGCGGGGCATAAGCCAGATCACACTGGGCGAAGTCCTGGACTGTCATCTGATTGTGCAGGGCTACCGCCAGGGTGTTGATGCGGTGCGCCGCCCCTTCCTGGCCGGTGATCTGGCCGCCCAGCAGCCTGCCTGAGTTTTGCTCAGCTAACAGACAGACCCGGAGCTTGCCGGCCCCAGGGTAGCCATGGCCCCTGCTGGGGGTTTCAATCTGCATGGAGACCGGAGTGAAGCCTGCTTGTTCAGCCTCCTTCTGGCTGAGACCGGTGCGGGCCACCTCCAGGCCAAAGGTCTTGAACATCGCGCTTCCTGCCACTCCAGTCAGTCTGGCGTCCCCGCCCAGGATATTCACCGCAGCTGCCCGGCCGGAACGGTTGGCCCGCAGGGCCAGGGGAATCCAGGTCCTCTGGCCGCTGAGCACATGCAAGGCATCAGCGCAGTCCCCTGCAGCAAAGATATTCGGGTCACTGGTCTGCATCCGTTCATCCACTGCTATAGCCGTGTTGGGGCCCAGCTCCAGGCCTGCGTCTGCTGCCAGATCACTGTTTGGAGCTATACCCACGGCTGCCAGGACCAGGTCCGCGTCCAGGCTCAGCTCAGGAGAGCAGGTCAGGTGCAGGCCTTGCTCCAGGGGTTGGATCTGCAGGGGCCTATAGCCCGGGTACAGCTCCACCCCATTGTCCTCAAGCTCCTGCTGCACCATTCTAGAAAGCTCAGGGTGCAGCCAGGGCAAAATCTCCGGCCTGGGCTTGAGCATGCTGACCCGGATGTTCCTGGCCCGCAGGGCCTCTGCCATCTCCAGGGCCACATAGCCCATGCCCAGGAGCACGGCCTGCTTGGGCTGCCTGGAGTCCAGGTACTCCAGGATCCTTCTGCCGTGCTCCAGGTGCTTGAGCACGAAGACTCCCTCCTGCTCAATGCCCGGGATATCCGGACGGATTGCATCCGCGCCTGTGGCCAGGAGCAGCTTGTCGTAGCTTACTGTGAATTCACTGTTGTTGTGTTCCAGCCCGCTGACCTGCTTGGCCTGGGGATCTATCCTCGTGGCCTCATGCTCCAGTCTGAGATCCAGGCCCAGCTTTTCCCGGAATACCTGGGCCGGGCGCACCACCAGTTCCTGCATGCTCCTCCCGGGAGCTGCCATGACGTACGGCATGGCTCAGGCGCTGTAGGAGACGTCCCTAGTCCTTTCCAGGACCACTACTTCCCAGTCAGGCTTTTTGCGCTTGATCTGGCTGGCCGCGCTCATGCCTGCGGCGTCTGCGCCGATGATTACAACTCTCATGCACTGCTCCTTTAGCTGCAGATTCAGGCAGCTGGCTACTTGCTTTGCTGCAGCCAGCTGCGGATGCTGGCCACAAACTCGTCGAAATCATTCAAATGCTTTTCAAATATGGCGAACACCTGTTCCGGATCAACTTTTTCGTAATGATGCACCAGTTTGTTGCGAAAGCGGGCCATCAACGAAAAGCGTCTGGCCTGCTCCAGGCTCAGGACATGGTTCTGTGCCAGAACCATGAAGGCATCAGCATAACTGTCAGGCTCGCGCCATTTTTGATCTGAAATAATATGATGCATGGTGTCCAGACAAGCTTCCACAGCAATCTGCAGGGTACGTTCCACAAACCTCTGGGCTCGAATATCGGACATAAAGTTGGAATAATTCAGATCCTGGGCATTTCTCAGGTCAGAGACATAGCTCTCGATGCTGCTCAACAGTCGCAACAGCACATCATGGTTAATCATGGCTTATTTTCTCCAGGCGCCTTTGCTGCCAGCGCCTTACATCCAGGTAGCGCTTGAAAGAGATCAGCTCCAGCTTGGCCCTTAGCTCCGGGTCCCGCTCGAACAGACGCAGACCCTTGGCCAGCACCTGATGTTGCAGGATCGGGGAGACCCTCTGCATGATGACTACCTCTACAGGCAGTCCCAGCCTTGTTTCCAGGAAATCCTGGATTTCCAAGTCCAGCAAGGGATTTTCTCCGTAAACCTCTGGATCCAGGAAAATTGCTACATCCAGGTCGCTGTCGGCTCGAGCTTCACCCCGGGCCTGGGATCCGAACATGTACAGCACAGAGATTTCCGGAAAGCTGTTTAACAGCTCTGGTATGATCTGGCTCAGCCTGTCTATGATCTGCATTTCCTATTCTGCCTCAAATTTCTTAGCCTAAAGCTAAATAAGGAGCTTGGTCAGCTATAAACCAGATTTCTGGCAGAGGCAAGGCAGTTGCCGCCGAAAGAAAGCACAGCTCCTGGCTGGCTTACTCAGGATCATACACAGCTCCATTTTGATCATATTTCAAGAAGCGGGCCTGGCCGTAGCCTGCGCAGCCTGAGAGCAGGATAAGGCCAAGCAGTATACATATCAGCAGGTCTAGGGTTGTTTTGGCCATGCTGCTCCTCCTTTACTAAACCTTGACCAAAGGGATCTCGCTCCACTTGGTGGTGAACTCCGGGGAAATCTTGTCCCGGCGCATCTCCCAGTCCCTGTGCCTGTTTCCGCTGCAGGCAAAGCGCAGGGCATCCCTGCCAAACTTGGAATTGATGCGGTCCATGGCTTGCATCAGACCCTGCCTGCGCTGCTTTTCCCCTTGCTCTGGCTCCCAGAAGCTGAGCCTGCGGGCCTTTTCCGGCTCCAGGCAGCCCAGCAGCACTCCGGTCTTTTTGTATTCATAGCCGGGTCTGAATATCTCCTGCAACAGCTCCAGGGCCGGATGCAGGAGATCCGGGGTGAAATTGCTGCTCAAAGGCAGGGTCCTGGAGCTGCAGGCCAGGTAGCGGCCTTCGGACTGGAATCGATCGGTCTGCAGGATGACCTGCACACAGCCAGCCACCTGGCCTGAGGCCCGTAGCCTGGCCGCGGCCCGCTGTACGTGCAGGCTAAGGGCCTCCTTAAGCTCCCGCAGGCTGGTCACCCTGCGGCCGAAGGAGCGCGAGCGCAGGATGCTCTTGGCAGGAGCAGGCATATCCTCCAGCCTGAAGCAGGGTCTGCCCTGCAGCTCCAGCAACACGTGCAGGCCGCAGACACTCAGTCTTGTCCTGATCCAGTGCGGGTCAGCCTGCAGCAGGTCCAGGGCGGTGCGGATCCTATAGCGCTGCAAAAGTCTTGAGTGCCTGGGCCCTATGCCCCAGATGTCCCCTGCCGGGACCTCCTGCAGCAGCCGCTGCTGCTCAGGCTGTTTTTCCAGGTGCAGGGCCCCTCCCAGCTCAGGCCTTTTCTTGGCCAGCCTGGTGGCCAGCTTGGCCCGGGTCTTGGTGCTGCCCAGCCCGATGCAGGCCGGGATCCCGGTCCTTTTTTTGATTTGGCGTATAATATATCTGGCATATTCCTCCAGGTCCAGATGCCAGCTTCCGCTGAAATACAAGAAGGCCTCGTCATGGGAGTAGATCTCCAGCTCCGGAGCTAAGTGGGCCAGAGTGTTCATGACCCGCTCGGACATATCCGAGTACAGGGCGTAGTTGGAGGAGAGCTCCTGGACCCCATGCCTGTGCATGAAGCCTCGCCACTTGAAGGCAGGAGCGCCCATGGGCAGGCCCAGGCGCTTGACCTCATTGGACCTGGCCACTACGCAGCCGTCGTTGTTGGAGAGCACTACCACCGGTGTGCCTTCCAGATAGGGCTGGAAGACCCGTTCGCAGGAGACATAGAAGTTGTTGCAGTCCACTAAGGCGAACAAGGGGCTACTCTGAGCATAGCGGATGGATGACATAGGCCACCACTCCCCAGATCTCTGCTTCCTCTTGATCTGTAATCTCCTGGCCCTGGGCCGGGGGCTCCGGCAGCAGCCAGGCCCTGGCCTGGGAAATGTGTACCTCCCGCAAGAACATCTCGCCATGGATCACCGCCACCACCAGGCTGCGATGCTTGACCTGCAGGGAGCGGTCTACCACCAGGACGTCCCCGCAGTGGATGCCCCCGCCCAGGCTGGTCTGCACTGCGCAGCGCAGGAAAAAGGTGGAGGCTGGATTGTGCAGCAAAAGGCTCTGCAGGCTGAGCCTGGTGCCCCGGAAGTCCTCACCTGCCCTGGAAAAGCCTATGCTGGACAGGCTGCTGGGCTGCAGATCCCCTTCCTTCATGTCGAGATGCACTCCTGTTTCAGCAAAAATCCCGCCACATGCCCACTACCCTGCCGATCAGACGCACGCTGTGCAGCTCCTCCCCCTGCAGATAGATCGGCGCGTAGGCAGGGTTGGCGCTGATCAGGACCAGGGCCCCAGGGCGCTTTTCCAGCCTCTTGACCAGGATGGTCTCCTCCAGGCCCAGGGCGTAGATGCCCCCGGAGGAGAGCTCCTGCTGGGAGCGATCTATGAGCACGGTGTCCCCTTCCCGGATCACCGGCTCCATGCTGTCGCCCAGGACCTGCATGAGCAGCATCCTCTCAGGCTGGCCCTTTTTGCGCAGCCAATCCCTGCGGAAGGCGAATTCTCCTTCAGTTTCACTGTCCACCAGGTAGGAGCCGCCGCCTGCGCCCAGCCTGGCCTGGACTTTGGGCACCAGGCACAGGTTGGGGGAGGCCGGCTCGCCGTGGGCCAGCCAGCAGGGGTCCAGATCAAAGGCCTGGCA
>JBKGXZ010000127.1:0-4634 GCA_046546355.1 Desulfohalobiaceae bacterium | reverse complement strand
GGCTTACTCTCCTGTCGCTATCGTGGTCGTAATCGTCATCAGTACCTATGATCCCCTACCGCTTATTGTTCCTTTTCCTTGACAGGCAGCTTCAGGGGCAGCTGCTGGAAGCGGCCGCCATGGATGATGGGATCCCCAGCGTAGCCCAAGGCCTTAAAATCGATGTAGTCAGTGGTGCCGATCAGATGCTCCACGTCCCTGCCCTGGGCTGCCATATGCTCGAAGTCGGTGCCTTTTTGTCTGTACTCCTCAAAGTCCTGTTCTCTGCCGTCCTGATGGCAGCGGTCGCAAGTTCGCTCCTCGGTCAGGGACTCGTGGCACTGCGTGCAGGACAGGGCCATGTCCGCAGGCATGACCTCGTGATTCAGATTCCAGTACATTTTGGTCTGCACCCATTGATACTCTCCGCTGTAGGGCAGATCAACCGCCTCCATGCCTGCGGCAAAGGACTTTTGCCAGTCAGTGTGCTTCCAGTAGGCGCTATCATCGTCTTCCCCCCTGGGGAATAGATGGGGCACCAGGAGATATTCGTGCTCCTGGTCCGCGGCCTGGATGCCCCGCATCTGTTTGAATGGAGCTATCTTGGACTCTGGATCCTTAAAGGAGCCCAAGGGGGTGGTGATATTTATTGTAGAGTCCAGGTCCACCTTGTCGCCCAAAAGCACCCGTTCGGTATAGCCATTAAACCAGCGGTAAACAGGTTTGACTGACTCCTGGAACTCGAAAGCGCCTTTATTCCAGCTATACAATGGGTTGCCATATTTGTCCTCTTCCGGCTCCCGGTCCTTATTCCCGGCCTGGGACCAGTCCCAGAGGGTCTTGGTGCTGGCGCACTTGGAATAGACCGGGGAATGGCAGGTGTTGCAGTCCAGGGGCTCGCAGTGCTCATTCAAGTGATGGGCCAGGAGCTGGTCCTTCTTGTGCGGGTCCTTTGTGTGGCAATCCATGCAGGAAACAGGTCCCAGCTCCACCGCAGGCACAGAGCTGCTGCGTCCGGAGATCTTATGGTCCCGGCTCTTGTGGCATTCCCTGCACTGGAAGTCGTAGCCGCCCATGTGGATGTCGCAGCTTTGATCAGGATAGTAGAGCTCCCTGGACATGTCCGCATGCTTGACAGCATCCCCTCCGCCACCGCTGAAATGGCAGTCTCCGCAGGTGGAGCGGGAGGTGCGGCCCACGTTCTCAGCCACGTGCACCAGGTCCACATCAGGATCAGGCATGCCCGCACCAGTGGGGATCTTTTCGTATTCGCCTGTGGTGTCGTGGCAGACCAGGCAGTCTATGTTATTCATATCAGTGAAATCAAAGCTGTCGTCTTCCCAACCGTAGCCAACATGACAGGATGTGCAACGAGCCTCGTTGCTGTGGATGCTGATTCAGAAATTGTTGGTCACTGTGGTGGCCTTGCCCAGATCCACCTCCCGTCCGTGGTCTGCCGTGTAGGACGAGTGCCCCTTCCAGAGCCAGTGGGAGGTTTGCAGCATGTCCTGGCCTGCCTGCTCGTGGCAGCTCAGGCACTCCTGGGTGACCTCGCTGGGCTCGGGGTCCGGATCCAGCTCTACCAGTTCGGAGTGGTCCGGGACGTTTTTGCGGTGGCAGCCTTCGCAGCCCACCGGCCCTGCATTTTCCTGCTCATGGCAGCCCATGCAGCGCTGGTGATAGGCTGCGGACAGCCCTGGTCTGTCCCCGGCCTCCAGGCGGAAGGATTCCTGGTGGCAGGCTGAGCAGGGCTCGGTCTCACTGGCCTCAGGGTCCTGGGGCCGGTAGTGATGGCAGCTGGCGCAGTCCTGGACCAGAGAGGCGTGCTTGCTGTGCATAAAGCGCACCGGCTCATACTTGTCCTTGGTCTGTTTGATTATAGGGCTGTCCAAGAGGAAGTAAGCATGCTCTATATCCTCTGGTCGAAGATCCAGCTCTCTAATGCGCATGCTGCGCCGCACAGGATCCTCCTCTTTGACCTCCTTTACGAACTCCGGCACTTCCTTGGCCCTTTGCCTGGCTTCTTCCTGCTCCGGGGCCTGCCAGTCAGGTGGCTTATGGCCTGAATCCGAAGAAGCCAAGGTTTTTGCCGGGCCAAAGACCAAGCAGGCAAACAACATCACTACTGCCAGCTTGAGGGCCTTGGGGAAGAAAAACCTCTTGCTCATGAGGACTCCTTTGTTTGCGGTGCTCCCAGCACCGGAAGATAGGTGACCAGGAAGCGGTAGATGAACATCAGTGCGGCTACCAGACCTACTGTGATCAAGATTTCAGCAAAGGCCGGGAAGTAGGTGGATTCGCTGATGGGTGGCTGATAGCCCACCACGAAGACATTGATCCGATTCAGGAGCACTCCGCCTACAATCATGCTGCAGGCCATAAACAGCCTGGGCAGGGAGTGCCTGGAAGCAGGGGACAGCAGCATGAGCCAAGGCACGACCAGGCCCAGCAGCAGCTCCACCAGGAAGGCGTTGGACTGGGCGCTGCCATCAAACAGGTGCACGAAAGCCCCTCGCAGCAGCAGGTCTCCGATCTTCAGGAGCAGGTAAATGCCCAGCAGATACACTGTGATCCTGGTCAGCCTGGCAAAAATATCTGTCTCGGGCTGAAGCCTGAAGGACTTGGAGGCCAGGGTGGATTCAAAGACCACCATGGGGTAGCCCACCATAATAGCGGAGAGCAGGAATAAAAGGGGCAGGATAGGGGTATACCACAGCTCGTGCAGCTTGTTGGGGGCAATGAGCATCAGGGCCCCCAGGCTGGACTGGTGCATGCAGGACAGGACCACTCCGGCAATGATAAATATCCACATCACCTTGCCTAAGGCTGAGTTGGCCTTGCGCAGCAAGGTCTGCAGGGGTCTGTTCAGGGCGGAAAGCAGCCCGGGCAGGTTGACCCGATCCTGGAAGCGCTCCGCTACAATAGGCAAGAACTCGATGTACAGCACGGTTAAATAGAACATCACGCACATGGCCACTTCAAAGAGCACGGAATCCGGGTTCCAGAAGAACATGGGCTTCCAGATGGCCCAGGAGCGGCCGATGTCCACGATCAGCCCCAGGACCACAAAGGTGTAGCCCAGCATGGCTGTGAGCAGGGCAGGCCTGGTCACGGGCTCATAATAGCCCCGATGCAGGATGTGGGCCAGGAAGGCAGTGGTGAAGCCTCCAGCAGCCAGGGCCACGCCAGAGGCCACATCTATCCCGATCCAGATGCCCCAGGGCCGGGCGGTGGTGAGATTGCTGACATATCCGATGCCCCCCAGATAGCGGCCCAGGATGGCCACAGCTCCGGCAGCCATGAGCGCGGCCAGGACCATGACCCCAGGGGTCCAGAATTTGGCTCCAGTGGGTCTGGGATGGTGATTCATTGCTTGCCTCCATGTTGTTCTTCCTGGCTTTGCTGGTCTGGCTTCGTAGCCCGCAGCACCCAGCCTAAGACCCCGAACAGGAGTATAGGGGACCAGAGATAGCTAAACAGGGTGTGCTGCAGGGATTCGGTCAGCTTGGGCATAGGGGTATGCGGGACCTGGGCAAATCCCAGCTCCTGGAAGGGCTCCTTGGAGATGTACATCCAGCAGGTGCCCCCAGCCTCCTGCTCGCCGTAGATATAGTCCACGTATTCTGCAGGATGGTCCTGGATGCGCTCTCTGGCGATCCTGAGCAGGTCCTTTCGTCTGCCGAAGGTCATGGCCTCTACAGGGCAGATCTCAACACAGCCTGGGAGCTTGTTCTCTTTTTTCACCCGCTGGTAGCAGAAGGTGCACTTCATGACCCTGGGGGTTAGGGGCTTATGATATTCGTAGGCCGGGATCTCAAAGGGGCAGGCCACCATGCAGTATCTGCAGCCGATGCATCTGCTGACATCGTATTCTACAGCCCCGTTTTCCCGCTTCTGCAAGGCCCCGGTGATGCAGGCAGAAGCGCAGGCAGGGTCCTGGCAGTGCATGCACTGGACCTTGACATACGTGGGCAGGAGCTGGCCCTGCTTGTCCACCTTGCCAGTATGGTAGCGGTTGACCACTGTGTAGGCCTGGGCATCAGGCCGACGCTCCTCATCCAAAACAGTGAGGTCGTCAAAGGGCTGCTCCGGCTCAGGGAGTTGGTGGACTTCCTGGCAGGCCTGCTCGCACTTGCGGCAGCCTGTACAGCGGTTCAGATCCACCAGGCAGCCCAGGGCATCCTCCGGGGCCTTAGACTCCCAAGCCCGGGCTGTGTCCGGGGTCAGGGCGGTTCCTGCACCCAAGGCGCTTAAGGCCAAAAAACTCCTGCGGCTTAGCGGCATGTAAACCTCCTTGCTAGGCAGCCAGATTAATCCAGGACCATTCCGGACTGCAGTCTGCCCTGTTGATAATGCACCAGGGCCAAATCCTCGCTGCCGATGATATTGTCCAGACAAAGGATATTGCTACGACTCAAGATATGACGACATTCCTGCAAAATGCCTCCACAAATCACCAGCTGAACATGCAGCGCACTGAGCAGATTGCAGATCTGGACACGATTCAGGTGCTGCACCGGGTGCTCCCGGCGTTTGAGCACCTGGAGGTTTTCATCCAGGGTATAGACTGCCAGGATCTCGGGATGGTCCAACCGGGGGGCTATTCTGCCCTGACGCAAACAAAGGGCTATGGTTTGCTCATTGCTCATTGGGCA
>JBKGXZ010000126.1:0-4646 GCA_046546355.1 Desulfohalobiaceae bacterium | reverse complement strand
CAGAGTATAGGCTCCAGGCCCAGATGCTGCAACATTATTCTGTGCCCAGGCTCCTGGGAGCAATGCCCGGCAAAGATATACTCCTTGATCCTGGGCTGCAGGGCTTCAGCTACCAGCGCGCCTGCAGTGGAGATAAAGCCGTCTATCACCACTGGCACCCGGAAATAGGCCCCGGCCAGGATGCAGCCAGCAATGCCGCCGATTTCAAACCCCCCCACTTTACCCAGGACATCCAGGGCATCTTCTGCCCTGGGCTGATTCACTCGCAGGGCCTGCTCGACGATCTTTGCCTTGTGTCGCACCCCGTCCTGCTCCAGGCCTGTGCCTGGACCAGTCATCAGCTCCGGGGTACTGTCTGTGAGCACAGCTCCAATAGCTGCGGCAGGGGTGGTATTGCCTATACCCATGTCTCCAGTACCCAGCAGCCTGGTTCCGCTCTCGATCCAGCTGGTAGCCGCTCGGAAGCCGCTCAGGATGCATTCCCTGGCCTGCTCTCGGCTCATGGCCGGTCCCTGGGCCAGATTTGCAGTGCCCCTGCCTTGCTTGCAGACCTGCAGTTTTTCTCCGCCAGTCAGGCTCGCTGGATCCAAATCTGGGACAATGCCCATATCCACCACCCGGACCTCAGCGTCTACCTCCCTGCTCAGGGCGTTTATCCCTGCCCCGCCCTGCAGGAAGCAGCGGATCATCTCCAGGGAAACCACCTGGGGAAAGGCACTGATGCCTTCCTCTACCACGCCGTGATCCCCGGCAAAGACCAGCACGGTCTTCTTGTCCACCTTGGGCTGCATGCTGGCCTGGATAGCGCAGATGCTCTCTGCGATCCCATGCAGCCTGCCCAGGGCCCTGGGAGGCATGACCAGGCTTAGGCTGTGCTGCCTGGCCTTTTGCAGGATATTGTCATCAATAGCGTGTATTCCCTGTACAATCTCTTCCAGAGTGAGATCTTGATTCGCCATGGATGTCCTCCTTGTGGCTCATGTTATGCAGCAAAAGCACAAAAAAATCCCCAAGCTGATACTCAAGATCAGCTTGGGGATTTGCCATCTCCGCCAAGTTTATACCGGCATTCGGCAGGTCTTCTGGCTCGTGGATCAGCTTACTCTCCGCGCCTTCCCCCTGGGCTTGAGAACCCAAGAGTGGCTATGTGCGGATTTCATCCCCACTTACAGCGGCGGGACCGCGCCGGACTTGCACCGGCTTCCCTTTTGGCCCGGAGACTGCCCGGGCACCGAATGCGCAATGCGCTTTGAATATTGTCAAGGTCAGCAGTCAATGTCAAGCCTGGCTAGCCGCACTTGGTATAACCGCAGGCCTGACAGAGGAAGCAGCCCTCTTGAAACAGGAGTGCCACCCCGCACTCCGGGCACTTGGGACTGCCCAAGGAGTGGTTGTCTATTTGGGGCTTTTGGTTGCTCAGGTAGCGATTCTCCAAAACCCAGCCCACTGCATCCGGAATGGAGAGCAACAGGCCTTTTTTCTGGAACACCGGGTGCTCTCCGCCTATGCCTTTGAGCTGCTTGACCACATCCCGGACATGGATGCCGGAGCGCAGGGCCAGGGAGACCAGCCTGCCGATGGCCTCGGCCTTGGCAGTGATGGACCTGCCTGAACGGCCTATGGTGGCAAAGACCTCAAAGGGCTGACCATCCACCTCGTTTACTGTCAGATAAAGCTCACCCAGGCCTGTGCTCACTTTCTGGGTAAAGCCATAGAGCACTTCCGGCCTGTCCTTGACCTTGGTCCTGTCCTGATCCTGGCTCTGCCCCTGTCCTGTGGACAGGACCTGCTCCTGCCTGCTGCCGTCCCTATAGACTGTAACCCCTTTGCAGCCCAGCTCGTAGGCTGACCAGTAGATATCGTAGATATCTTTCTGGGTGGCTGAGTTGGGCAGGTTTACGGTCTTGGAGACAGCATTGTCCGTAAACTTCTGAAAGGCCACCTGCATCTCCAGGTGCCACCTGGACTCGATATCCATGGCTGTGACAAAAATCTGCCTCAGCTCCTCAGGCAGAAAATCCATGTCCCTGATGCTGCCTTTTTCTGCTATATCCTGCATCAGTTGCTGGCTGTAGTATTGGGACTCCTGCAGGACCTGTTCAAAATATGGATTCAGCTCCATAAGCCTCTCCCCATCCAGAACCTGGCGTACAAAGCTAAGGGCGAACAAAGGCTCAATCCCTGAGGAGCAGCCTGCAAGGATGGACAAGGTCCCAGTAGGAGCAATAGTGGTGGTGGTAGCATTCCTGAAGGGTCCCTGCTCCTTTTGCTTGAAGATGCTCTGCTCATAGCCTGGAAATGCTCCCCTCTCCTCTGCCAGCTCCTTGGAAGCGGCCCAGGACTGCTCCTGCAAGAACTGCATCAACGTCTGGCCCAGATCCAGGGCCTTGCGGCTGTTGTAAGGGATCTTCAGCTGGAAGAGCAGATCAGCCCAGCCCATGAGGCCCAGGCCTATTTTCCTGTTCTGGTGCACCTTGTCTTGAATCTGCTGCAAGGGATATCTGGAGCAGTCTATGACATTGTCCAGAAAGCGCACGCAGAGCCTGATGCGCTCAGCCAGGCGCTCCCAATTGACACCGTCACTGGCCTCAGGGGAGTAGAATCTGGCCATATTCAAGGAGCCCAGATTGCAGGCCTCATAAGGCAACAAGGGCTGTTCCCCGCAGTTGTGCAACAGCAACCCATTAGCGCAGAATGCATTGGCCTCTGGGATCTGCACATCATAGACATCCTCTTCCCCCAGCTGCTCCAAGGACTCCACAATGGCCAGGAACCGCTCCCGGTATGATCCCCGGGTATAGCTCTTGAGAAAAGCCTGCAGTCTGCCTGCTTTGTCCTGATCCTGGAAACCTATGTGCTCCTGGAAAGCCTGCAGATTCTCTCGACTGATCACCAGCTCATGTTGAGCCCGGATAGCGTAGTCCTGCTGACCGCCCCGACCATCAGGCAGCTGGCTGGTTCCTGCCTGGCGGCGCTCTCTGTGGATTACGGATTTTATCCCCAACCGCAGCAGCATGCGCTGCACCGCCTGCAGAGTCTGCAGATCACTTTGGGCCAGGCGCACACTAAAGCCCTTTTCAGCTGTGCCCTGTACAGAACCGTCCGCGTCAAAAAGCCCGCTTAAAAAGGCTGAACAAAACTCTGAAGAGCACTTCTCCAGCTTAGGAGTAATGCGTTTATTCCCAGGAGTGAGTCCCAGATCCAAACAGACTGCCTTCAAGCTGGCCAGGCATAAACGCTGCTCCTGCCTGCCCTCTATCTTTTGCCAGCCTTGGAAATCCCTGCGATGGGGCATGTTCCTGGCACACTCCAGGGCAGTGCGCATCACTTGGCTATCTTCCTGGGAACTGCCATTTACCGAATCACACCTGGTCCAAACTGATACCACGGCCTTATCTTCCTTAAGTACGCCATCACCCAGGAGCAAGCCCATGAGATAGCCCTCATTTCTGCCGTACTTGCCAGGCCAGGCCTGGGACAAGCCCTGGTTGCCCAGAAGTATTCTGTCCCCGGGCTCCAGCTCCCCTGCTTTTATCCATTCAGTACGTACCTGGCTTCTGTGTACCGAGGCAGCCCTGCAGACTGGATGCTCCCAGGTTAACTTTACCTGGTAGCCCTCTTGAGTCCTTAGGGCCAAAATCGGCTTGCGTCCGGTATAGAAAAAGCCCTGCTCCCGGCTGGGATAGAGCTGGCCCTGAACCATAGCAGTAAACTGACGGTCCAGCAGATCCTGGACCTGGCGCGGTCCCTTGGAGGTGCAGACAAAGGTATCCGCAGTCACACAGGGATTTGTGGACTCTATCTCTCCTTGGGCCGGGGTGGGGTTGTCCCGGTTGATACGGTCGATGAAGATGATGCCCGGATCCCCTCCTTCCCAGGCCTTCTGCACCAGCAGGGTGAAGACCTCCCTGGCCTGCAGCCTGCCTTTTTCCTGTCCGGTGTGCGGGGCGATGAGGCTGTATTCCCGGTCCTGCTCCACAGCCTGCATGAACTTCTCGTCCAGGGCCACGGAGAGGTTGAAGTTGTTCAGCTGGCCCTGGCGCTCCTTGGCCTTGATGAACTCCAGGATGTCCGGATGATCCACGCGCAGCACGCCCATGTTTGCCCCGCGCCTGGTGCCGCCCTGCTTGACCTGCTCCGTGGCTGTATTAAAGATGCGCAGGAAGGAAACCGGACCAGAAGCCACCCCGCCTGTGGAGCCCACCTTGCTCTTGCTGGGCCTGAGCCTGGAAAAGGAGAAACCCGTGCCCCCGCCTGACTTGTGGATCAGGGCCGCATACTTGATGGCATCGAAGATGCCCTGCATGGAGTCCTGCACAGGCAGCACAAAGCAGGCTGCCAGCTGTTCCAGGTCTGTGCCCGCATTCATCAGGGTTGGGGAGTTGGGCAGGAAATCAAAGCTGGTCATCAGGGAATAGAACTCCCGGGCCAGCTCCTGGGGGGTATACACAGAGGCAGGATAGTTATCCTCAGCCGAGGCAATCTTGGAGGCCACCCGCCAGAACATCTGCCTGGCGTCCTCTAGAGGCTGGCCCTGCTCATCCTTTTTCAGGTAGCGCTTTTCCAGCACAATACGGGCGTTGCCGCTTAGCTCCGGCTCTGGCAGATCCTGGGGCATCTCCAATGGGCTCACGTGTTCCTCCTTG
>JBKGXZ010000125.1:0-4789 GCA_046546355.1 Desulfohalobiaceae bacterium | reverse complement strand
CTGGCATTCAAGGCTACCTGGGCCACTGTGGAGCCCAGGTAGGCCTGCTCAGGATCCACTTCCTTGGAGTGGTGGGCCATGATGATGAGATCAGCCTGCTTTTGCCTGGCGAACTTGAGGATCTCCATGGAAGGGGTGCCCTCCCAGGTTTCGTAGCTTACGCTCTGCACACCTTTCAGCCTTTCCCGGTACTCATCAGCCATGCGCTTTTTGACCTGCTCAATTTCCTCATGGCTGGCAATCTGTTCTGTCATGCCCTCCTCCATGACATGGAAGATGTGCAGGTTGGCCTGGTATTGCCTGGCCATCTGCGCAGAGTAGTAGATGGCGCACTCTGCCTGATAGGAAAAGTCAGTAGCAGCCACAATGTTCTTGAAAGCCAGGGATTCCTGAGGCAACGGCCTGGAGACGATCATTACCGGGCATCTGGCCTTTTGGCTGACTCTTTCCAGGGTGGAGCCGGTCAGGCCCCAGGTCTTGCTCCTTCTTTTCTCTGCAAAGTCCTGGGTATGGGAGCCCATGACGATCAGATCAGCATTGTTCTTGCGGGCCAGGCGCAGGATCTCGCTGTAGGGCACTCCAGGGATGACCTCAAAGAGGCAGTTGGGCAGGTCGGCTACCTTGTCCTGATAATACTCCTGGATCTGTTTCTTGATGCGCTGCACCTCCCCGGAAGGAATCATGTGCTCGATGGAGCCCCAGCCATGGGAGGGCAAGCCGCAGACATGGGTGATCACCAGCTTGGCTTCGTGTCTGCGAGCAAAGGCAATGGCCGCATCAGCAGCTGCCTCTGAGGCTTCGGACTGTGTTGTTGCCAAGATTATATCCTTAAACATGATCGCACCTCCTTTAGGCAAGGGATTGCTTATCTAGCTGGGGTTATTCCAGAGCCGCTTCCTGCCGGGAGGCTGAGGGCAGCCCGTGTTCAAATTTTCCTGACTGGAGATTCTTGTCCAGCTCCAGCTCCCGGGGCTTCAGGCCCAGGGCCAGGCCCAAAAGCTGGGGCAGATACAGCACCGGTACATGTCTGTCCTTTGGATAGCGGTGGTGTTGGGCCTGCCTCTGAAAGCCTTCCAGATTCATCTGACACATGGGGCAAACCGTGACCAGGACATCAGCTGTCTGGGCCTGGTGCAGGATGGCTCCTACATCCCGCAAGGCGGTCTCCTTGTGAGTGGTCATGAGCGAGGCTCCGCAGCATTTGTTGCCCATATGCCAGTGATGGATTTGGGCCTGTACTGCCTGTAAGGGTGCCAGCATACTTTGAGGCAGTTCCGGATCGTCAAAGCGGGCAAAAGGCCTGAGTATCTGGCAGCCGTAATATGGGGCCACCCGAATGTTCCGCAATGGTTGTTCCGTCCTCCAGGCCAGCTCCTGCAGCACCTCAGGAAGATTCAGGATCTGCAAGATATGCAGCACACCCGGGCCCTGGCCGCTGTAGGCCAGTTCCTCCAGGCCCAGGACCTCATTGACCAGTGCTTTGCGCTCATAATCCCTGGCTACTTCCATCTCCACCCGCAAATGGTTCAGATAGCAGGCGCTGCAAGGGATGAGCACCCCCTGGACATCCTGCATGTGCTCCGCCAGGGCCAGATTCCTGGCAGGCAGGACATGGGTCAGAAGATGGCTGACCGGTTCCACAGCGCTGGCTCCACAGCAGGTCCAGTCCGGGATTTCTTCCAGCTCGATGTCCAGCCTGGCGCACAAGGCCCGGGTGGAGACGTCAAACTCACTGGCGGTCCCTGTCAGTGAGCATCCTGGGTAGTATGCATAGCGCATGATTCACCTTCCATTTCTTGGACTTTGGCGAATATTTGTTCCAGTTTTTTCTCACCTTTGGCCCAGCGTTTCTTGTGATGCATTTTTCCATGCCAGAGCAGTTTGCTGCCCAGGGGGGCGAATCTCAAGGGCAGTGTGGGGTCCCGCATGGTCCGAAAGTAGTGCATCATCATGTCCATTTCCTGTACCCGGCCGTGTTTGCGCACGCTGTCCATAAAGGATTGGTAAAAGGCGGCTTCTCTACGTTCTGGCAAAGTGTGCCTGGGAGCCAGGCGCTTCAGGGCATTCATGGCTTCTGTCAAGGGGAGTCCCCTGGGACAGCGCAGGGTGCAGGTGTAGCAGTTGGAACACAGCCAGAAGGTATGGCTGTGCCAGATTTCCTGCAGCTGTCCCAGGAGCACGAGACGCCAGACCTGGCGTGGGGTGTAGTCCATGTCCACACTGCTGGGACAGGAGGCGCTGCAGGTCCCGCACTGCATGCAGGCCTGGAGCATGTCCTGCAGTGCTTTAAGGGCCTTTTCTCGTTTTTCAGGAAAGTTGGTGGCCATTATTGTTTCTCCCTATTCCTGATATCTCGTCTGCAATGTGCGCTATGCTAGCTGTGTTGCAAAGCTGCTTTCCCTCACTATCGCTTTCGTAATCGATATGTATACGTGGCCGATTCCGCAAAATCGACAGCGATTGTGACCACGACTACGACTACGATTTATTGCTAAGGCACCACCCCCAGGGCAGCGTCTATCTCTGCCAGGACTTGATTGTCAGGGAAGCCGCGCAGCACGGCTGCGCTGTTGGGGCAGACCGAGGCACATGCCCCGCAGCCCTGGCACAGGACCTGGTCCACCTGTATGATCTGCTCCTCCCAGTCCAAGCTCCTGGCCCCGTAAGGGCAGACAGAAATGCAGGTCTGGCAGAGGGAACACAGGCTGTGTCTGACTTCAGCTGTAATGCTGCCTCCGGAGATGTACTCCCTGCCCAGCAGGCGCAGGGCCCTTTGGGCAGCTGCCTTGGCAGAGGCCACTGTTTCCCGCATGTTGCCCGGAGCACGGGCCAATCCGCAAAGGAAGAGGCCCTGGCGCAGGAATTCCACTGGTCGCCATTTAGGGTCGGCCTCCTGCAAGAATCCGTCCTGGTCAGCCGGAACCTGGAAGACCAGGCTCAGCTCTTCTGTGTCGTGGGGCACAATGCCTGAAGCCAGGACCAGGGCATCAGCCTGGAGCGTAAGCTGCTGCTGCAGGATGTGATCCTGGACCCGGATCAGGTGCCCCTGCTCCTGGTGCTCCACCTCTGGCAGCTTATCCTGACTGTAGCGGATAAAGATCACTCCCAGACGCCTGGCCTGGGTGTAGTGCTCCTCTTGCAGGCCATAGGTCATCATGTCCCGGTACAGGACATAGACCTGCAGGTCTGGGTTACGCCTCTTCAGGATCAGGGCCTGCTTGATGGATGTAGGGCAGCAGACTCGGCTGCAGTAGTTGCGCGGCTCCTGCCTGCATTCCACGCATTGGATAAATACCACGCTGGACAGGGCCCTGGCGTCCAGGGCGCCTGAGGCAAGCTGCTCCTCGAATTCCAGCTGGCTGAAAATTGTCTTCCGGGTGCCGTAGCCGTAGGCAAAGGATTTGGCCTCTGTGCCTCCAGTAGCCAGGATCGCTGCCCCATGCTCTACGCTCAGGGACTGGCCGTCCTCTGTCTGCACCGCGCTTAAGAATTGTCCGGCCCTGCCTACGCACAAGGTGACCCGGCTCTGGGTCAGGACATTGATCTTGGGATGCTTTTCCACTTCCTGGATGAGGTCCTGGATGAACCTGGAGGGATCCTCTCCGTCCAGGGTGGAGCGAAGCCTTTTGGCTGTACCTCCCAGCTGTTCGGCCTCCTCCACCAGGCAGACATCCAGTCCGTGGTCAGCTATTGCCAGGGCCGCGGTCATGCCTGCCAGGCCTCCGCCCACCACAAGGGCTTTGGGCACTACAGGCACCTCCTGCAGTATTGGAGCTGGCGGGGCGTGCTGGACCTTGACCACAGCTGTGCCCAGGGTGGTGAGGATCTCCTGCAGGCGCTGCTCTTTATTCAAGGGCATATCAGGAAAGGTGGGGGTATAGATATCCACCACCTCCATGAAAGCGGGGTTCAGAGATACGGTCCGGGACAGATCCCGCAGCCTGGGCACATGGGCGTAAGGCAGGCAGGCTCCCAGCACAATGCGGTTGGGCCTCTCCTCGCGGACATGCTCTTCAATTTGCTCCCAGCCCGCCTGGGTACAGGCCTGGGGAATGCTGATCAGGCTCTGGACAGAGGCCATATCATTGATCCTGGCTGTCAGGGTCTGCATATCTACACTGGCCTCCAAGGTGGGGCAGGCGTTACAAAGAACCACCAGAGTCCTGGGCGCCTCCTGCTCCACCTTGCGGTATTCCGGCTCCGGCTCTTTTTCTGCTGGTCTGGGAGCGGAGTACAGGGCTAGAAGTCTAGAAGCCTCCAAGGCTGCGGCACTGGATTGGATCACGGTATCTGTGATGTCCTTGGGCTCTGCAAAAGAGCCTGCGGCATAGACCCCGAACTGGTTGGTTTTGGTGGGGGCCAGGGGCTCGGTGCGGCAGAATCCGGATTCATTCTCTTCCAGACCCAGGGTCTGGATCAGGCCAGGCAGGTCCCTTGGAGGACGTGCCCCGGTGGAGAGCACTACCAGATCAAAGTCTTCGTATCTCAGCTCCCCGAAGGCATCCAGATAGCGCAGCCGCGCTCCGCCCTGATCGTTAGGCTCCACAGAGTGGGGCCTGGCCTGGACAAATCTCACGCCGTATTCCAGCTCCGCCTGGTCCCTGTAGCGCTGATAGCCTTTGCCAAAGCTGCGGACGTCCATGGCAAAGATACTGGTATGCATGTCCTTGTTGCAGCGTTCCTTGGCCAGCAGGGCCTCCTTGATGGCAAACATGCAGCAGACTCCGGAGCAATACTCAGCCCCAAGCTGTAGATCCCTGGAGCCCACGCACTGCAGCCAGGCAATGGA
>JBKGXZ010000124.1:0-4793 GCA_046546355.1 Desulfohalobiaceae bacterium | reverse complement strand
AGCTGCATGCTCCTGCGCATGGCTACGGCTCCGGTCCTGGCGATCTCCTTTATACCGAAGCGTTGCAGGAGATTGATCAAGGCCTGGATCTTGCCGCTGTCTCCGGTAGCCTCCAGAGCCAGCTCGGCGGAGCTCACGTCCACCACCTTGCAGCGGAAGATGTCCACTATGCGCAATATCTCTGCCCTGGAGTGCTCGGTAGCGTTCAGCTTGATCAGGACCATCTCCCTTTCTACGCACTGCACAGTGTTCATGTCCACTACCTTGATCACTGTGATCAGCTTGCGCAGCTGCTTTATAATCTGCTCCACTATCTGCTCATCCCCCGTAGTAACTATGGTCATCAAGGACACCCCCCTCTCCAGGGTGGGGGCCACATTCAGGGAATCGATATTAAAGCCCCGGCCGCTGAAAAGGCCTGAAACCCTGGAGAGCACTCCAGGTTCGTTCTCTACCAGCACGGACAAAGTGTGCTTCATATTTCAGACTCCGGAAAAAAAGTTCGCAGTTTTTGCCTGACAACCTGCCAATCCGCATTTCTCGATATCAAAGCGAGATATCTTCAGTATGCACTTGGGCATCCTTCTGAGTGCAATCCCTGACGCACAGTGCCCTACACCAGAAGCATCTCGTTCAATGCCGCCCCTGCCGGGACCATGGGGTACACATTCTCTTCCTTCTCCACCAAAAACTCTACCAAGCAGGTCTTGGGGGAAGCCAGGGCCTTGCGCAGCACAGGCTCCACATCCTGGGCCTGCTCCACTCGATAGCCTTCTGCCCCGTAGGCCTGGGCCAGCTGCACGAAATCCGGGCTGTACTCCAGGCAGGTGGAACAGTAATTGCGATCATAGAACAGCTCCTGCCACTGCCTGACCATGCCCAGATAGCTGTTGTTCAGGATGATCACCTTCACCGCCAGATTGTTGCAGACCGCAGTGGCCAATTCCTGGATATTCATCTGGATGGAGCCATCCCCGGCCACATCAATAACCAGCTTGTCCGGAAAGGCTATCTGGGCCCCCAGGGCAGCCGGGAATCCATAGCCCATGGTGCCCAGACCTCCAGATGATATCCAGCTCCGGGGCTGATGGTACTTGTAGTGCTGGGCTGCCCACATCTGATTCTGGCCCACTTCAGTGGAGATGATCGCATCCCCTTGGGTCAGCTCGTAGAGCTTCTCCACCACGAATTGGGGCTTGATGGCCCTGTCGCTGGAGCTGTAGCTCAAGGGGTGCTCCTCATTCCACTGCCGCAGCCGCTGCCTCCATTGCTCATACTGCGAGGCAATATCCTGCTTTTGAAGCTCCTGCTGCAGCTCCTGCTGCAGGGCCTGCAGCGCCAGTCTGCAATCCGCAACTATGGGTACATCCACAGAGACGTTCTTGCGGATGGAGGTAGGGTCAATATCGACGTGCACCAGCTTGGCCTGGGGCGCGAAGGTTTCCAGCTTGCCGGTGACCCTGTCGTCGAAACGCACACCCACCGAGACCAGCAGATCTGCGTTGTTCACTGCCATGTTGGCCACATAGGTACCATGCATGCCCAGCATGCCCAAGTACAAAGCATCATTGCCAGGGAAGCCCCCCAGGCCCATCATGGAATTGGTAACCGGGATCTGCAGGGTCCTGGCCAGCCAGGTCAGCTCCTGATGGGCATTGGAGATGATCACCCCTCCCCCGGCAAAGATCACCGGCTGCTTGGCCTCCTTGATCAGCTCTACAGCCTTGCGCACCTGCTTGATATTGGGCTGATAGTTCGGATTATAGCTCCTGAGCTTGACCTGTTTGGGATAGTGGTATTCAGTGGCTGCAGCCATAACATCCTTGGGCAGGTCCACCAGCACAGGGCCCGGTCTGCCGGAACGGGCTATATAGAAGGCCTCCTTGATGACCTTGGCCAGATCCCGGACATCCTTGACCAAATAGTTGTGCTTGGTGCAGGGCCTGGAGATGCCTACAATATCCACTTCCTGGAAGGCATCATTGCCTATCAGCTTAGTGGGCACCTGCCCAGTGAAGACCACCAAGGGCACTGAATCCATATAAGCGGTAGCGATGCCGGTCACGGTATTGGTGGCCCCAGGCCCGGATGTGACCAGAGCTACGCCAGTCTTGCCGCTGGCCCGGGCGAATCCGTCCGCAGCGTGCACAGCCCCTTGCTCGTGCCTGGTCAGGATATGCTGCAGGGGGTAGTTGGGCAGCTCATGATAGATATCGATGACAGCCCCCCCAGGGAAGCCGAACACAGTCTCTACACCTTCCTGTATCAAGGATTCCAGCAGGATCTGGGCCCCTTTAAGCCTCATTGCCAACCTCCTGCTGCCGGTACTTTTCCAGGATATGCTGTATCTTGGTCTTGCCGGCCAGCTTTTTCTTCTTAAGCATTTTCAGCTCGCTTTCCTCCTGGGGAGTCAAATAGAGCTTATTATCGAACTTCTCCAATTGCTTTTCATATTCCAGATGCTTCTGCCAAAGATGGCTAAGCTCATCGTCCATCTTGCCGTACTTGGCTATCAATTCCAGTTCATACTGCTCCATAGCTGCCACCCTCCTTGGTATTTAACACCCAAAAATATCCCAATCAGGTTCTCCCATCATTGAGATTGAAACTACCTTTTTTCTACTTCCCTGTCCACTCTCCAGGGCCAGCTGTTTTTTCCCAAGCCCTAGTCTGGCTGCCAGAAACCCTAGCAGCTCCTGATTAGCCTGGCCCTGCACTGGCTTGGATTTGACCCTGACCTTGAGGCACCCCTGATAAAAGCCGGCTATCTCGGTCTTCTTGGCCCCGGTCTGTACCCAGAGCCTGAGCTGGTAGCAATCCTGGCCCTTGCGGCTCACATATGCAGGCAGCTCTGACAAGGCTGACTCCTCGCTGCCTACATGCCCATAGCTATCTGGGTCAGGCTCTGCACCAGAAAGACCTTGATGAATTGGATACCCAGCAGGACCACTATAGGGGACAGATCTATGCCTCCCAGCATGGTAAAGGGCAGCCAACTGCGCACCCTGTCCAGGACAGGCTCGGTCAGATTGCGCAGGATGCGCACCACAGGATTATAAGGGTCTGGATTCACCCAGGACAAAATTGCAGAGATGATAATTATCCAAAAATAGATGCTCAGCAGTGCATTCAGGATCTCAGCTATAGCCATTAGAAAATTGGACAGGATAAACATTAAGCCTCCTTGGCATCTAGGTTTTGCGCCCTATATCTTTTACAGCTCCACTCTCAGCACCTGGCTCAAGTGCGCGAAGTCAAACACATGCAGCTCAGCTTGCAGGTCCGGATTCCTGTAGGCCCAAAAATCAATCTCTGCATCCTTTGCAGCCTGGGCATCCACCAGGGAATCCCCGATAAACACCACCTGGCCGACATCCAGCCCCCAATTCTCCAGGACCATGAACAGGCTTTCAGGGTCTGGCTTGGGCCTTTTGACCATATCCGAAGTCACCACCGGCTGGAAGTAACCATTCAGGCCAAAGCGCTGCAGAATCAGCTCCATGGTGTTGGTCCTGTTGGTATTGATCCCGCTCATGAGCCCCTTGTCCCGCAGGGTCTGCAACAGGTCCTCAAGCCCGGGCTGCAGTTCTATGTGGGACAGCACCTGGGTATAGGATATGCCCCTGGCTGCTTCCAGGGCCTCCTGCAGCCTGGACTCAGGCACAATATGCCTGATGGACTCCTGTACAGTATGGCTGTGGACATATTCCTCCTGCTGCCTGGACATGGTTTGCAGGCCCAGGGCCTGCAGGATCAAGTTGTAGAAAGTCTGATTGGCCTTTCTGGACTCTATCAGCACTCCGTCGCAATCAAAGATTATGCCCTTTTTGGCCTTGATATTGTTTGTCATGCTCGCTGGTCGCCTTTTTTAGCAGCTGTACATGCAGAAAGATTCCAGGCTGCAGCTGCTTAGCCCACAGCCAGCAGCACCTGAAATTCCTGCTCCAGCCAGGGTTTATCCTGTTTCTTCGAGCCCTGCAGCACCAGGCGTCTGCCTGGTCCAGCCAGCTTCATCCACTGTCCGGAGGCTGCCTCCAGGCCCAGCTCCTGCTTTTGCTCCAAATGCAAAGGCTCAGGCTGCAGACCCCTCTCCTGCCACTCTGCATGAATTCGTTCCTGGTCTACGTACAGCCAGTCTCCGGGGCGCAGAAAGTACAAAAACCAGGTCAGCAGCCCAGGCCAGGACTCATCGAGCTGCATAGCCCGGGTAGGATCCTGGGCCAAAAAGCCCCTGCCAGGAAAGTAATCCGGCTGCTCATCTCCTGTACCCAATGCCTCCTGCAGCCTGCTCCACTTGTCGTGCACAGCCTGCTGCAGCCTGTCCTGTTCCAGGCTCTTTTGCTCCAGATCCCAAGCCAACAAAAGCACCATCTGGGCCTGCAGGGCATAATCCGGCCCTGACCCGGTAGCTGCCTGCTGACCAGGTTCCAACTTCTGCCTGAGCTCAGCCTCCAGGGATACAGAGCTCTGTCCGAACCAAGGCGCGCTGCCCTGCCTGGCCTGCAGAGCCAGTTGCTCTGGATCCCGATACTGCTCAGCCAGCTCCTGAATCCTGCGCAAGCAGGTCTGGGCCTTTTCGCCCTGCAGGGGCAGGTCCTCTGGCTGCCAGAACTGCAGATTCTCATCCTCTCCCGGCCCGGATTGATCCAGGCCGGGATCCAGCAAGCAGATCCTGCAGCCAGGGGATGCTGCCAGGAGCTCCTTGTGCATCCAAGGGAAATATACCACAGCCATATGCGTCTTCCTGTTATGTTAAGCCCGAACCCCAGCCTGCAAGGAACCTCAGCTCAGGG
>JBKGXZ010000123.1:0-4815 GCA_046546355.1 Desulfohalobiaceae bacterium | reverse complement strand
GTGTCAAGTGGGTGCCATGCTTAGTTGGGCACCAGGCTTGCATCTGCAGCCCAGCCGGGATAATCTGTCTCTGAGCTCTCGCGCTATCAGCCTGAACCTCCAACCAGGAACCAGCCATGCATAGACAGGACATCTCCTTGGATACCTCGGTACATTTCAGCTACCTCACGGAAAAGAAAAAGTCCCTGATTTTCAGCCAGGCCATGGAGGTTTTGCAGTATACCGGGGCTGAGATCCATCACCCAGGAGCCAGGAAGCTCCTGCAGGCCAATCAGTGTTCGGTCAAAGACAACCGGGTCTACATCCCCTCCCAGCTGGTACGCTGGTGCCTGCAAAGGGTGCCTCCCATAACTACGGTACACCGTTGGGACCGCAGCGGCAGGCTCAGGATCGAGCCCTATCGCAGCCATTTTGGTCCAGGCCCCACCTGTCCCAATTTTATAGACCCTTACAGCCGCAAAAAAAGGCGCTATCTGCGCCAGGACGCAGCCAATGTGGCCCGGGTCTGCGATGCCTTGCCTGAGATGGATTTTGTGATGTCTCTGGGCTCTATCTCAGATGTCACAGACGGGCTGGAAGAGGTTTACGAGTTTGCGGAAATGATCCAGGAAAGCAGCAAGCCCATCATCGCCTGGTGCTACTCCAGACAGCACTGCGCCTTTATCCATGAGATGGCCAGCGCTGTGGCCGGCGGGCAGGAGGAGCTGCAACACAGGCCCTTGTACTTCTTCTACAACGAACCGTTATCTCCTTTGACCTGCGACTTCAACGCCCTGGACAAGCTCCTGTACTGCGCCAGGTACGGAATCCCCCAGATATTCGCCCCTGCCAATACCAGCGGAGCCACAGTGCCTGCCACCCATGCCGCCCATTTGGTGGTCACCCTGGCGGAATCCCTGATTGGCGTCGTCCTGTCCCAGCTCAAGCGCCCCGGATCCTGCATTATCATCGGCGGCACCCAGTCCATACTGGATATGCGGCGCATGGTCTTTTCCTACGGGGCCCCGGAGCTGAGCATCCTCAGCCTGTGCATGACAGAGCTGGCTGACTATATCGGGCTGCCTGTCTTTGTGGCCGGGGGCTGCGGCGATTCCAAGGACACTGACCTGCAGTCCGCCCTGGAGGCCAGCTTTTCCCTGCACTCAGCCCTGCTCTCCGGAGCCAACCTGGTACATGACGCAGGCTTCCTGGAATCGGGAATGACTGGTTCCCTCTTTCAGCTGGTGCTGGCGGACGAGGTCTTGTCCATGGGCAGACGTGTCATCCGAGGCCTCTCCCTGGATGACCTGCCCCAGGCCCTGCAGGAGATCCATCGCCTGGGCCCTGGCGGGAGCCATCTCCATACCGATCTTACCCGGGAAATGGCCGTAAAGAACTGGCAGCCCCGCTTCATGGAAAGGCGCGACTATGAGGCCTGGCGTGAGGACGGATCCAGACGAATGCGGGACAGGATCCAGGATTACATTCTGGACCTGTTGCAGGATGGCACTTCCCGCAGCAGTGAGCTTCCCCCCAAGGCCAGGGAAGACATCCAGCAGGTGCTCCAGCGGGCGGAGGCCGAGAAGGCCAAAGGGGACTGACTTGCCGGCGCCAAACCGCAGCCCAGTCCCTCTCCGGAACAGACCGCCCATAACCTGAGCAGGCAAACATCCATGGGGAGAGCTTATGGCCAGAAGAGAGTACATCATCTCTGCAGTTGGCGGCAATCGGCCCGGTGTGGTGGCCGAGGTCAGCAAGCAGATCTACCTCTCCGGAAGCAAGATAGTGAACTCCAGCATGACGCTGCTGGCTGAGCACTTTTCCCTGATGATCCATGTCAGCGCTGAGGAAGGGGCTGTACGGGACTGGCTCTCTCCCCTGCTGCGCGAGCTGCAGGAGAGATCAGAGATCACCGCCCATATCTTTCCGGTCCCAGAGCCCCAGCCCAGTGGTTCCCAGGCAGCTGGACAGCGCTATGCCCTGCGCATCCGGGGCCTGGACAAATCCGGCATAGTATACAAGACCTCCAGCTTCTTGGCCCGCAAGGGGGTTAACATCCTGGATATGGATACCCGGCTGGAACAGGGGCCCCTGGAGGAAGTCCCAGTATTCCGGATGTACACCCTGATCGAGGTCCCAGAAGAATCCGATACCCAGGCCTTCCGCAGCGAGCTGGAATCCCTGGCCAGCGATCTGCAGGAATCAGTCAGTCTGAGCAAGGTTCAAGGACAGAGGTAGGTGCAGAGCATGTCCAGCCCCAGGATCAGGATCAACCCCCTGCAGGAAACCATACTGGCTCGGCCTGAAGAGACCCTGCGCGAAGCCCTGCTTCGCCAGGGGATCAATATCGAGGGCCCCTGCAACGGACAGGGCATCTGCGGGCAGTGCGGAGTCTGGATCCAGAGCCCGGAGGATATACCCCCCACTCCGCACTCCAAGATCTCGCCTGAGCAGGAGGCTGCAGGGCTCAGGCTGTCCTGCAGGATAGTTCCTGAAAGGGACATGACCATTCGCCTCCCGGAGGACTTCAGCCGGGATGCCAGACGGATCAGGGAAGCCCAGCAGATCCTGGAGGGGGAGCGTATCAGCTGGGGCAGAGTGGCCAGCGCGGTCCGGGTATTTCAGGAGCAGGGGACTTGGTGGATGCGCTACGACGCAGAGCCGGAAGCCAGTCAGCTCCCAGGCTGGAGACAGACTATGCAGCCCAAGGGTCTGGCTGTAGACCTGGGCACCACCTCCATGGTGGTCACCCTGCTCTCCCTGATCTCCGGAGAGGAGCTGGCCACTGCCTCCATGCTCAACCCCCAGGGCAAATACGGGCACGATGTTATCTCTCGTATCATGCACGGCTCCACAGAGCAGGGTCTGCAGCAGCTGCACCAGGCTGTAAGCAGGGGGCTGAACCAGCTCATCCAGGAAGTCTGCACTGATTCAGGCTCAGAATCCCTGGAGATCCTGGATGTGGTCCTGGGGGGCAACACCACCATGCTGCAGCTTGCGGCCTGCATAGATCCCTCCCCTCTGGGCAGGATTCCCTTCCGGGTGGATATCCAGGGCGGCAGCAGCTATCCAGCGCAGCGCTTCAGCCTGGAAGTCAACCCTGCGGCCAGGGTGTACATCCCACCCGTCATGCATGCCTTTATTGGTACAGATGTTACTGCAGGACTGCTGATGAGCGGAGATTTTTTCGACAATGCAGCCCGGGTCTTGTACATAGACGTAGGCACCAATGGAGAGATAGCGGTCAACAACCAGGGTCAAAGGCTGGCTGCCTCCACAGCCGCAGGACCTGCCTTTGAAGGAGCCACGCTGACCAGCGGCATGCGGGCGGCCCTGGGAGCTATATCCCAGGTCAGCACCGACGGTTTCGATCTGCAGCTGCAGACCATCGGAGATGTGCCAGCCAAAGGCATCTGCGGCAGCGGGATAATGGACCTGGTGGCCAGCTTGCTGGACCTGGGCCTTGTGGACCGCACCGGGCGTATGTTGTCCAGTGCAGGAGAGCTGCAGGTCAGCCCTGAGCTCCAGCAGAGACTGCAGCTTTTGCACGGCCAGCCGGCGATCAGGCTGGGCCGGGAAGTGTTCTTCACCCAGAAGGATCTCAGGGAAATCCAGCTCTCCAAGGGCGCTATCCGGGCCAGCATAGACATCCTGCTCCAGGAGGCGAACCTGCAGTCCACTGATATGCAGCAGATCATCATCGCTGGAGGCTTCGGCTTCTACTTAAAACCTGGCAGTCTGGAAAGAATAGGCCTGCTGCCCGCAGACAGCCAAGACAGGGTCATGTTCGCTGGCAACGCCAGCAGGAGCGGATGCGTCTGGCTGATAAACGACATTACCTACAGACGCTACCTGGAAGAGAGGGTCTCCGAAATCCAGCATGTTTCCACCGCCAACCATCCGCGGTTCATGGAGCATTATATCGAGTGCATGGAATTCCCCTAGGCCAGCAGGCATGCCTGCTGCTATTGGGCTGGCGGGAGTGGAGCTTTGCTCAAGATAGGGCTTGAATCTGTCAAGACAGACTTGCGCTAGCTGGCCCTGGAAACGGCCAGCTAACGCAAGTCTGGTTTTGCATCTACATTTTGCCGGCAGAGCTGTCGAGGCTTCTGAGCTTAACTACCACTCAGAATCCCCTTCTTCCTCTTCACCATCACCGCCATCTTCTTCGGATTCGGATTCAGAGGCATCGCCTTCGGATTCGTATTCATAGGCATCGCCTTCCTGCTCCTGGCCATAGGCGTCACCTTCCTGCTCCTGGCCGTAGGCATCACCTTCCTGCTCCTGGCCGTAGGCATCACCTTCCTGCTCCTGGCTTTCCTCGTAGCCGCCCTGTTCCTCATCTCCGCCATCAGCAGCAATAGCCTGGGATCCACACAGCACCAGCCCCAAACTCAGGGCCAAAAGCAGGGTATGCATCCAGATCTTTTTGTTTCCCAGTTGCCTCATCAGCATACTTTCTACCTCCATTCATTTAGATATTACACAATACTTCTCAACTGCCTCTACCTTATCTATGTCCCTGCAACCAGAATGCCAAATCAAAAGATGTGGCTGCACAAACAAGTAAGCCGCCTTGCCCGGTGCAGTCCGGGAAAGGCGGCTTATTAGGTAAGAACGTATGTCTCAGTATGGCTTATCTGCAGCTAAATACAGCACCCTAGCCCATCTGAAAAGTGTTTCGTATAGTCACATGTGTCCGCAGCTCACTGTCAAAGTTGATCAAGATTGCTGTTGCAGGGTGGGCACCACCAGAACCGGACAAGGGGCCTTGCCCAGAACATTCTGGGCTACGCTGCCAAGGAGAATGCTCTTCAGGCCTGTCCTGCCGTGGGT
>JBKGXZ010000122.1:0-4840 GCA_046546355.1 Desulfohalobiaceae bacterium | reverse complement strand
ATGCCCACGACCTTAATCCTGGCGTTGCCTTCAGGTTCTATCTCCATGTAATCCATTCCCGACCTCCTTGGACCTTTTTTTAGACAGCCTGCCTGGCCCTGTTTTTAGCTGATATCCGCAAACCAGCGCCGCATTTTGGTCAAAATGCGATGAAAAATGTTTTTCTCCCTGATCCTGAATTTGTGCTCTACTTTTTGCTTCTTGGCCCCATAGAGCAAAAGCCCTACAGCAGTCGAATACTTGGGGCTCATGACCACATCTTTCAGCCCACCTACTCCCTGGGGGTAGCCCACCCTGACGGGGAGATCGAACACCTGCTCTCCCAGACTGGAAATGCCCTGCACCAGGGAAGTGCCCCCAGTGAGCACAGCTCCGGCCCCCACCGAATTCTTATACCCGGATCTCATTAACTCCTGATCCACCAAGCTCAGGATCTCCTCCATCCGGGGCTCGCAGATCTCGCCCAACACCCGTCTGGAAATGCTCCTGGGCTCCCTGCCGCCCACGCTGGCCACCTCTATGGTCTCATTGTTCTGGACCATATCCGCCAGAGCGCAGCTGTACTTGAGCTTGATCTTCTCCGCGCTGCTCACCGGGGTACGCAATCCGAAGGCGATGTCGTTGGTCAGGTTGGTGCCCCCCAAGGCCAATACAGAGATGTGCTTGATGGACTCGTTGGCGAACACCGAGAGATCAGTGGTGCCTCCCCCTATATCCACCAGTCCCACGCCTATTTCCTGTTCCTCGGAAGTCAGCACCGCCTGAGCAGAAGCCAAGGATTCCAGGACTATATCTGAGACATCCAGTCCTGCCCTGTGGCAGGAGCGGATGATATTCTGGGCGCTGGAGACAGCCCCGGTGACTATATGCACCCGGACCTCCAGCCTCACCCCGGACATGCCCACTGGGTCCTCTATGCCCCTTTGGTCGTCCACAATGTACTCCTGGGGCAGGATATGGATCAGCTCCCGATCCAAGGGTATCGCCACGGCCTTGGCCGCATCTATGACCCGCTCCACATCCTTCTGGGTCACCTCCCCGCCCTTGACCGCAATCACCCCGTGGCTGTTGAAGCCCATAATGTGGCTGCCTGCAATACCTGCGTACACGTTGCGAATCTCGCAGCCCGCCATGAGCTCGGCCTCCTCCAGGGCCTTCTTTATGGACTGCACAGTCTGCTCGATATTCACCACCACCCCTTTGCGCAGGCCAGTGGAGGGACTCATGCCTATGCCCACTACATCCACCCCTTCCGGGGTATTTTCCCCCACTACTGCACAGATCTTGGTGGTGCCGATGTCCAGCCCGACCACGAGATTGGATTTGGCGCTCATAAGCTGTCTCCTGGCATAACAAGATAGATAAATGTTCCCTGCCCCCGAACACGGTCCCCAGCTAATCCTGCTCCTTACCTGCCTCGAACTTGACCCAGCACAAGCCCTCAAAGGCTATCAATCGCTCTGCCTGCTGCAACATCTTGTCCTGCTGCAGCTTCCTCCAGACCCGGCCCAGATTGGATAGATTCTGCTGCAGATACTCGGTACCCACCCGCAGCAGGAGTTCCCTGTCCTGCAGCCCCAGCTCCAGAACCTCGTCTGAAGCAAACCTGATCCAGGCCACCTCAGCCAGGCTGAAGGGCAGCCTTCTTTGCTGCAGCCAGTCCCGGATCAGGCCCAGGTGGTTTTGCTGCCGCTGATTTTGCTCTTCCAGGAGCAGCAGGGGCAAGGACACAAAATCCCGGGCCCTGATCCTGGTTATCGGCCTGCCCTGGCTGTCTGCGTAATAAAGGCTTCCCTCCTGCAGAATCCAGAACTGGGCCTCCTTTTCCTGGACCTGGATCTGAAGTTTATCCGGGAGAGTGCGCTTGACCCTGACCCTGTCCACCCAGGGTTCCTGCCTCAGCCTGGACTCCACCCTGGCCAGGCTGAGGCCCAATATATTCTGCCCCAGACTGACTCCTGTGCTATCCAGGATCTTTTCCCTGTCCAGATGCCTGCCCCCCTGGATCTCTACCTTGCGCAGGGCAAAATGCTGAGTGCTGGTGATCCAGCCGTAGCCCCAGACCAGCAGCAGGCTGAAACCCAGAAAGCCTCCCAGCAACAGCACCAGGCGCAGCATCCTGCCAGCCAGGGACCAGAAGCTGCCCTGCTTTTCTGCACCAGCCCTGTTGCGGTACTTGTTCTTGCCTGGCACTTTCCCCCTGCACCTTAGTGCTGCGACTCGGTCTTAGCCCTGTCCTGAATGCGCAGCTCCAGCTCCAGCTCCAGCCCATACCTCTCCCAGACCCGGGCCCGGGCCACCTGGATCAGCTCCAGGGCCTGTTCGCTGCTGCCCCCGCCGTGATGGACCAGGAAATTGGCATGCTGGCTGGAGAAGCCCACGCCTCCCAGCCTAAAGCCCTTCAGGCCGCAGCTCTGCAACAGATACCCGGCAGACTTCCCCCCAGGCGGGTTGCGGAACACGCAGCCGCAGGTTTTGGCCAGCAAAGGCTGAGTAGCCTTTTTGCGCCTGTAGTTGTTGCGCATCAAAGCTCCTACCTGCTGTCTGTCCCTTTTCTCCAGTTCCAGCTCAACGCTGAGCAGCAGCCAAAAACCCTGCACTGCCTGGGGCCGAAAGCTTCTATATCCCAGCTCCAGCTCCCGGGCCTGCAACCATTGCAGCCCAGTTTCCGGGCTCCAGATCTGCACCCGCTGCAGAACCTTTCCCAAATCTTGACCAAAAGCCCCGGCATTCATGGCCACTGCCCCGCCCAGGCTGGCCGGCACCCCCACCAGCCCTTCCAGGCCTGACAAGCCCTGTTTCAGCATCAGGTTATGCACAGTCTGCAGCCTGACCCCGCTTGCTGCCTCCAGCAGCAGACTGTGTTTGCCATCCTCCAGAATCTGCAGGAAGTTGAGCCCGGGTCTGACCAGCACCACTTCCAGCCTGCCATCTGCAAAGAGCAGGTTGCTGCCCCTGCCCAAGGCCAGGGGCCTGCCCCCTTCCCTGTCCAGGACCCTGGCCAACCCAGCACAGTCCTCTGTTTGCTCCAGGCTGATCTCTGCCAGGGCTACTCCGCCCAGTCCCAGGCTGGTCCTGGGGGCCAGCAGGGGCTCATGCACAATGCGCATCCTACTTAGCACCGCCCTGCAGATACCTCTCCCCCACCTGCCAGATGCTGCCCGCGCCCAGGGTCAACAACACATCCCCGGGCTCCAGGAAGGAGTGCAGCTCCTGCAGACAAGCCTGATAATCTGCACAGAAACTTACCTGGACCCGGCTCACCTGGCGTACCCCCTGGGCCAGGTTCACCCCGTTCACTCCTGGGATAGGGGATTCCGAAGCAGGATAGATCTCTGTCAACAGCAGCCTGTCCGCAAGCTCGAAACAGCGGCAGAAGTCCCCGAAAAAGGCCTGGGTCCTGGAGAACCTGTGCGGCTGGAAGAGCACCACCAGCCTGCGGCCCGGGTACACCTCTTTCAGGGTGCGCAGGGTGACCCTGACCTCAGCCGGGTGATGGCCGTAGTCGTCCAGAACCAGGACCCCATCTTTTTCCCCCTTTTTTTCCAGACGCCTGCCCACCCCGGCAAACTCCGCCAGGGCGGTTACGATCTCCTGCTTGGCAATCCCGGCCTGCAGGGCCAAACCTATGACCCCCAGCGCGTTCAGCACGTTGTGCTCCCCGGGCTGGGCCAGGCTGACTTCTCCCCAGTTACGGCCCTTGTACAGGACCTGGAATCTGCTTTGGGCCCCCAGCTCCAGAATCCTGGCCTGCAGATCGTTCCCCTCCTGCAGGCCATAGGTGAGCACCGGCCGCTTGACTTGGCCCAGGAGCTTGACCAGTCCTGGATCATCCCCGCAGACCACATTCATCCCGTAGAAGGGGACCTGGTTCATAAAGCGCACAAAAGCCTCCTCTATGGAGGCC
Source organism: Desulfohalobiaceae bacterium (assembly GCA_046546355.1). Lineage (GTDB taxonomy): Bacteria > Desulfobacterota > Desulfovibrionia > Desulfovibrionales > Desulfothermaceae > CAZBUB01. The sequence goes on along the minus strand of JBKGXZ010000122.1, from coordinate 933 downwards.
AGGTCCGGGTAGAAATCCAGATGGTCCGCATCCACGTTGGTGATCATGGACATAATCGGGAACAGACACAAAAAGGAGCCGTCAGATTCGTCAGCCTCTGCCACCAGATACTCACCCTGACCCATTAAGGCATTGGCCCCATATGTATTCAGCCTGCCGCCAATGATCACTGTGGGATCCAGGCCGGCCTGCTTGAACACTGTGCCCAGCATGGAGGTGCTGGTGGTCTTGCCGTGGGTCCCGGCCACAGCCACCCCGGTCTTGAGCCGCATCAGCTCAGCCAGCATTTCTGCCCTGGGGATGACCGGGATCCCCTGCTCGCTGGCAGCCAGAATTTCCGGATTGCTGCCGTTCACTGCGCTGGATTTGACCAATACCTCTGCCTGCTGCAGATTCTGGGCAGCATGGCCCTGATGTATGAGCGCCCCCAGCTCCTTGAGGCGCTTGACTGCCTCGTTCTCTGCCAGGTCAGAGCCGCTGACCCGGTAGCCCAGGTTGAGCAGGACCTCAGCTATTCCGCTCATGCCTGCGCCTCCGATGCCTACCATATGGATATTTTTCAAGCTCTTCATGTCCTTATCCCTGCTGCCCGGGCAGCATGCTTTGTATTTCCTCAACTATCGCTGTCCCGGCCCCCGGTTTGCCCAGGGACCTGGCTGCCTGACCCATCTGCTGCAGCTTCTTGGGCAAAAGCAAAAGATCGCTGACCACACTCCCCAGGCAGATATCCTGCAGATAGCTCTGCTCCAGAACGATTGCCGCGCCCTGTCTTTCCAGATACCTGGCATTATCCAGCTGGTGGCCGTGGGTGGCATAGGGGAAGGGAATCAAGATGCTGGGCCTGCCCACCACTGTCAGCTCCGCCAGGGTGGAGGCCCCTGCCCTGCAGACCACCAGATCCGCCCAGGCATAGGCCTGGGCCATGTCCTCCTG
>JBKGXZ010000121.1:0-4840 GCA_046546355.1 Desulfohalobiaceae bacterium | reverse complement strand
TCCCCGGCACTCACTTGCTTGGTCTCCTAGAGCAAGAATTGTTGCTCCTCCAAGTAATGGGATAGCAAAACTTCAGTTCCTGTTACGGAAGTAGAAAACCACACTCTTGCCCATGAAGGGGTTCAGGAGCCGCTCCAAAACCCGGGTCACGGCAGGAGCCTTAAGCATATCCCAGACCAGGAGCTTGTGGTAGAGTTTGATCAAGGGCCAGGAATCCCGCCTGGGCCATTTTAAGCACTTGAGCCACCAATAGGGGGAGTGCAGGGCATGGGCCCAGTGCCTGGCGTAGATCTCAAATCCCAGGCGCTGGATTTCCAGCTGCAATGACTTGGCCTGGAAGATACGCAGGTGACCGCCTGGATCCAGCTGATACTCTCGACTCAGGGCCCAGCAGATGCGTTCCGGGCCATAGCGAGGCACACTGATGACCAGGATCCCTCCAGGTTTAAGGACCCTTCTTATTTCCAGCAGGGCCTGGTGGTAGTTCTGCAGATGCTCCAGGACCTCGCAGCAGATTACGGCCTGCAGGCTGCTTGGGGCCAGGGGCAAATGCAGGCAGTCGCCCTGCAGCAGCAGGTAGCCGCCAGGATATTCAGGGCTGGCCTCAGCCTGCAGGAGCTTGAAGCCGGATTTAGCCTGCTGCAGCTCCTGGAGGCTCAGCTCCAGGCCATAGACCTGGAGACTTTTCTGCCTGAGCAGGGCATGTCCGTGCCTGCCCTGGCCGCAGCCCAGGTCCAGAACCCTGTCTCCTGGAGCCAGGTCCAGCCTGGCTGGATCAAATGTCAGCATGCCTTGGGGCTGGATACAGGTTTTGGCGATAGATGTCTACCGTGCGTTCGGCAGCTTTTTGCCAGCTGAAATGCTCCTGCATCCTGCGTCTGCCTGCCTGGCCCAGCTCATGGGCCAGCTCCGGGTGCAGCAGGAGCCTTCTGATGGCTGCTGCCAGGGCCTGGGAGTCAGCAGGGGGTACCATAAGGCCCGCGTCCCCGACCACTTCCGGCAGGGCCCCTCCAGTAGTGGATACCAGGGGCTTGGCGCAGGCCATGGCCTCGGCTGCAGGCAGACCAAAGCCTTCATAAAGGGAAGGTACCACAGCCAGGCTGGATTTGGCGTATTCCAAGGCGATATCCTCCTCGCTCAGGCCGTGCACAAATCTGACCTGCTTCCTGAGCCCCAGCTCCTGCAGCAATCTGGAGGTGGAGCTGTTTTCCTTGGGCCGGCCCAAAACCACCAGATGCAGGTCGGGGAATTCCCGGCTCAGGCTGTGCACCGCATGCAGCAGGTAGGTCAAGCCCTTCAGGGGTACATCAGCGCTGGCGGTGGCCATGATCCTGCCCGGCCTGGGCTGGATGTCCGGCCTGGGAGCGAAGCTCTGCAGGTCCACACCATTGTGCACCACGTGCATGCTCTCCTGTCTTAGCCCGAACTCGCGCTCAAAATCCTGCCTGGAGGCCTGGGAGACGGTCATAAGGCTCTGCAACCTGGGAGCTACTTTTTTCTGCATGCCCAGGAAGCTATGCCAGCGGCGGATCAAGAGCCGCAGTCCCCAATTTTGCTCCTGGGCCAGGGCATACTTGAGGTCCATGCTGATAGGGTGGTGCAGGGTGGCTAGCACAGGGAAGCCTGCATTCTGCAGGCCCAGGAGACCAAAGCCCAGGCTCTGGTTGTCGTGCAGGATGTCCAGGTGCCCCATATGGCCGGGGATATACTGCAGCAGCCTGCGGCAGAAGCAATAGGGCTCAGGGAAGCCACCGCTTATGTAGCTCAAGTATTCGCGCAGATCGGTCAGGCCTTTGAGGCCCCGCTCCCTAAGCGCAGCCCGGGCAGTAGGATAGGCATACATATTCAGCCCTGGCAGAGGCACCAGCTCCACCCCCGGGTCCAGCTCAGGATAGGGCTCCCCGGAGATGACCTGTACCTGATGGCCCAGATCAGCCAGGGCCTTGCTCAGGTTACGAACGTAAATGCCCTGTCCGCCGCAGTGGGGGTTGCTGCGATAGCTGAGCAGCCCGATGCGCAGCTGCTGCCTGGGTCCATCCAGGTCTGGGGGAGGACTCGGGGCTGCGCCAGGTCTGCTGGCTTCAGGGCAGGGCTGGGTTCTTTTCAGCTGCAAGTAGGGCATAGGCTGCTACGCATTGCTTGCTGCCGGAATCTCGACTTGGATTTTGACATTGCAGTTGACACGCTGAAATTGAATCTGTTAGAAATTCATGAATGAATATTCATTCAGGAAATAGCCAAAAACTATCGAGGAATCAAGAACAAAATGTCCACCGAGAGCAAAAGCAGCAAAAAGAATGATAAATATCAGCAAATTCTGGAAGCTGCAATAAAAATTTTTGCCCGTCAAGGCTATTTCAACTCCACCATTTCCCAGATCGCCCGGGAAGCTGGCGTGGCTGACGGGACCATCTATCTGTACTTCAAGAACAAGGACGATATCCTGGACAATTTTTTCAGCTACAAGACCGGACAGGTCTTTTCCAGGTTCAAGCAGGAAGTGGATAGCGCAGAGCATGCCCTGGACAAGCTGAGAAACCTGATCCACAGGCAGCTGGCTGAGTTCGAGACCAACAGGGACATGGCCATCGTCTACCAGATGGAGACCAGGCTCAAGCGGCATCTCTCGGACCGCAAGATCAAGGAGATGTCCAAGATGTACTTCGATCTGGTGGCTGAGATTGTGGAGCAGGGCCAGAAAGAGGGCGTGATCCGAAAGAACCTGCAGGTTAACCTGGTCAAGCAGCTGATAATTGGCGCTGTGGACGAGGTGATCACTACATGGCTTTATTCCAGTCGCGAATATACCCTGGTTTCCATGGCAGACCCATTGGTGGATCTTTTTGTGCGGGGCATAGGCAATACAAATAAGCTGAGCAACATATCAAACTAGAAAAAGAGAGGTAAACATGGCACAGGTAATTGCTGACCGCAGGGATGTGGATTTTGTTCTGCATGAGCAGCTCCAGGTAGGGGAGCTGAGCAAGCATGACAAGTTCGCGGAGTTTAACAAGAAGACTGTGGATCTGATCATCAACGAGGCCCGCAATCTGGCGGTCAAGGAAATCCTGCCCACCATGAAGGTGGGGGACGAGAAAGGGGTGGAGTTCGAGGACAACATGGTCCGGGTGCCTGAGGAGTTTCATCGCTTGTATCAGCTGTACCGGGAAGGGGAGTGGACAGCTATTACAGAAGACCCGGAATGGGGAGGCCAGGGCATGCCCAGGACCCTGGCCATGGGGGTCAGCGACTATCTGCTTGGCGCGAACTATTCCTTCAATCTTTATTTCGGTTTGACCCAGGGGGCAGGCAAGCTGATCGAGACCTTTGGTACAGAGCAGCAAAAGAAGATGTTTCTCAAGAAGCTGTACACTGGGGAATGGATGGGCACCATGCTTTTGACCGAGCCCCAGGCAGGTTCTGATCTGGGAGCCATGGAGACCTCCGCAGTCAAGAATGAAGACGGCACTTACTCCCTTAGCGGGACCAAGATATTCATTTCCGGGGGCGAACATGATATGACCGAGAATATCGTGCACCCGGTCCTGGCCAGGATCGAGGGTGCCCCTGCAGGGACCAAGGGCATCTCCTTGTTCCTGGTGCCCAAGTACTGGGTGCATGAAGACGGCTCCATGGGCGAGTTTAACGATGTGGTCTGCACAGGTATAGAGGAGAAGATGGGCATCCATGCCAGCTCCACCTGCACCATGACCCTGGGCAGCAAGGGCCAGTGCCGGGGACTGCTCCTGGGCCAGGAGAACAAGGGCATGCGGGAGATGTTCCTGATGATGAACGAGGCTCGGCTGCTGGTGGGGGTGCAGGGTCTGGCCTGCGCCAGCGCCTCCTATTTGAATTCCGTGAATTACGCCCGGGAAAGGACCCAGGGCAGGCATCTCAAGAACCTGCAGGACAAAAGCGCGCCTGCTGTGCCCATTATTCAGCACCCTGACGTGCGCAGAATGCTCCTGAACATGAAGTGCTACGTGGAGGGCATGCGCAGCCTGATCTATTATGTGGGCTACTGCGAGGACCAGAAGGAGCTCAGCACTGATGAGCAGGAGAAGCAGAAATATCAGGGCATCATAGATGTCTTGATCCCCATTGCCAAAGGCTACGTCACAGACCGGGCCTTTGATGTCTGCAACACTGGAGTGCAGGTCTACGGGGGCTACGGCTATACAAAGGAATATCTACAGGAGCAGCTGCTTCGAGACTGCAGGATCACCATGATCTACGAGGGCACCAATGGGATCCAGGCCATGGATCTTTTGGGGCGCAAGCTGGGCCTGAACAAGGGCCAGGCCATCATGGATCTTATGGGCGAGATACAAAAGACCATTGCCCAGGGCAAGGAGAATGAGCTGACCAAGGATCTGGCTGCAGAGGTAGAGAAGAGCCTGAACAAGCTGGGCGAGGTGGCTATGGATATCGGCCAGAAGGCTATGTCCGAGAAGATCATGGAAGCTTTTGCCCATGCCTATTCCCTGCTGGAGGTCAGCGGGGATGTGATTATGGCCTGGATGCTGCTTTGGAGAGCCAATGTGGCAGCCTCCAAGCTGGACAAAGCCAAGAAAAAGGATGTAGCCTTCTACCAGGGCCAGCTGAAAAACCTGGAATACTTCGTACATTCTGTGCTGCCCACCACCAGGGGCAAGATGAATGTTATCCTGCAGACTGTGCCTACTGCGATAGAAATGGATGAGGATGCCTTCGGCGGCAAATAGGGATTGCAGGTCAGACCCCCTGCCGGGGCCCTGACCTTTACCCACACTTGACACCGTGGGGTTAGGGGTTGTGAGTTAGCTGCCTGATATCGTTCAACCCTCCCCTAACCCCTCCC
>JBKGXZ010000120.1:0-4895 GCA_046546355.1 Desulfohalobiaceae bacterium | reverse complement strand
GGTCCTTGCCTGTTCCTGTGGCCCCCTCTATAAGCACAGTGGCCTCGCTGGGACCGATCTGCTCTACGATCTCGAAAATCTGTTGCATCCTGGGATCCCGGCCGATCAAGCCCTGGTAAGAGTCTTCTTCTGTGACAGTCTCGTCCAGCTTTCTGGCCAGGGTCAGGTCATGCAGGGTGACCAGGCCGCCCACCAGCTTCTCCTGCTCGTTGCTCAGCGGCATGAGGTCGATCTTGACGTCCGTGATTTCTCCTTGGGCGGTAAGAATCTTGCTGGGTCCGGTGCTTTCGGAACGGCCGTACTTGAGGCAGTTCCGCAGGGGCTTTTGCACGTGATTCCCTGCAGGGCCCAGGATGTCCAGGCATGGCTTGCCCAGGATCTCCTGCCTGGAGTATCCGGTGAGGGACTCTGCGGCATCGTTGAAAAAGGTGACGTACCCGCCCCGGTTCACAGTGAATATGGCGAGGTCCAAATTGTCCAGGATGATCTTCAGGCTCTTTTCCCCGTAGCGGATGCGGTTTAAAAGCTCTGCCAGGGACATGCGGTCCTGGATCAGGATCAAATAGCCCTGCAGCTCATGATTGGCGTCTTGGATTGGCGCGGTAAGGCGGGTTACTAGATGGGGCCGATTCTCAGCATCCAGAAGCTCTATCTCGATTTCCTTGGTCTCGGTGTTGTCATCATGGTAAGGGCAACAGGTGGTACAGGGCACTCCTCTGAAGACCTGCCAGCATTCTCGGCCCAGTATCTCCTGCTCGGAAATGCCTAGCAGGTACTGGGCGCTCTGGTTGCAGGCGGTAATCCTGCGGCCTAGGTCAATGGTAAAGGCAGAGGCCTTGAGCAAATCCAAAATGCCCAGCCATTGTTCGGACAGAATAGTTCTGCCCTGGCCGGAGGTCATCCCTGTAGAATTCATGTTGAAGCTTCTCCTGGATGCGGAGGTTGTTTTTTTTAATATCCTAGCTGAAAATTTACAGTTTGCAAACTGGTTCATAGAAATGATTGCATTCGGTGTTGCAGGAGAGGATTTGAGGTTATGATCACTGTATATGTGCGGCTCTACGAAGAGCTGAACTCCATTCTGCCCAGTGCGGAGAAAAAGACTACTATTGCCAAGGGCTTGGCCGGGGGCGCCAGCCTGGAGGACTTGCTTTCTGTTTTGGGACTGGGGCAGGAAGAGGTGGATCTGGCCCTGGTCAACTCAGAATCTGCGAGCTTTGTTTGTCAGCTGCAGGACCGGGATCTGGTCAGCCTGTATCCTGAGTTCGAGTCCCTGGATGTCCAAGGGGTAAGCGCATTGCGGGACAGGCCCTTGCGCAGACCCAGATTCCTGGCCTCGGACGAGCTTCGGCAGCTAGCGGAGCTGCTGCAGGCCAGGGGCTATGATTGTTTGTATTGGCCTGCTGCTGCCGGGCAGGATCTGCTGCAGATAAGCAGGGAGCAGAAGCGGATCCTGCTGACTCAGGACCTAGGGCTGGCAAAGAGCCCCGAGCTTAAGCGGTGCTTTTGCCCCGGAGGGGAAGAGGCTTGGCAGCAACTACAACAGGTCCTGCAGAGATTTCAGCTGGGTTAATGATATCTTGGCCAGGAGTCTGGGGGAGTTGCAGGGACAAGCTTCTTCCGGCTATTTGCCCAACAGGCTGAGCAGAGTCCTGTAGGCCTGGGAAAGGCGGATAAAGTCCTGCTTGCTTCCGCCTTGATCCGGGTGGAGCTTCTTGGCCTGCTGCCTGTACAGCCGGGTGATCTGCCTGCGGCTCATGCCCGTGAGCTCTTTGATGGAGACTTGGAAGATCTCCGCGCTCTGCTGCAGATCAGCAGGTTCCTTTTGCCTGGAGGCCCGGGCAAAGGCTTGCCGCTTGCGGGCCAAGAAGTCCTGGCGCAGTCTGTGCAGGTAGTCGCCTGCAGGTAGGGAGTAGTCGAAGTACATGATCACGTAGCGCACCAGGCAGGGATGCAGCCTTTCCCGGGAGCTGCTGTCCCCGAAAAAGGAGGGATCCTGGTTCAGCTCGCAGATGTCCTGGATGAAGCACTTGTCCAGCTTCTCCAGGTCCAGGGCCTGGGGCATGACCCCGGCATAGATCTCGGAGAAAAATCTGCGCAGGTTCAGGAAGGAGAAGACGTAGGCGCTGTATTCCCGCGCAGGCAGCCCAGCCTCCTGGCTCTGGAAGTAGTGCTCCATCTCGTCCCTGGACATGTACAAAAGGGGTCTGTACAGCTTAAGCGGCATGGCAGTCAGCTGGCTCTGGTCCATCTCCCCCAGGCGCAGGTAGTTGATGCGGCGCTTGTCCACTAAATGCAGGCGGTTCTGCAGGTAGTCCTCGTCTGTGCTATCCAGGGGAGGCAGTCTCCTCTTGGCCCTGCTCCGCCATGCAAAGCCCCTGAGGGCATGGCGGATCTCGGCACGGACAAAAGGCCAGAAAAGATCCTCCAGCTCATTTAGGCTTGGTTCCAGACCCTTAGCCTGCAGGCTGTCCTCCACCTCCTGGCTGATATAGAAGCTGTTTCCGCCGGGGTATTCGATGTATTGCCCAGGGTCAGGGCCCAGATCCAGCAGGTCGCGACTGACGTAGACCCCGTCCTGGAGCACGGACTCCCGAATCACATAGCTCAATCTGTGCTGCAGGCGGTATCTGGCCAGGTACAAGGCAGCAGCTCCTTGAAGGCTAGTCAGCCGAACCGGCTGGCTTTTGTGCGACTCAGCACCCGGGCTGGCCGTTGTTGCCGCAGCAGGAGCGCAGGCTGATGAGCTTGAGCAGGTTGTTGCGCAGAAAAAGTCTCGCCTTTTGGGAAACAGGCATGGGCTGCATCAGGTTGTTCAGGAATTCCTTGCGGTTAGGCCTGTCTTTGTGGCACATGGCATGAACCTCCTATTGAAATACAGTGTGTTCCTGGCTTGCCTTGCTGCTTGCGGCAGGGAGGCAGGATACTGTACATTTGCTTCCTATTGATCACAAGCATATTGAGGGCTGCAGATTCTGAGATCCTGAAAGCCTTGAATCGCTAGCTATTCAAATGCCTACTGGCTGTGGAGCAGCGCTACTCTGCCGCAAGCTGAGCCGCTGGCAGCGCGTATCCTGGTGCGTTTTTAGGCTCAGCCAGGAAGTAGCGGTCAATGAGGGGTGGTGTTGTCTGTTCATGCTAAAACCAGACAAGAATAATACCAAGTTGAACATCTTGATCACAGGTATTAAAATATGGGTGATTTATAATGAAAAGAAAAAAGAAGAATCCAAAAAGATCTAGCTCGGGATTGAGCAAACGGGCTCCTATTGCTGCTAAGGTAGTAAATTCTTTACGGAAAGAAAGCAAACGTAAAGTGATTGATATCCAGGAGATAAGAGAGGCTCAGGTTGAAGCAGAAGAGTTGGAAGACACAATAATAAAAAAAGATGAAATGGATCAGCTCGATCCATTACATGCAGTTTATACGTATGCTCAGAATAAGATGAGTGTCATCATCGAACAGTTATCTGAAATGCCGGAACTTGCGAAGTTGCTTGATCTGTATGAGGCCGCAGAGGAAGAATACATGCCGCAGGGACCACCTATGAGCCCCCTGACCCTATCCTATTTTAGTTGCTGGGCATTCTTTGATCTCAATGTTGGTCTGCACAGAGAATCCTTAGGCTATGTTGCCACTGAGGTTTGCAAGGAATTTCAAGCTGACCAAGGGCTGATCAACTTGTTCGAGATTATGAATGCCTCCAGAATGGGGTTGTATACGCATGCCGGTCATTCAGGGGAATATGTCCTGTTGCATGAGTTTGTGACCGGGGAAAAGCTCAAGGCAAAGGTGGTTAGCGGATATCGGGGTGATCCAGGAGAGATATGGCTGGTCAGGCTGATGCCGCCTCCAGTTCATAGGGCTGAGCTGGATTATTCAATTGTCTTTATCACTCCCTACATAATCGGTCAGCTGAAGGGCAGGAAATTTTATAGTGTCGGTGACCAGCAGGGCTGGCATGAATATTTTGAAAGAACTTTGGACAAGATTAAAACCCAAGATAAAGTCAAAGCCTATGAGAAACTCATGAAATACGGACTAGATCGGCATTACTGGAACGAATACATCTTTGAGGCCTATGTAACTAATACGCGGGAAGCAATCATGCTCACCGGATTCCCTGATATTCCTCTTAGCAGGCCCCATTCCAGGGAAAGTGAAGCCAGGTTCTAACTGTATTGAGCTGCAATTATCGTTCATACGCTCTGCATGTGAACTACTCTGCACGTTCCGGCGGCCACCATGAACCTGCAGGAGAGGTAAGAAAACTGGTTTTTATGTAACTGCTCGGGGGTAATGACAGCGTTGATATCACCCGTCATTGCGAGGAGTCTTCGATGAAGCAATCTCCAGCACTCACGGGTTAATATACCGATTTTAGGATCCTACTTTTTAGCTTTAAATTTTTACTTTCAACTCACAAGATGCAAGGGAGCATGCAATATGCCCAGCTGCTTTTGCCATACTGAGACCCTGGAGGTGTCTGTCTCTGCCGGGGTGGGGATTGCAGACATCACTGCCGATTTGCAGGGGATTGTTGAGCGTGCCGAAATGCAGACAGGCTCCCTGAACGCTGCCTGCATTGGTTCCACTGGCTCCTTGACCACTATTGAGTACGAGCCTGGAGCAGTCAAGGACCTGCAGCGGGCCATCAGGGAGCTGGCACCGCCGGAGCGGGAATACGAGCATGAAAAGGCCTGGCAGGATGGAAACGGCCACAGCCACGTCCAGGCAGCACTGCTGGGGCCTTCCTTGGCGCTGCCTGTCCGCCAGGGACGGGTTTATCTGGGCACCTGGCAGCAGGTGGTGGTCATCAACCATGACCTGGATGCCAGACGCAGAAAAATAGAAGTCACCCTTTTAGGGATTTCTGCCTGATTGGCTATTATCT
>JBKGXZ010000119.1:0-5003 GCA_046546355.1 Desulfohalobiaceae bacterium | reverse complement strand
GATACCAACCATGTGGATCAAGAGGACTCTGATATTTCTGCCCCTGCTTTTGGTCCTTTTCCTGTTGCAGTCCTACTTCTGGGTCCCCAGCTATCAGGAACAGACCCGGGGCAATCCCACCAGGCTGCAGGAATTCATCACGGCCTCCTCCGGAGATGCCAGCATTCTTAATCCGGTGCTGTCTTCTGATTCAGCCAGCAGCGAAATCAATTCCAAGGTCTTCGAGGGACTGGTAGATCTAGATGAGGATCTCAGCCTGCGGGGCAGGGTGGCTGAGTCCTGGGAGATATACGAGGAGGCCTACTTCTACGTGCATCAGGCCAGGGAGATCCCTGGACTGGGCAAGGCAAACGCGGATCAGGTGGCAGACCTGCTGCGCAGCCTGGCTGAATATCCGCCTCAGACTGATGCAGAGCTGGCCAGGACCTTGCAGAATATCAGGAAAATCGAGGTCCAGCCAGCCAGTGAGGAAACGCGCAGCCTGGAGCTGGGGCAAAAGCAGCCGGAGCAGGCCCGGAAAGGGCAGCAGGACCAGCAAACGCAGGAGGTACAGTTCCGGATCAGGGCCCCAGAAAGGATAAAGCTGGTCCTGGAGGAGGTGGATCAGGATCTGTTTCAGAATCTGGCCCGTATTCTAGGTCTGGGCTACTTTGATGCCTTCCCTGCGGTCAGGTATGTGCAGCCTGAAAGTGTGCTGGAGCCAGGGCAATTGCAGGAGCTGCTCCCAGAGCTTCTGCCGGCTGGGGAGCACAATCCTGTCCTGGTCTTCAATCTGCGGCCTGAGGTATACTTCCATGACGGTGAGCAGCTCACCGCCCAAGATGTGCAGTTCACCTACCAGGCCCTGATGGACCCGGCGAATCTATCCCCCAGGATCGCGGACTTCGAGCCTGTTAAGGAGGTGGAAGTCCTGGATAAGCTGACTGTGCGCATCACTTACCAGGAGCTGTACTCCCCTGCCTTGAACAGCTGGAGCATAGGCATCCTGCCGGAACACCTTTTAAATGATGAGGCCCTGCGCCAGGAAGCCCAAAAAAGGGGCAGGGACCCGGAAAAGTTCAGCATGCGGGACAGCGCATTCAATCGCAGCCCTGTAGGCAGCGGGCCCTTCAAATTCGAGGACTGGAAGTCTGATCAATACATCAGATTGTCCAGATTTGAGGATTACTGGGAAGGCCCGCCCAATTATCATGAATTTGTGCTGCGCATCATCCCGGATAAGCTGACCCAGGAGATGGAGTTCTATGCCGGGACCCTGGATGATTACTCTGTTGAGCCTCACCAGGTGGAGAGGCTGCGCCGGGACGATCGTTTCCAGAGCTTTTCCGGGACCTCCTTCGGGTACACCTATATCGGCTACAACCTGCGCAGGGAGCCATTCCAGGATCACAGGGTGCGCAAAGCCCTGTCCTTGGCACTGGATGTGGACAAGATCATCGAGTATGTCCTGCACGACCAGGGGGAGCGCATTACCGGACCCTTTGTCCAGGATACAGAGTACTACAATCATGAGCTGGAGCCATTGGATTACGATCCGCAAAAGGCTCAGCAGCTCTTAAAGCAGGCTGGCTACAGCAAAAATGAAAAGGGCTGGCTGCAAAAGGATGGTCAGAGGCTGAAGTTTACGCTGATCACCAACAGCGGCAACGAGCTGCGCAAGGCGATTCTGGCTATTGTGCAGGATTCCTGGAAGAAAATCGGCGTGGATGTCAGCACCGATACTCTGGAGTGGTCAGTGTTTATCCAGGAGAGGGTCAACAGGCATGATTTTGACGCCATTATCCTGGGCTGGTCCATGAGCGTGGAGCCTGATCTGTATCAGATCTTCCATTCCAGCCAGAGGGACCCCCATGAGCTCAATTTTGTGGGCTTCGACCACTCTGAGGCGGATCAGCTGATAGAACGGATTCGCAAGGAGTACGACCAGGAACAGAAGATCGAGTACTGCCATCGCCTGCATGAGATCATAGCCAGGGAGCTGCCCTATACTTTTTTGTTTGTGGACAAGTGGACCGCTGTTCTGGACAAAAGGATTGTCATCCAGGAGACCGACCAGGAAGGAGATACTGTATATAAGCCTATAGAGCCCACTCCCACCGGAGACTACAGCTTCTCTTTCAATAACTGGATAAAGCTGCCGAAGGCCCCGGAATTCGAGGCAGGAGACTAGCCAGGCATGTTCAGCTTCATCTGCCGGAGCCTGATTCAGAAATCCATCACCCTGTTCTTTGTCTCGGTGATCTCTTTTGCAATTATCCATCTGGCTCCAGGCAAGCCCAGTCAGATTGATCCCATGAATCCCAAGTTCACCCCTGAGGTCCTGGAGAGATTCCAGCAGGAATTCAACCTTGATGAGCCCCTGCATTTGCAGTACTTTCTGTTCTACAAAGATCTTTTAACCGGTCAAACCGTGTCCTGGAAGGACAATCAACCGGTTTTACACAAGATCTGGGAGAGGTTTTTGAACAGCCTGCCCCTTTTCGCAGTGGGTACCTTGCTGACCTGGACTATTTCCTTTCCACTTGGTATACGTGCAGCAATATTCAGGGGGGGATGGTTCGATCGCAGTACCACGTTCCTGGCTTATGTACTGATTTCCATCCCCGGGTTTTTCTTTGCCTACATCCTGATCATACTGGTGGTGAACTATCTGCAGGTACCGGTGATCGGCATGGAGACCTTTGGCATCAAGCCGGATTCCAGGCTGATGCTGCTCATGGATCGGGTATGGCATCTGCTTTTGCCCTCTGTGCTGGGAGCCACCGGCGGGATCGCTGTGTTGTCCAGGTATGTGCGCAACCAGATGCTAGAGGTGGAGGGCCAGGACTACATTCGTACTGCCCGGGCCAAGGGCTTGCCAGAGGATCAGGTGCACTACAGGCATGCCCTGCGCAATGCCCTTTTGCCATTTGTAACCATGTTCGGGCTTATCCTGCCCGGGCTGCTGGGAGGTTCCATTATTATTGAGACCATTTTCTCCTGGCCGGGCATAGGCAGGATGGCTTACGAGGCGATCCTGGCCAGGGATTATCCAGTGATTCTTACAGTAAACTTCATTTCCGCTGTCCTGGTCCTGATCGGAACCTTTATTTCAGACCTGTTGTATATACTGGCTGATCCCAGGATCAAGCTCTAATCTGCATAAAGGAGGAGGACTGTGGGGCAGACCATAAGATTTGGAGTTTCTCTGGATTCGGACCTTTTGGAGAAATTCGACAGTCTATGCCAGGAGCGATGCTATCAGACCCGCTCCGAGGCTATAAGGGACCTGATCCGCAGGGATCTGGTGCAAAAACAATGGGAGGATGAGAACCAGGAGGTGGCCGGCACTCTTACCCTGGTCTACAACCATCATCACAGCGACTTGGCTCAGAAGATGATCGAGCTCCAGCATCAATCCCTGGATGTGATTATCACCAGCCTGCATGTACACATTGATGCCCACAATTGCCTGGAGGTCCTGGTGCTGCGCGGCCCTGCCCAGGATGTTCGCAGCGTGTCCCAGCGCCTGATCTCCACCAGGGGCATCAAGCACGGCAAGCTGAGCCTGTCCACAACAGGAAAGGATCTAGCCTAGATGCAAGACGTCCAGAACAGCCCTTCTCTGGTGTCCCTGTCCATCGATCGGGTGGGGGTTAAGAACCTGCGCTATCCCTTGGTGGTGCGCTACAAGAATGACGGGGTTCAGCATACAGTCGCCCAGGTGGATCTATGCGTGGATCTGCCCGGGGAGTTCAAGGGCACCCACATGAGCCGCTTTATCGAGGCCCTGCAGGAATGGGCCGGGATCCTGGATTATCACAGCTTCAAGCAGCTGCTGCAGGAAGTGCAGGTGAGGCTCAATGCCCGCAGGGCCCATCTCAGCTTCAGTTTCCCTTTCTTCCTGGAGCAGGCTGCACCCATCAGCGGCAGTCAAGCCATGATGGACTACCAGTGCACCTTTTCCGGAGAGCTGGAGGAAGGTCGGCCCAATATGTTCGTGGGGGTGGAGGTTCCGGTGATGACAGTCTGCCCTTGCTCCCTGGCTATCTGTGAGCAAGGCGCGCACAGCCAGCGCTCCGTGGTCAAGATCCAGGCTGGATTCGAGAAGCGCATCTGGCTGGAGGATCTGATCCAGCTAGCGCAGGAATCGGCTTCCAGCCCGGTGCACGCCCTGCTGAAAAGGGTAGACGAGAAGCATGTCACTGAGCAGGCCTTTGCCCATCCTACCTTTGTGGAGGATGTGGTGCGCAATGTGGCCCACAAAGTACAGGAGCTGGATCAGGTGAATTGGTTTAAGGTGGAGGTGGAGAGCTTCGAATCCATTCATAACCATAACGCCTATGCCTGCATCGAGGTACCCCAGAACTCCCTGGGTTGACAAACTGCTTGAGCTGTATTTTAATATAAATAATATCCTTCCTAAAACAGGAGGCAGGGGTCATGAACAGCATATCAGGCATGGGCGCTTTTGAGAGCTATGGGCTGCGGCAGCAGGTATCAGCCAATAATGTCGCCAATATGAACACCCAGGACTTCCAGCCCAGCCGGGTGGAGCTGGAGGAAGTAGGCAACAGGCAGGGTGTGGCAGCGCAGAGTGTGGAGAAGACCGGATCCCAGCAGATGCAGGGAATGGATAAAGCTGCAGGCCAGGACCAGGCCGAGGGGCAGGAGGCCGGGAATCCCAGCGGTACCGATCTGGCAGATGAGATGGTGAATCAGCTTGAAAATCGGACAGCTTACTCAGCCAATGCCAACTCTGTGAGCACCCAATCCGAAATGCAGGGCCAGCTTCTGAATCGCATGGCCTGATTTTTGAGGCTTTGATGCAAGCTTAAGTAATTTGTCGCAGCAGACAACAGGGGCGAAAAAATATTTCGCCCCTGTTGTTAAGGGCATTTATCCCTGGCTACCGTCTTGATTGATTTATTCCCAATACCTCCCTCCATGCCCTGCTGGTCTTTATCCGCACTTGACACCGAGGGTTAATAACATACTGAAAAATAAGGTGTAAGATACATTAT
>JBKGXZ010000118.1:0-5027 GCA_046546355.1 Desulfohalobiaceae bacterium | reverse complement strand
ATACCAAGGAGCAGCCATGCAAGACATGAACTTCAAGCTCCCGCGCAGGGAGTTTCTTAGCCTGCAGCTGAAAGGCGGACTTTGCCTTTTGGGCGGAATGGGCCTGATGCAGTTGCCCAGACGGGTCCATGCCCAGGAGCATCCTGATCTGGTAGAAGCGCAGGGCGGGCCTGAACAGGCCACCCGTGCAGCAGTGCAAGCCCTGGGCGGCATGTCCAGGTTTGTGCAAAAAGGCCAGAAAGTGGTCATCAAGCCCAACATGAGCTTTGACCAGCCTCCGGAGATGGCCACCACCACCCATCCCCAGGTGGTGCAAGCCTTGGCCAAAATGTGCCGGGATGCCGGGGCCTCCAGGGTATCTGTTTTGGACAACCCCCTGCGCAGTTCAGAACTCTGCCTGGTTGAAAGCGGTATCCAGGAGGCGGCAGAGATGGTGGACGGCTGCCGAGTCCAGGGAGTCCAGGGCAAAGGGGATTTCCAGGAAACCAAAATACCAGAGGGCAGGCAGCTAAGCTCCAGGCAGGTGATGCGCGAGGTAAACCAGGCTGATGTCTTGATCTCCGCACCAGTGGCCAAGCACCACTCCAGCACCGGGGTCAGCCTGAGCCTGAAGGGCATGATGGGCCTGATCAGGGACAGGAGTGAGATGCACTGGCGCTATGATCTGCATGAGTCCATAGTGGATCTTTGCACCCTGCTCAAGGCGGATTTAGTGGTGGTGGACGCTACCCGGGCCCTGACCACCGACGGTCCCTCCGGGCCAGGGGATGTGGTCCAGCCGGAAAAGGTCATCGCCAGTACAGATATGGTCGCGGCAGATGCTTATACAGTAACCCTGGTCAAATGGTACGGCAGGTCCATGGATCCCGGCCAGGTCAAGCATATCCGTCTGGCCCAAGAGCGGGGACTGGGCAGCATGGATCTGGACAGCCTGCAAATTAAGCAGCTCAAGGCATGAATATTCTGCAGCGGCTGCTGCAGGGTCTTTGTCTGCTGCTGTTTGTGCTGGCCCTGCAGCAAACTGGGCTCTCCATGCCTGGCTGGCTGCCTGCAGAGTCCATGTTCTCCCTGGACCCCCTGCTCTTTTTGGGGATTTTTCTGTCCTTGGGAATAGTGCTTCCCGGGCTGCTGGTTCTAGGCCTACTCCTGCTGGGCACTCTCATTTTGGGCAGGTTTTTTTGCGGCTATGTCTGCCCATTAGGCAGCACCTTTGACTTTTCAAATCAGATATTTGCTAAGCTGAAAAAAAAGCAACTTCTGCAGGTATCCCGGAGTTGGCTGGCTGTTAAGTATTTGTTTTTGCTGCTAATAATCGCCTCTGCCCTGCTGGGCCTGAATCTGGCCCACTGGGGCTCACCCCTGGCCTGGGCTGGCAGGCTGTACATTCTGGCTGTCCTGCCCTGGCTGCAGTATCTGCCCCAGCAGATTCTGGAGCGGCTTCCAGAAGCAGTGCATCCTTCTGTCCTGCAGGCGGTCTTCAGCCAGGCAGATCCCGCCCGCTACAGCACCCTTTTATTCCTGGTGCCCTTTTTTCTTTTCCTGTTCTGGTTGAACCACAAATCACCCAGATTCTGGTGCAGATTTATCTGTCCAGCAGGGGCCTTGCTGGCCCTGCTGGGTAGCAGGCCTTTGTTGCGCAGGCGCGTCTCCTCTGCCTGCACTAATTGCCAAATATGCGTGCAGGAATGCCCTATGCAGGCCATAAGCCAAGATCCAACACAAACACGCTACCAGGAGTGCATAGCCTGCCAGAAATGTGTCAAGATTTGTCCTGAAAGGGCTGTTTATTTTGCAGTTGCTCCTGGCTCATCAGCCCCGGAGCCCTTCCTGCCCGGCCGCAGGCAGGTCCTGCAGGCCCTGGGTTTGGGCGCGGCTGTCTCATTCCTTGGCCACCGGGGATTGTTCGAGTATTGGCCTACAGAGGATAAGGGCCAGATTACTCCCCAGGATCTGGTCAGACCCCCTGGGGCTGTGCCTGAGACCGAGTTTTTGAACCAATGCTTAAGGTGCGGGCTCTGCATGCAGGCCTGCCCCACGAACATGCTCCAGCCAGCCTGGGCCCAGGCCGGTCTCTCCGGGGTCTACGCCCCTTTGGCTGTGGCCAGGAGGGGCCCTTGTGAGCCGGAATGCAATGCCTGCGGCCAGGTCTGCCCCAGCGGGGCCATCCGGGAGCTTGGCCTGCAGGAGAAGCAATGGGCCAAGATGGGCACAGCAGTCATCAACCGCAGGGCCTGCATCGCCTGGGAAATGGACAGGGACTGCCTGATTTGCGACGAGGCCTGTCCTTTCGGGGCCGTAAGCCTGGAAAGGATCGCCGGGCAGGAGGCGGCAGTGCCCTTTGTGGAGGACCGCAAATGCACAGGTTGCGGCTTCTGCGAGCATGCCTGCCCGGTGCGGGCCGAGTCCGCCATCCAGGTTACGCCCATGGCTGAGCTAAGGCTGCAAAAGGGATCTTATCAAAAAGAAGGCCGCAGGATGGGTCTGCAGATCAGCAGGGAAAAGGAAGAGGCCCCCCTGGAGCTGCCCCAGGAGGAATCCCGGGAGAACGGAGAGGATCAGCTGCCTCCGGGGTTTTCTGAATAGGAGTTATCTGTTATCGGTTCATAGTCAATAACTTTTAGAGCGCTAAGCCTGACCCGATCACTGCTGACTGATAACAGATAACTGACAGTCAGCCCCTGTTGCATCAAAAATAGCCCAGACTACTCAGGAGCTGCATCTGCCGCTCCTTGTCCTGGTTCCTGCCCCCTCGCTCCGGTCCAGCTCCTGTCTTGTGCGTGCAAGGCATACAGCCCAGGGAACGGTAGCCCTGGTCGTACAAAGGGCAATACTCCTGGCCTGTTAATTGATGCCAGGCCCAGACATCCATCTCGCTCCAGTGCAAAATGGGATTGGCCTGCAGGTAGCCGGAATCCTTGTCCTCCAACCAGGCCTTGTTCTGTCTGCCGGGGGTCTCGTCATGCCTGGCCCCGGTCAGCAGGATCTGCACCCCTTGTCTATGAATCACTCCCTGCAGGGGCCTTACCTTCAGATCCAAGCAGCATTGCACTGGATCCCGGGCCAAAGGGTAGCCATCTAGATCCAGCTCAGGCTTGGCTACCAAAAGCTGAAGTCCCCATTTTTGGGCCATTTCATCCCGAAAGCAGATCACCTCCGGAAACTTGCACCCGGTGTCCAGGCTGACCACTTGCAGCTCTGAGAGGCTGCGCATCTCTGCTTGCCAAAGCTGCAAAAAAATGGCCAGAAGCAGGGTAGAATCCTTGCCCCCGCTCCAGGCCAACATGATCTCTTCTGGAGAAAATTTGTGCAGGACGTACCACAGCCGCTTTTTGCTGAGCTCCAGCTTCTGTTGCAGACTTTGCCCTGTTTCCTCTGCCAGGCTCATACTCTTTCCTCCCAGGGACGACGAATATCGCCCCTGGGCTAATATATCCTTCGACTTATAAGCCTTTTTTCTGCATAGCCTTGGAGATGCAAATAGCAGCTCCGCCCCAGGTAACCAAAAGACCAAAAAGCATCATTACTATTGAACCAGCACTCATTTATACTCTCCTTATGGTCTATGCCTTGTCTTCCCAGCTGTTCTTCATGGACTGCAGCACAAAGCTAAGCAGCACAATGCCTACCACCACGCACCAGCCAAACAGCACCAGGGCGCTGCCTGGATAGCCTTCGTAGTTCTCCCGGATATCCCCCACCAGATTGGCTATGGCCATGTAGCCCAGCACAATGGGAGTGATCACTTTCAGGCAAAAGTTCCACCAGGTGCCTATGGCAAACTCGGACAAAGAGTTGATATGCTCCCGCACGGACTCCAGCTTGAAGAACCAGGACAGCAGGACCACCTCCACCAGACCGGCAAAGACAATGCCGAAGTTATTGATGAAATGGTCTACGATGTCCAGGACAAACAACCCGCCGTTGGTCATGAAGATCAGGCTGAGCAAAAAGCCCACCAGGCAAAGCAGGCTGGCGGTGGGCTTGCGATTCCAGCCGAACTTGTCCATCAGGGCTGAGCAGCAGGCCTCTGAGATGGAGATCATAGAGCTAAGCCCAGCAAATACCAGGGAGATGAAGAATAAAAACCCGAAGAACTTGGCTGCGGGCAAAAGATTAATCGCCTCAGGGATGGTTACAAAGGCCAGGCCTACCCCGGCACCCACCACTTCTTCCAGGCCTACTCCCTGCTCTTGAGCCATGTAGCCCAGAACTCCAAAGATCATAATGCCGGCCAACAGGCTGAAGCCGCAGTTGATAAACGCGGTCATCATGCCGTTGTTGTTGATGTCTGATTTGGCAGGCAAGTAGCTGGAGTAGGTGATCATGATCGCAAAGCAGATACTCAAGGTGAAAAAGATCTGGCCATAAGCCGCAGTCCAGACCTGATAGTCCAATATCGCGCTGAAGTCCGGCCTGAACAGCCAGTTGATGCCGTCTGCAGCACCTTCCAGGGTTACGGCCCTGCCCAGCATGATCAACAGCAGCAAGAACAAAAGGGGCATAAAGATCTTGTTCGCGACCTCAATACCCCGCCTGACTCCGCTGAAAAGGGCCAGCCAGGTCACAAACCACATGGCGATAGCTGCAAAAAATATAGGCCAGACTATGCCTCCCAGAGTCATGGGCCCGTCGCTTAAGGCCAGGAAATCCCCAAAGAAGAAGTCCCCTGGACTCTCTCCCCAACCCAGGTCTAAAGCCAGCAGAGCGTAGTTCAGGGCCCAGGCAATAATCACCACATAGTAAATAGAGATGATAAAGGCCACAAAGACCTGCCACCAGCCGAGCCACTGCCACTTCTTGAAGATATTAAAAAAGGTCATGGGGGCAGAGCCCTTGTATTTATGCCCGATGCCGAACTCCAGGATGATGATGGGAATCCCGGCTGTCAGCAGGGCAAAGAAATAAGGGATCAGGAATGCCCCACCGCCATTATCATAGGCCATATAAGGAAAACGCCAGATATTGCCCAGGCCTATGGCTGAGCCTACTGCAGCCAGGATAAAACCAGTTCTCGTACCCCATTGTTC
>JBKGXZ010000117.1:0-5116 GCA_046546355.1 Desulfohalobiaceae bacterium | reverse complement strand
CCCTGGTCCCTGATCAGTTCTTTAGTTTTGGGAACTGCAGGTGAAGCATAGTGACGCAATTTTTTAAACCACAAGCCAGGACAGATTTTTTGGTATGAAAACCGTCAGCTCCTTGCTGGATGAACACTGGTATCAGCGCTATAAGAGGATCTCCAGCCTGAATATGCGCAGCTCCATCTATGATGTGACCAACAGGTGCAATCTGCGCTGCAAGGGATGTTTTTTCTATTCCTCAGGGGAGGACAAGGTGGCCAGCGAGGAGATGGACATCTCCAAATGGGCCTCTTTCGTGGAGTCTGAAAAAGAGCGCGGCGTTAACCTGGCCATTTTGATCGGTGGAGAGCCTACCCTGTGCCTGGACCGAGTGCAGGAGTTCTACAGCCGAATACCCACGTATTGCGCCACCAATGGGCTGATCAAAGTACCCAGGGACAGGTTCCCGGACATGATGGTGGGCATATCCTTGTGGGGGGACGAAGAGGACGAGAAGCGGCTGCGGGGCAAGAATACCTTTCTGGTTTCCAGTAATAATTATGCTGGAGATCCCTATACCTATTACCTGTACACCATAACTCCCAAGCAGCTGGGCAGGACCGAGCAGGTGATCAGAAAGATCCGGGATGCGGGTCTGAAGGTGCACATGCAGCTCCTTTCCAATGACGAAGGGGAGGAAGGCTTTTCCTGGCGTCCTGAGGAGCTGGAGGAGGTTCGGGCGGAGATGGACGAGATGCTGGACGCCTATCCGGACACGGTGATTTCCTGTAAGTACTATCATCAGGTGTTGACCAGCGGCCAGATGCTGGATCGGAGCTTTGGCTGGCAGGAGTGTCCTTCGGTGACTGAGCCTTTGGATACCCGTGACCCAAAGCCCAAGCGCCTGATCAAGTTCATCCGCTGGGCGTCGGATCTTGAGACCATGCACAGGTGCTGCACCTCTGCCACTCGGGACTGCAGCACCTGCAAGGACGGGGCTGCCCACATGAGCTGGATAATGGTCAATAAACGGGCGCACATGCGGTCTCAAGAGGACCTGCAGAACTGGATCCAGGTCTATGAGATGTTCGCCAAACTTTATCAGTTCTTACCCTGGTAGCCTTGTGCGGTCCTGATGCAAGAGCCCCAGATTCTGATCGCCGGATATGACATGGTCTCTGCACTGGGGACCCAGCTTGATTCCCAGTGGGAAGCTGCGTGCCAGGGAAAAAGCGGTATCGGCCCGCTGACCCGTTTTGAGCTCCCCCCAGACTTCCCGGTGCGTATAGCCGGGGAGGTTCCGGAAATCGATCCCAGCCCCTATCCTTTCCTGAAACCCAGACAAATGGCCAACTGGAGGTCCCCGGTCTTCAAGCATGCATTGTTGGTGGCCCACCGGGCCCTGGAAAAAAGCGGAATCGAGATCGACAAAGACTTGGCTCCCAGGGTGGCTGTGACCTTCAGCTCTGCTGTCGGGGGCCAGGATGCGGTCCTGGCTGCAGACAGAAGGCTGCAGCAGGACAACAAAATGCCCCATCCCTTTACCAATCCCAACTCCTGCATCAATATGGTGGCCGGCAAGGTGGCCATTCTTACCGGGGCCACAGGTCCTATTTCCTGCACCAATACAGCCTGTTCCACAGGCTCCACCTCCATGATCATGGGGGCTATGCTCCTGGCTGCAGGCCGGGCGGAGGTGGCTATCTGCGGGGCAGTGGACTTTGTGCTGGTGGAGCCTATTGTGGCCGGATTTGCCAGCATGAACGGGGCTTATAGGCACAGGCCTGAAGAGGCCCAGGAGCCGCCACAGAAGGCCAGCCGTCCTTTTGCCGCTGGCAGGAGGGGATTCGTGGTCTCAGAAGGTGCAGCAGCAGTGATCCTGGTCAGCAGGGAGTTCGCCAAAGCGCATCAATTGGAGACCGGGCTTGGGATCCAGGGTTGGTCCATGACCGCTGATGCTCATCATTTTGTGGCCCCTTTTGAGCCTACTGTGCGGCGTTGTATGCTGGAAAGCATCCAGGATGCAGGTATAGCTCCCAGGGATATTGCTGCGGTGAACGCGCATGCAGCATCCACCCAGGTGGGGGATAGAGTGGAGTACGAGGCCCTGCAGGCAGTATTCGGGAACCGGCTGCCGCCCTGCACTGCGAATAAGTCCATGACCGGGCATGCCATGGGCGCCTCCAGCGCCATAGAGTCTGTGCTGGCCATGCAGGGCATGCTGCAAGATACCCTGCTGCCCAGCATTAATTATGAACCTGATCCGGAGATGCCCATGCCGGATATCGTAACCCGGCAGGAACAGCATGAGCAGGAGCTCGTGCTCAAGAACGCCTTTGGCTTTGGGGGCTGCAACGCCTGCATGGTGTTTAAGAGATTGAGATAGAAAAACCGCAGCCAAACTATCCACAGGGTCCCCGGACCTCTGGCTCCCAACGATACATGAGTTTATCCGGGCCCAGGGGATGGTGAATGGTTACAACCACGTTAGGTAAAAAGAATGAAAGCACCCCTGAACAGACGGGTCTTTGTCCTGGGTTACGGCGCAGCCACTCCCCTGGGCAAGACCTTTGCCCGGAGCTGGAAGCAGGCTGTAGCCGGCAGGGCTGGTTTTCGCAAGGTCACACGCTGTGAGGTGGAGAGCCTGAGCAACGTGGTAGGCGAAATCCCGGACTGGGATCCAGAGGGCCTTGATTTTGCGGATGCCAAGGAAGCCTACAACTGGAACGCGGATTACGTGCTTTTGACTATGGCTGTCTGCAAGGAGGCCCTGGAAAACAGCGGCCTGGAGCTGGACGCCCAAACCGGGCCCAGGACAGCATGCCTGATCGGCTCAGCCTTAAACGGCACAGATGCCTTCCGCAAGGCCATGGATACTTTCCTGCACAAGGGAGCCCTGCGGATCAGCCCCTATCTGCTGCCCAACCTCTGTGCCAATCTGCCTTCAAGCAAGGCAGGCATGATGCTGGGGTTCACCGGTCCCATATTTTCTCCGCAAGGGGCCTGCGCTTCAGGGAATCATGCCATCGGCCTGGGGGCGCGGATGATCCGGGATGGAGATTGTGACTTCGTTCTGGCCGGGGGCGTGGATACCTGCATCATGCCGGAGCTTATCCATGGCTTCGCGAATATGAACGCCACCATCAAGATCACGGAACAAGACCGGGCCTACCAGGACCCTGCCCTGGCCTCTCGACCTTTCAGTATTGACCGCAGGGGCATGGTGCTTTCAGAAGGCTGCGGGGTCTTAGTGCTGGCTGCAGAGGAGGCGGCAAAGGCATATGGGCTGTGGCCCAAGGCAGAAGTGCTGGGTGTAGGCTGGACCTCGGATGCCCATCACTTTACCCTGCCCCATGCCAAGACCATTATCAAATCCATCCAGGACGCAATCCAGGATGCGGAGCTATCAGCTGCAGATATCCAATACGTGAACGCCCACGGCACATCGACCAATAAAGGGGACAGCACAGAGATCGAGTGCCTCAAGAGCGTCTTTGGAAACGGCTTGCAGGGTCTGCCTGTTTCCTCCAACAAGTCCCAGATAGGGCATACCCTGGGCGCTTCTGCTGCTATTGAGGCGGCCTTTGGGATTGAGGGCATGCAGCAGGGCCTGATGCTGCCCACTATCAATCACATCCCGGATCCGAGCCTGGGAGGGATAGACGTGGTGCCGGATCAGGCCCGCAGATCTGATTACTGGTGCTTTTTGTCCAATGCCTTCGGCTTTGGCGGCACGAACTGCTGCATAGTATTCAAAGGAGTCTGAGCATGCGGCCCAAGCCGTTTATCCCAGAAATATACAGCGGCGATCAGCGTTTTGTGAGAAATCAGACAGACGGCTTTGTCTGGCACAGGAGCTATTGCCGGACCCTTTATGCTGATACAGACCGCTCGGCAGTGGTCTACCATGCCAATTATCTGAGGTACTTCGAGTTCGGCCGGGCCACCCTGATGCGGGATCTGGATTATCCTTATATCGAGATCGAGAACAATGGATATGTGTATCCCATTGTGGAGCTGGGGGTGAAATACCAAAGTCCTCTGTATTATGATGATCCTATGTGGATCAATACCCGGCCCGGGGAGATGGAGCGGGTGAAATTGCGATTTTATTACATTATAACCCAGGCCCAAACCGGGCAGATTGTCTGCAGCGGATTTACTGATCACTGCGCCTTGAATGCCTCTGGCTGGCCGGTGGCAATTGACGAAAATACCAGGCAGCTATGGGAAATCTTCCCCACATAGGACAAAGCCTGGAGGTGCCCATAAGCATTCAGGTCCCTGGCTACCTGCTGGATCATGCCTTTGCTGGGACTGCTGTCCTGCCAGCTGTGGAGTCCATGCAGCTGCTGGTACAAAAAATCCGGGAGCTGGAGCAAGATATTGATTTGAGGTGCTTTACCCAGGCCTGGTTCGAGAAGTTCCTGGTTCTGCAGCCAGGCCAGGAAAGCATCGAGGCCTGCGTGGAGATTGAGAGACTCCAGGACAATTGCTTCAGGGCCAGGCTTGTGACCCGGACGCGCCATGCTGGCTCCGGCATCACCCGGGTCAGGGAGCATGCCCGGGCCTGTCTGGGGCAGCTGCCTGGGGAGGCAGGATATCAGGCTGTACCCTGGGTGTGGGGATCAGAGGGTGAGATGGCTGTGGCAGCTGATAAGGTCTACAACCAGCTGGTGCCCTTCGGCCCGGCTTATCAAAATATCTGCGATACACTTTACTTGAGCCGAGCAGCAGCCGTAGCTGAAATCTGTGCTCCCAGCCTGCCTGTTGAGGAGCCAGAACTGGGCTCTCCTTTTGTGCTGGATGGGGCCTTGCATGCAGCCTGCGTCTGGGGCCAGCGCTACTGCGGATTCATTGGCTTCCCCATGGGCTTTGACAGCCGCTATGTCGTAAATCCCCCGCAGCCGGGCCGGAGATACAAAGCCCAGGTGCTGCCCGTAAGCCAGGGCCGCAGGGAAGGCGTGTTTGAGCTGTGCATCCGGGATCAGGGAGGCAGGATCTATGAGGTGGTGCAGGGCCTGCGGATGCGGGATGTTACAGGAGGCAGGCTGCAGCCGGTGGATTGGATTCAGGCTGGGGCTTAAAGCGTGAGCTTTCAGGGGGGAGCTGCCCGTGGTAAGACTGCTATCATGAGTATCGA